>JAICVS010000203.1 GCA_025935195.1 Ktedonobacterales bacterium
AAGCGCCGCGCTGGGGGATGTTGCCGCCGGCGGGGCGCGAGGCGGTGCCGCGCGCGCGGCGGCGCGGCGGCGGCTGCTCCGTGCCCAGCGTCTCGCGCATCAGGCGCTCGACCTCGGCGACCTGATCCGGCCAGCTCTGGCTGCGCAGGAAGCCCAGCAGCGCGGAATAGATCGTCTCCGCGCCCTCCAGGTCGTTCATCTCGCGGTGGGCCTCGGCGGCCTCCTGGCAGAGCTGCAAAAGCTGATCGGATTCCTCGCGCGTCAGCGCATCCAGATTGACGCGGTCCACCGCTTCATCGAAGTAGTGGGCGGCGTCTTCGAGGTTGCCTTGCGCGCGGGCGCACTGGCCGAGCGCGTAGAAGCACGAGAGCGAGTAATCGGGGTCGTTGAGCAGCAGCTCGAACTGCGCGGCGGCCTCGTCCCAGCGGTCGGCCTCCTGATAGAGCCAGCCGAGGAAGTAGCGCACGTCGGCGCGCTCCACGCCGCCTTCGAGCAGCTCCTCGCAGATCTGGATGGCGTCGTCGAGCAGGCCGTCCTGCTGGGCCTGCTGCGCGTCGCGTAGGGCCTGGGTGATCTGGTTGCTGTTGAGGCGCACGCGCCCGCGGCCATCGTCGCGGCGCCGTCCGCCACCACCACCGCCGCCATAGTCCTCGTCGTACCCCTCATCATACCCATAGGGGTCGCCGCGGCCGGAACGAGGGCCATTTCCATCTCTGGGGTCGCCCCAGTCGTCCGACGATCCCATTCTGCTCATGCTTTTGCTCCCGATTCGACCGCTGCCGGCGCCGTCGCGCCGCCTGACGCCTGGATCGCGCCGGCATGTCGCCCCCTCTGCCGGCGGACCGATCCTGATGCATCAGACCGAAGGATACGCGATCACGCGCGCGGTGTCACATTTGGCAGGAATTATGGGCGATGGTGAGGGGACTCGCTGCCGGTCTTCCGGCGCGCGGGGGACACGGCGGGGATACCGACCGCACGGCGCCAGTATAGCATAGGCCGCAAGCGCACGGCATGCGCGCATGGCGGAACGAATGCGCCAGGGATCGCGCATGCTCGCTGGGCGCGGGGCACGGCCCGCTCAGCGGTAGTTGGTGAATTGCAGCGGCACAGGGACATCACGCGCCTTGAGCGCGGCGATGATGGCTTGCAGATCGTCGCGGCTCTTGCCGAAGACGCGGATCGCGTCGCCCTGGATCTGCGTGCGCACCTTGGGGAACTTGTCGCGAATGAGCTTGGTGATCTCGCGGGCGAGATCCTGCGAGACGCCCTGTTGCAGCTCGATCTGCTGGCGCACGCGCGAGCCTGCCGCCTGCTGGACCTCGTCCGGCTTGAGGATTTTGAGATCGAGGCCGCGGCGGACCAGTTTGGTGTCGAGGACATCGCGCACCTGCTTGAGAGTGAACTCGCTGGCCGTGGTGATGGTGATGCCCTTCTTGTCGTGGGTGATCTCCGTCTTGGTGTCCTTGAGATCGAAGCGGGTGGTGACCTCGCGGCGCGTCTGATCGAGGGCGTTGACAAGCTCCTGCTCGTCGTACTGCGAAACGATATCGAATGAGATCTCGGCTGCCATCACTGTTCTCCCTCCCGTGCCGGCGGCCTGAACCGCGCGTGGCACATGCCCCATTGTATCCTATCGCGCCGTCTCGCGCGGGATGGACGGATCGCGGCCGGTGATAGCTGGCGCGCGGTCACGAGCGGGCGCCGAGCGGGCAGGCGCGCAGGCGGGTGTAGCGGGCGGCGGGGCGCAGCAGCTCACTCTGCATCACGCTGAGGCTGTCCACGGCGAATGGGGTCTTTGCCACAGATGGGTTCGCGAGGATGCCCAACAGGCGTTGCAGCGCGGCGGGATCGAGCGGCTGCTTGAAGCGGGCGAGCGTGAGATGTGGCGCGAAAGGGCGCTGCTCGCGCGGGAAGCCGGCCGCGTCGAGCTGGTCCGCGAGCGCGGCCTGGAGGCGCAGCAGGGCGGGAACGTCGCCACCGACACCGCACCAGAGCACGCGCGGGGCAGACGGCGGGCCGAAGACGCCCAGGCCCGCGACCGTGAGGGTGAACGGCGACACGGCGGGTGCGGCGGCGACGGCGGCCTGGGTCGCGGTGGCCAATTGCTCATCGTCCAGCTCACCCAGGAAAGCCAGTGTGAGGTGCAGGCTGTCGGGCGGCTGGAAGCGCACGCGCGGCAGCGCGCGGCTCAGGCGGGCGATGTGCGCCTGGAGGGCGGCGCGGGCGACGCCGGGCAGTTCCACGGCAATGAAGGTACGAGTGAGCATAGGCGCTCCTGCGAGTCCGGCGGGATAGTCCGGCGGGATAGCGGCGCGGATGCAAGGCGGGCCGGCCCGCACCACGAACTGTAGCATACGTCCCGGCTATATGGCAGGCGTGCGACATACAGCGCATGCGCGGCATGGCGCTTGCTACATCTGAGATCGCGGGCGGCACGCGCGGCGGGCGTGGGGCCTATGTAACCGTGCGACGTATTGACCGCGTGAGATCAGATACGCGACGGAGACGCGGCGAAGGAGAGGCTGATGGGCTGGCAGGTGCTGCTCTACAGCGATGCGCTTAACGCATGGATGCCGCTAGGGGAGCCGGCCGAGACGCGCGACCAGATGGAGCGCGCGGTGATGCTGCTGCGCATCCAGCGGCCGGAGCGCGCCGTCTGCGCCTGCCCCTTCAATGAGATGGACGATCTGGTAGACGTGGTGGATCGCCTGAACGCTGGCGCGGTGCCCGGCCGCGCGCTGTTTTACATCCCGCGCTACGACGAAGATGCGGACGGCGATGCGGACCTGCCGCCGTTCCCCTGGGAGGCCTATCGCCAACGGATGGCGGAGAAAGGCATCCGCGTCTAGCCGGGGTTCTACGCTGGCCGGCTGGGAGGCCTCACCCCTCAACCCCACTCCTCGCGAGGAGAGAGGGAGCCAGGTCGCACTGGGTGAGGGCCGTACGTCCTCACCGCTCCGCCAGCCGCGCCGAGGCCTCGCCGATCAGGGCGACGAGCCGATCGAGGTCGAAGGGTTTGCGCAGCACCGGCACGTGCAACGCATCGAGCTGGCGGGCGAAGGCGGGCGAGATGACGCGGCTGGCGGCGGTCATGTAGATGTAGGCGTGGCGGCTGCGCAGGACGGGGTCTTCGAGGACGAAGCTGATGAGGCCGGGACCGTCGAGGCGGGGCATGTTGTGGTTGGTGAGGACGACCAGTGGATGCGGCGCGCTCCGCAGCATATCGAGCGCGGCCAGCCCGTCCGGCGCCTCCAGCACGCCATACCCTTCATCTTCCAGGATGGCGTGAATCGCGATGCGAATATCCTCGTCGTCGTCCACGATCAAGACGGCGCGAGCGGTGCCGACGTCCGCGGTCATCACGGGCTGACTCGCCTTCACGCGATGGCGGCGGCAGCCCTCCCCATTGGGTTGCTCTCTCATCGCGCCGCCCGGCATTCTCGCAAGTTGGGGGCCGCGCGACGGACGCGACGACGACGGCCAAACGTGTGCGGAGAGCGATGGATGATCCTGTGCGGGCGCGTTGCGCGGCCGCATCTGCCACGCTGATGAGACCGGCGAGCGCGGCGCGCGGTGGGTTTCCGCGCGCTTGCTCGTCCCGGTTCCGAGGTGATCCAGGCGGGGGCGCTAGTGGGCGCGCTACCAGCGCAGGTGCTCATCGCGCACCCATTTGGTGGTCACGGGCGCTACCTCGTAGAGTTCCGTCGTTTCCACGCGCTCGCCGCAGCCTGGGCAGACGGTGATCGGCTCGCCGGCTGGGCTGTCATGGCCGTCGTAGACGAGCAGCACACGCTCTTTGCCGGTCCCTTTGACGGCGACGAAGAGGGGTCGCCCGCACAAACAGTAGAGTTTCACGTCGAGTTCCCCATGGCACTATCACCTTCCTCTGCCGGGGAGGAGAAGCAAAAACGGAGCCATTTCCGCATCACCCGCTGGCGCGACGCATTCCCCACGGCAAAGTTGACTGGCGCGATCACCATTGCCGTTTTTGCCGCTTTTTGATGGTGTGTCAGGTGTGATCTCCTCTCGGACGCTGAATTCAAGCGGGTTTGCCGGGATCGGCAACGTGACGTTTGGTGTTCTGGGTGGCAAAAGCGGCAAGAAACGGCAACGGATGGCAACGTGAGCGGCAAAAACGGCAACGGTGCGAGGGATGCCGGCCGCGTCCATGCGGCCGCACTCGAAAGAGCCGCGAACGGGCGAGAGCGGCGTGTTCGTCTCGTTATGCGATTGTTAAGGTGCTGGCGGCGCGGGGTGGCGCCGCGTGAATAGAACTAATTTATCATGAGTGGGGCGGGGCGTCAAGGAGAACCTAACCCCCAACTATCTTCCCTGAGAGGGAAGGGGCAGCCGGGCAAGGGGTCGTGGCGAAGGGCGAGCACGGATGGGGGAAGATCGCACGAGCATCGTGGAGCGTATACATTGGAGGCAGCGCATCGAGTGGGTACACGTGATCCATCAGAATCACCACGAGGGCTGTGGAACCGGTACGACGCGCGCCGGAGGCAGCCGCCATGAAGTATTCGATGACCATCGCATGGTCGGATGCGGATCAGGCTGAACTGCGCCCCTAAACTTGGACACTTAAAAGTCCCCTGGTAGGGGATAGCGACCGGCGGGAGCAGGCGAGCATGATAGGCTGCCTCGAACTCTGCCGGGGTCAGGTAGCCCAGCGCCGAGTGGATGCGCGTGTGCTGGTAGACATCGTCCAGCAAGCGCCCGATCTGCGCGTCGGCGTCGGCGAAGTTACGGTATTCGGTCAGCGCCACCTCCTCCTCTTTGATCGTCGGCATGAGTCGCTCGGCATAGCCGTTCTGACGCGGCTCACCCTGCTCCGCCATGCTGATGTGCGCGCCGATTTGATTCAGGCGCGCCACATAGGCAGTCGCGGCGTACTGCACGCCCTGGTCGGAGTGGTGGATACCCGGCTGGTGTCCCGCCGTCAGCGCCCGCTCCAAAGCGACAAGCGTGAGCGCCTGATCCAGATGCCGCGAGAGCTCCCAGCCGCGCATGGCCCGGATGGAGACATCCATGAGCACCGCCAGATAGACAAACTCGCGCTGGCGGCGCACGGAGGTGATGTCAATGGTCTGCTCACAAATGACAAGTGCTGCCTTACGCGGTCTACTCGGTTGCACTTGAGCTGGGCACGCTATGCGGTGTGGCAGCAGCATACGGCTGTCCAGCGCCCCTGTCTCCCCTGTTCTCCGAGTGAATCCACTCGCCGCGGAGGACAGGATGAAATACAGGATGAAACATCAGTGGCATCCCCACCGGGCGCTCGTCGCGACTCCGGACGGGCAACCGCGCTGGGACCGGGGACCGGGAACCGGGCCTACCAGCGCCTGCTGATCTGGGGCCAACCGCCAGCGCTCCCTCGACCGAGTCAAGCGGACCAGGAAGTGCGGGAGAGACAGGAGGGGCCTCATGCGCGTAGCGGTGTAGGTGCGGGTCTCGACACCGAATCAATACCGGACGTAACTCCCCTGTGGTGTCTGCGGCGTTGTGTTCCTGTAAACATCCAACGTGATGGCAACGTTAGTACGTCTTAGTAGCTCTCTTGCTACGACCCCTCATGTCCGCTGGGCTTTGCCGCACCTGCATGCACACGTCGCCATGTAACACAGCTCCCGATCACATCCTTGAAACCGTGGAGATAGACACTTTGCGGCAAGGCGCTGCCGAGTGGTCATTCGGTATATAATGATTGGCGGCATCTACACATACGCATCGCAAGAGATCATGAGATGATGATGACACCGCATACGCGCACCTCCCAGCAGCGCGGCCAGCAGCAGCCGGACCGGAGGTCTGGATAGCCGCGCGTGTCCTCATGCGGTCGTCAACTGGAGACACGCCCGCCAGACCGAAGATGGTCCGGCGGGCGTTTGTTGTGTCCGAAACCGGCGATAACGGGAAACAGCGGCAAAGGAGCGGGACGATGGAGCTGCTGATACGCGGGCTGGCGCTGGGCTTCGCCATCGCTGCCCCCGTCGGGCCGATCGGCGTGCTGTGCATCCGCCGCACGCTGGCCGATGGACGGCTGATCGGCTTCGTGTCTGGATTGGGCGCGGCCACCGCGGACGCCTTCTACGGTGCGACAGCCGCGTTTGGCCTGACGGTCGTCGCGGATTTGCTGTCCGGCCAGCGCGTCTGGGTGCGGCTGATCGGCGGCCTATTCCTCTGCTACCTGGGGCTGCGCATCCTGCTGCGCCGTCCCGCCACACGACCGGCTCAGACGGCTCCAGTCGCGCATCGTGGCCTCGCGGGCGCCTACATCTCGACGCTCGCGCTGACGCTGACGAACCCAGCGACCATCCTCACGTTCGCCGCGATCTTCGCCGGGCTGGGGCTGGCGGGAACGACGGGACGCGCGGGAACGGCGGGACATACAGGCGCCGCTCTGCTCGTGCTCGGCGTCTTCCTGGGATCGGCGCTCTGGTGGCTGATCCTGAGCGGCGGCGTGGGGCTGCTGCGCGCGCGCTTCACCGCGCGCGCCATGCGCGCCGTCAACCTCGTCTCCGGCCTGCTGCTGCTGGGCTGCGCCGCCCTCGCGCTCGCCAGCCTGATCGCCCCCTAACCCGCCCGCTCTGGCTCCCCCTCGCCTT
>JAICVS010000150.1 GCA_025935195.1 Ktedonobacterales bacterium
ATCCGGGTGTGGAAGAGGTCGTCGTAGGCCTGGGCATACTGCTCCAACGGCACCGGCACAGCGGGCGATGCCTGCGGCGCTGCCATGCGCTACCTCCTTTCGCTCGTCCCCTTACCCTACCACATCTTCAACAAAGTACCGTCATACTGGTTTGTCCTGGGTTGTTGTCATTGCCACGCCCGGCTCGCCACGGGGATTACCCCCGGCATTCATGCCGGGATGCGTCCCCTACCACGACTCTCGCCCAGCGGAATTCCCCTGGCATTCATGCCCCGTCCGCCGTACTCCGGCCATTTATGGCCGAGGGCGTTGCACGCGCTAAAACAGCCTGCTCCGGCCGCTAGCGGTCGCCGTGAAGATCGCGCCAAGCACGAAACCGGCGATCACGCCGCCAAAGTGCGCGTATCCAGCGATGCCAGGAGTGAACGAGAGCGCGATATTCAGGATCAGGAAGAATACCCATTGACCGATGAGGTTGCCCCCGGCCGGACCTAACTGGCGCCGACGCATCAAGATATACGCGCCAAACGCGCCGAAGATGCCAAAGATCGCGCCCGATGCGCCTATCGCGGGAGACTGCGGCAACAGCACGGCGAAGGCGATGTTGCCCAGCAGGCCGGACACGAAGTAAATCACCGCGAAGCGCCCAGAGCCGAAGAGACGCTCCGTGATGGGGCCGACGAAGTAGAGCGATAACATGTTTGATCCGATGTGGATCAAATTCTGGTGCAGGAACATCGCCGTGAAAAGGCGATAGGCCTGAATGGGATCGTGGGCGATGAGATCGCCCTGCAACAATCCCGCCTGCTTTATCGAAAAGTCGAGCCGTGGATCCAGGAAGCCGATGGCGAACACGGCGATGTTGATCGCCAGCAGCGCATTGGTGACAATCGTCGTGCCGCGCGTGAGAAAGCGCGCCTGCACCATGCGCCGCTCGATGTTGGAGCGCTCGTTCCACGGGCGCGGGCTGGTATAGGGCGCGTTCGGGCCGCGCGGGCCATACGCGCCATTGGTGCCATTGCCGCCGTTCGCCGTGGGAGCGGGCGGAGGCGGGATCAGCGCCGCTGTGTCGGGCGCGGGCGGGAAGAGCTTGCCCAGCTCGCGCGAGCCGGAGAGACGCGCCGCCTTGGATTCCGCGAGATTGGCGTCGTAGCTATTGCCCAGGCGGCGGAAACAATAGGCGCGCAGCGCGTGCGCGTAGGCGCGTCCCGGCTGCAGGCTCTCCACCAGCTCCAGATCGCGCAGCGCCACGTCGTAGCGATGGTCGAGCACGGAGAGGATGGCGCGGGCCAGCGCCCCATCGCCGCTGTCGGCGGCAAGCTGCTGCACCTGGCGGCACGCGGCATAGACGATGCCGAACGCCCCAAGCGCGAGGTTGGCCTCCGCGATGCCCAGGTGCGCGCCCGCGAGCGACGGTTCGAGCTGCGCCGCGCGATTGAACTCCGCCGCCGCCTGCGTGACCTCGCCCTTCAGCAGCAGCGCCTCGCCCTGATCCACCAGCGTGCGCGCGTCCGTGATCTGTTCCATCGCTGTCCGTCCGCCTCTCGTGCCAGCCGGCCCCGCCCGGCCCGCCGCGATCCCATGCTCTCTCTACTCACAATGGGCCGGCAGGGTTGCACGCGCCCGCAACTGCCTCCGCATTATAGCCGCTCTGCCGTTGCGCGGCCAGCACGCGTGACAGATACCTGATTTACGAATCCTTCTCCTGAGGCTCCATCGGCCAGAGGAAGCGGCGGCGACCTTCGCGGACCGCATCAACGATTTCCTCGCGGCTGGGCAGCGGCTCGATGCCCTTTGACGCCTCAGCCATCGAACGATACTCGTCAAGCTCAGACCGCGGAATCACGATCCGCCCCCCCAGCCGGTAGCCCTTGACCAGTCCACGGCTGATCCAGTTCTTCACGGTTTGGCCGCTCACGCCGATAAGCTCCGCCACCTCCGCGACGGTGTAGTACGGTCGCTCCGCCTTCGGGCGGGCAGTCGTCAACTCTTGCACGAGCCGCTCGACGACCTGCGCATCCTCCGCCGCGCCGCGCTCCTCCAGCCGGCGCCGCACTGCCATCGCCTGATCCACCAGCGCCTCAATGTTGGTTGCCATCGCATATCACCTTTGCGATTTTTGCAATTCTAGCGACTGTTATCGCTTCTGGTACCTTGTAGCGCCATTGTAGCACAGTTCCGCGGCACATAGACGGTGACTGACTGTCAGTCATACTCACAAACCCCAGCGGCCACGACCACCCATGCCCGTGTATCGCCACACCCCACCACCCCGCCATCATGTGCTATACTACTCGAATAAAAGTTCTTTCCGTGTGCGATGCGCCCGCCGCCGCTCCCATCAGCGGCCGGGCAAACGGACCTGGCGAACGGGCAGAGAGATAGAGGTGAGCGCAATGAGCCTATCGGAATTGTTCGACCAGTCCTTCTGCCGGCGAAGCGGCAAATGTATGCCCACTCCCATTGCCGCGATTGCCACAAATCTTGCCGTTGTTGCCACATCCTTTGCCGTTGTTGCCACTTCCCTTGCCACCCGCCTTGCCACTTTTGCCGCGATCTGGCACTCTCACACGCTCCAACCTCCCATGAATCCCCGATCTCTCCGCATCCACACACCAAAAAGCGGCAAAAACGGCAATGTTGACCATCCCAGTCAACTTTGCCACATAGGATTACCCCTGGCATGTATGCCAGGTAGTCTGCCGTATCTCCCGTCTTCCCCACCGGGATTACCCCTGGCATGTATGCCAGGCGGCTTGCTCCATCCCCCATCTTCCCCATCGAGATCATCCCCGCCCTCATGCCGGGAACCTGCCCACACCAACATCTCAGCCCTGCTCGCGTCCTGCCGCGATGCTCGCCGCCACAAGCCCTTGGCCCGCCGCCGCCCCGCGCAACCGGCCCTTGTGCCGCGCGTCCCGCCGCGTGTACCATGCCTCGGTTAGCCGCTAGCCGCCCGCCATCCCACGAAAGAGGCCCCATCATGCGCTCCCACAACTCCGCCAACTCACCCGTCCCACCATCGGCAACCACCGGCACAAACAACACCCTCCCTCTCTCTTCCTCCTCTGTGTCCTCTGTGTCCTCCGTTCCCTCCGTGTTGAACTCTCCCTCTGCCTCCGTGTCCTCTGTGTCCTCTGCGGTTCAATCTCCGTCTCTCCTCGTCCGCGGCGCCTGCCCGCATGACTGCCCCGACACCTGCGCCACGCTCACCGAGGTGCGCGACGGTCGCGCCGTCTCCTTCACCGCCGACCCGGATCATCCCATCACCCAGGGCTGGCTCTGCGCCAAGGTCCGCCCCTATCTCGACCGTGTCTACTCCCCCGACCGCCTGCGCCATCCGCTGCGCCGCGTCGGTCCCAAAGGCTCCGACCAGTGGCAGCGCATCTCCTGGGACGACGCCATCGGCGAGATCGCCACCCGCTGGCAGGCCATCATCGCCGAGCATGGCGGCGCCACCATCCTCCCCTACTCGTACAGCGGCACGCTCGGCCTGCTCCAGCTCGGCGTCTGCAATCACCGCCTCTGGAACCGCCTGGGCGCCAGCGGCCTCGAACGCGCCATCTGTGGCGCCGCCGCCGAAGCCGCCGTGCAAGCCACGTACGGCGCCCGCCTCGCCCCCGACCCCGCCGACCTGCTCCACAGCCGCCTGATCATCCTCTGGGGCCACAACCCCGCCAGCACCGGCCCGCACCTCATGCCCTTGCTGCGCGCCGCCCAACGCAACGGCGCGTACCTCGTCGTCATAGACCCGCGCCGCACCCTCACCGCCCGCTCCGCCGACGAGCACATCCAGCCCTGGCCCGCCACCGACGCCGCCCTCGCCCTCGGCCTGATGCACATCCTCTTCCGTGACGGCCTCCACGACGAAGCCTGGCTCGCCGCCAACACCGTTGACTGGCACGACCTGCGCGCCCGCGCCGCCGCCTACCCGCCGGAGCGTGTCGCCGCCCTCACCGGCGTCCCGGCGGCGACTATCGAGGCGCTCGCCCATCGCTACGGCACAACCAAACCGGCCCTGCTCAAGTTCGCCGACGGCGTGCAGCGCCACGGCAACGGCGGCCAGACCGCCCGCGCCCTCGCCTGCCTTCCCGCCGTCACGGGCCAGATCGGCGTCCTCGGCGGTGGCCTCGCCTACTCCACTAGCGATTACGTCCGCTGGGATCTGCCCGCCCTCGGCCATGCGAGCGAGTGCCCGCCCACCCCGCGCATCGTCAACATGAACCGCCTCGGCGCCGCCCTCACCGGCGAGGTCGCCGATCCACCCATCCAATCGCTCTACGTCTTCTGCGCCAACCCCGTCACCTCCTCCCCCAACGCTACGCGCACCATCCGCGGCCTCCAGCGCGACGACCTCTTCACCGTCGTCCACGACCTCTTCCTCACCGACACTGCCCGCTATGCCGATATCGTCCTGCCCGCCACCAGCCAGCTTGAGCACGTGGACCTCCACAAGCCCTACGGCCACCGCAACCTCCAGTACAACACCCCTGCCATTCCGCCGCTCGGCGAGGCGAAGTCGAACTGGGACGTGATGCGCCTGCTCGCCAGCGCGATGGGCTACGATGAGCCTTGGCTGCATCAAGAGGCCGAAGCGGTCATCGCCGAAGTCCTCGACGCCACCCGCGCCACCAACCCGCTGCTCGACGGCATCACCCTGGAGCGCCTCCAGGCCGAAGGCACCGTCCCGCTCAACATCCCGCCCGCGCGCCACGTTCCCGTCGCCGACCTGCGCTTCCCCACCCCCACCGGCAAGGTCGAGCTGCGCTCCGCCGTCATGGCCTCGCGCGGCCTCGATCCGCTCCCCGACTACACCCCACCCGCCGAGTTCGCCGACCACTACGCCGCCTCCCCTGGGAAGGAAATGAGCAGGGAGGGCAAGTTGATCCTCATCTCCGCCGCCGCCCACCACTTCGTCTCCAGCAGCATGGCGAACCAGCCCAGCCTCGCCGCCAAAGAGGGCGCACCCTACGTCGAGATTCACCCCCTGGACGCCGCCGCGCGCGGCATTCACAGCGGCGGCGAGGTGGAGCTGACCAGCGCCCGCGGCTCCTGCCGCCTGCGCGCCGTCGTCACCGCCAACGTCGCGCCCGGCGTCACCGTCGCCCCCAAGGGCCGCTGGCAGCGGCTCTCCCCCGACGGCCGCAACGTCAACTGGACCACCTCCGACGCGCTGGCCGACCTCGCCGGTCAGAGCACCTTCCACAGCAACCTCGTCACCATCGTTCCCGTCATCCCCGCCGCTGCCGCCACGGCGACGGCCGCTTCCCCGACCTTCGCCCACGCCAAATCCGCCCACCCGTAGGGGCGCATCGCCTGCGCCCGACCGCACTCGACCGCAACTCTTTCGCTCCAGCGCGTGTTCTCTCTCATAGAATCGTCGAAGGAGGACGCATGAGGACGCATCACGTGACATGCGACGACGACGTGAAGCTGCTGGCGGCGCTGGCATCCAACCGCGACGCCGGCTTCGAGCCGCTGGTAGGTGCGTACCAGCGTCGCGTCTACGGCCTCGCCCTGCGCCTCTCCGCCAGCCCGCAAGACGCCGAGGAGATTGCCCAGGACACCTTCGTCCGCGCCTATCGCGCGCTCGCCGGCTACGGCAACGACCAGATTCGCGCGCTCGCCCTGCGCGCCTGGCTCTACCGCATCGCCCTCAATGTCTTTCACAATCGCGTGCGCGTCCGCCGTGTGCCCACCTCCCCGCTGGAGCTGGACGACGGCGACGGCCCCGCCTTCCGCATCGAGGATGGCGACCCGCGCACTCGCCCGGAGCAGACGTTGATCGCCAGCGAGACCGAGCGCGAGCTGGCCGCGCTGATCGCCGCCCTCCCGCCCCACCTGCGTGTCGCGCTCGTGCTGCGCCATGTCGAGGGCCTAGGCTACGCCGAGATCGCCACTCTGCTAGATGCCCCCGTCGGCACCGTCAAGGCCCACGTCCACCGCGGCGCCAAACTCCTTCGCGCCTCTCTGGAAGCACATAACCGCGAAGAGGCGAAAGTCGAGGCATTGCTATGACGACGACCAACCGCACCCCCCGCACCCCCCGCACCCCCCGCGCCCCCGCCACACCCCCCGATGCGTCCCTGGCCGAGGTCCGCGCGTTGCTGGGCCGGCTGCGCGCCCTCGCCGACGTGGACGCCCCCGCCGCGCTGCTCTCCGCCGTCCTGGGCGAGCTAGGGCTGGATGCCGCCGACCGCTACTTCTCGCTGAGGACGCCCGTCGGCCAGATTTTCGTCGCCTTCAACGACCGCGGCCTCTCCGCCGTCATGCGCGGTGAGTCGGCGGCCGACTTCGAGCGGGCCGCGCATGCCCTGCTCGGCCGCGCCGTCCACCCGGCAACTGAACCGCCCGCGCGCCTCGTCGCCGCGCTGGAGCGCTCGCTGCGCGGCGAGGGGAAGCCTGTCCTGCGCTTCGATCTGCGCGGCCTCTCCGAGTTCGAGCAGGCCGTCCTGCTCAAAGCCCTGGAGATTCCACGCGGCGAGGTCCGTCCGTACGCCTGGATCGCGCGCGAGATCGGTCGCCCCAGGGCGGTGCGCGCCGTCGGCACCGCGCTTGCCCACAATCCCATCCCGATCTTCATCCCCTGCCATCGTGTCGTCCTCAGCGACGGCACGCTCGGCCGCTATAGCATGGGCGGCGATCAGATCAAGCGCGCCATCCTCGCCGCTGAGGGCGCCGCGCCGGACGTGCTGGAGGAGCTGGCCCGCGCCGGCATCCGCTACTACGGCAGCGACACCACCCACATCTTCTGCTTTCCCACCTGTGGTCACGCCCACCGCATCTCCGCCGCCCACATCCAGCATTTTGCCTCAGAGGCCGAGGCCCGCGCCGCCGGCTATCGCCCCTGCAACGTCTGCCGCCCGGCGCTGGGAGCCTGATCATGGAGCAGCCGAGGATCGCCGCAACCACCGCTGCCGATGCGATCCAGATCGCCGAGATCGGCGAGTTGCGCCCCACCGCGCCCTTCGATTTCGCCGCCGCGCTGGACTACCTGTGTGCCTCGCCCTCCGCTGTGCTCGAACGCATCGGTGAGGACGACCATTCCTACCGCAAGGCGCTGCGCCTCGCTGGCCGCGACCTGCTGCTCACCGTCCACTCCACCGGTACGGTCGCATCTCCCCGGCTCGCCCTCAGCCTCGCTGGCGGCGATCTCGACGCCGCCACCGCAACCGCCGCCCGCGCCCTCGTCACCCGCGTCTTCGCGCTGGAGACCGACCCCGCGCCCTTCCTCGCCCTGGCCGCGCGCGATCCCGTCTTCGGCGGCCTGATCATGCGTCACCCCGGCCTCCGCCCCGTGCTGATCGCCGACCCGTTCGAGGCGCTGATCTGGGCCGTGCTCGGTCAGCAGATCACCATCACCTTCGCGCGCACGCTCAAGCTGCGCCTGGTCGCCCTCGCCGGCCGCACGCTCACGATTGACGGCACGGACTACCCGCTCTTCCCCGATCCCGCCACGCTCGCCGCGCTCGACCCGGACTCGCTGCGTGTCCATCAGTTCAGCCGCCAGAAGGCAGCATATGTCACCTCGCTTGCCGCCGCCGTCCGCGACGGCGCGCTGGACTTCGCGCGCATCCGCGCCCTGCCGCGCGACGAGGCCATCGCCGCCCTCACCCGCTTCCACGGCATCGGCCGCTGGACCGCCGAGTATCTGCTCATGCGCGGCCTGGGCGACCGCGACAGCATCCCCGCCGCCGACGTCGGCCTGCGCGCCATCATCGGCCGCTGGTATGGCCTGGGCCGCAAGGCCAGCGAGGCCGAGGTGCGCACCTATGCGGATGCCTGGGCCGGCTGGCGCGGCTGGGCCGCCTTCCACTGGTGGCACGCCTTGCAGCGTCGCGAGTCGCCCGACATGGAGCCAACCCCATGACACTGCTCGCTTTCTTAACCTGCCAGCTTATCCACCCGCACAACCACCCCGTTGCGCACGACCAGCCAGTTCCCATCGGGCGACCAGCGCATCGCCCCGCCCGGCAGCCCGCCTTCCAGCCCGTCGGCCGCCGCCGTCCGCACCCGCCCCAGCACGCGCCCGCTCGCCGTCTCGTAGAAGGTCACGTCATCGCCATCGGGCGAAGCCGCCAGCACCCTGCCATCGGGCCGCCACGCCAGCCAGAGCGTCTGCCCCGCTTCGGTCGCGGCTCCCAACGCTTCCAGCGCTCGTGTCATTGCCACATCGCGCGGCGCCAGCACCGGGAAACGGCTGATCTGGAGCGCATCCAGCGTCGCGGCGCTCGGTGTGGGCCGGCCCGCCAGCTCCAGCCGCCCGCCCGTCGTCACGCCATCAATCAGGTAGCGCCCATCCGGCGACCACGCGGCGAACGTTGCGCTCCAGGTGGAGACACCCACCGGCCGGCCCGTCCCACTCGCCGCTGGTGTGACCAGGCTCACGATCCCCGGCTGCCACTGCGTCACGACGGCGTCGCCGTTCGGGTTGCCGATGGGCGCCGTTGCCGAGCGCGCATCCCCGGCCGCCGCTGCGTCCGGCACGAGCCGCCCGTCGCCACCCCAGGTGTAGGCGGGCGCAGCCGCCAGGTTGAAGAGCGGCCCAGCCGGCGGCAGCTCGTACGGCAGCACAGCTGGAGCGCCCGCCGCCACGTCCCATTCGAGCACGATTTGCCCGAAGCCGCGCCCACCCTCGCGGTTCAGCAGCACGCGCTCGCGCCCCGTCGCCACGTCCAGCAACGCCACGCCATCGTAGCTGAGGATGCGCGGCTCGATCGAAATCTCGGCGAAGAAGGTGAGGGCCAGCGTTCGCCCATCGCGCGACCAGAGCAGCACATGCTGGTAGAGGACGGGGCCGACCTGCCCGGCGGCCGGCCTGGGCAATCTCAGCGCGGCGAAGATGGCGGTGTCCGGCCGCCAGCGCGAGACGAGCCGGTCCGCCGCCACGTCGTAAACGTTCACCACTGCCGGCTCGTAGCGGCTGACGGGGCAGGTGTTCGCCACGCCCAGCGCCGCCAATCGCCGCGCGTCCGGCGCCCACGCCACCTCGCGCAGGCAACTCAGGCCGTCTCGCGGCGCGACGACCGGCCCCGTTACCAGTGCGGCCGGACGCTCCACTCGTGTGACCAGCGCGGCCACGTCGAAGCGCCCACTCAGCGCGAGGGCCGCAAGCACACCTGTGACCGCCGCGATGACGGTGAACGCCCGCCAAAGCCGCTGCCACCGCGTCAGGCGCCGTCCGGCGAGCGCCCGCGCGGACCAGAGCCGCCCGCGCGGGCGGCGCTCCCCCGCCGGCCGCAGGTCGCCGATCTCCAGATCCGGGTCGGGCAATGGCTCTCCATTGCCCGCCGACCGCCGCTCATCCACGGGTATCACCATCCTGCCACCATGCACAGGTCAGGGAGCTTCCGCGGTATCCGTCGTAGCCGGCGCGTTCGCCGCTTCGCCCGCATCTGGCGTTTCGGGGGCGACCTCCCGCGCGGCACGCAGAGCCTCGGTGAGGCTGAGCGTGCCTTCGTAGAGGGCGCGGCCCAGCACGGCGCCATCCAGGCCGGCGCGGGCGAGCGCGCGCAGGTCGTCGAGCGAGGCGATGCCACCCGCCGCGATCAGGCGCGTGTCGGGCAGGGACGGGCGGAGCTCCCGCGGCATGGCGGTATCCACGCCGGTGAGTGTGCCGTCGGGCGCGAGGTTGGTGAAGAGGAGCGTGCGCACGCCGGAGCCTGCTAGGTACACGGCGACATCCGCGGCGCTCACGCCAGCCATCTCCAGCCAGCCCGCCGCCGTCACGCGGCCGCCGCGCGAGTCCACTGAGACGGCGACGCGCTCATTCCAGCGTTCCAGGCAGTGGCCCAGGAGTGCCGTGTCGGCCAGGGCGGCGGTGTCGAGCACCACACGCGCGGCGCCGGTCGCCAGCGCCGCTTCGACGGAGGCCTCGCCGCGCAGCCCACCACCCACTTGCACCGGCAGCCCAGTAGAATCCACGATGGCGCGCACGATGCCCAACTGCCGCGGCTCTCCGGCCAGCGCGCCGTCCAGGTCCACAATGTGCAGCCACTCCGCGCCGGCCTCGCGCCAGCGGCGCGCAACGGCAACCGGATCGTCGTCAAAGACCTCGGCGCCCGCGACATCACCCTGGAGCAGCCGCACGCAGCGGCCGTCGAGCAGGTCAATCGCGGGGTAGAGGGTCAGGCTGGGCATAGCGGCGCCTCCGAGGAATGCGTGTGGGAGCTGGTGGGACGCGGCCCCGACCCTGGGCGCGGGCGCGGTGTCACGAGCCACCAGCGGCGGTGATGAGATCGGGTATCAGTTTGGCAGCGTCTGGGCTGCCGAGGCCGGTGATGGGATCCCAGCCAGGGACGGCGGGATAGCCCTGCACGTGGACGAGCGAACCGCCACGGTCGCCAGTGCCATCGAAGGTGTTGTTGCCGGTGGTG
>JAICVS010000053.1 GCA_025935195.1 Ktedonobacterales bacterium
CTCTTCCGCGATTCCCGACGTTTCGGGACGAGAGATGCCGCGTGCGCAGTCGCCGGATGGCGGGCGATTCCGCCGGCGACGAGTCGAACCATGCTCGGCCGCTTCTCCTTATTTGAACGGTATTGCGCCGTCGCGGACTGGAGAGAGTGGGTGATCTGCCCGCATCTCTTTGTCAAACTCCACTGGTGTCGCGAGCGCGGGACACCAGCAACCGATCCAGATACCGTATCAGCCTTCCGGCTCCGGGCCGTACTGACCGGCGGCGAGCAGATCGGTGCCGGACCACATGCGGTCGAAGATGTCTACCGACTCGGCGGGAGCGAGGATGCGCGGCTGGCAGCGGTTCTCGTCCAGCACGGGGACGATGCGGATGCCGGCGAGTGTCGTGCCGCGCCAGTAGAGGTGGATCATGACGCCCTCGCGCGTGGGGCGGGACCAGTCCTGATCGAAGACGAAGTTGCCGAACGAGTAGACGATCAGGCGCCCCTTGTAGGATTCGATGCCCTGCACCCAGTGGGGATGATTGCCTAGCACCATGTCCGCCCCGGCGTCTATGGCGGCGCGGGCGGTGCGCTGCTGGTCTATGGTTGGCACTTTCGTGTACTCGATGCCCCAGTGAAAGTAGGGGATGACCAGATCGGCTTTGGCGCGGGCGGCGGCGATGTCGTGGGGCAGCGTCTCCAGATCCACCGGGGCGAGGCCGGGTGAGCTGGCGGTGGCGTAGGCGCCCTGCGGCGGGATCATGTCGTAGCCGAGCAGGGCGACGCGCGTACCCTTCGCCGAGACGATGGCGGGCGCGCGCGCCTCGTCGAGCGTGTTGCCGCCGCCGCAGACGGCGATCCCTTTGCCACGCAGCGTGGTGATCATGTCGAGCAGCGGGCCGGGGCCGGGGCCGTCGGCGTGGTTGTTGGCGACGGTGACGGCGCTCAGGCCGGCGTAGGCCAGCCCTTCGACGGCGCGTTTGGCCGTGACGAAGGTGAAGGTGAAGGGATCAGTCGGGATGGGGTAGAGGTCGGTGACGGTGCATTCCAGGTTCGCCACGCGCAGGTCGGCGCCGTGGAACTCGCCGCTGATCTGGCGGAAGGGGTAGAGATAATCGTTGTAGCCGACCATCTTGGTGTTGACGGCGCGGCCGAGCATGATGTCGCCCACGACCAGCATGTCCAGCGCGGGCGACGCGGCGGCGAGCAGTGGCGCGAGCGCGGTGGCGACATCCGCGGGCTTGAGGCCGCGCGCGGCGAGGGAGCGCGAGAGGCCCAGCGTGAGGGTGAGCGCCGGCAGCGATGATCCCGCCCGCGCCGTGTCGCGTCCCTGAATGGGGTAGACGCCGGCGACGCCGAGGTTGCGCACGGACCAGTCCGCGACCTCGGCGGGAACCAGCGCGAGGCTGCCGGGCTGTGCGCGCACGGCATCTAGCAGCGCGGCGAGGGTGGGCAGGCGCGTGGCGTGAGCCGCGAGCACTATGCCGGTGGGCGTGGGGAGTGTATCCAGCGCGAAGACGCGCACGCCGAGGCTGGACGGGGCGCCGACGGTTGCCCAGTCGCCGGTCGCGCCGGAGAGCAGCGCCCGCGCCTGGGGGAGGGTGACACTATCCACCGGCACGCGCAGGTGCGTGACGAGGGCGGCGGCGCTCGCGCCAACCGGGGCGCCGCGATAGCCCGACGGCAACGCGCCATAGGTGAGGATGAGGTCGGGTGAGGCGTGGTCCGTAACCAATGTGGCGCGTGGGATGCCGGCGACGCCGGCCAGGCGCGGCGCCGCCGCGTGGGCGAGGGTGTCTGGCACGGTGCCGTCGGCGAAGAGGGTGGCGGGCCGGTCGAGCGAGAAAGGGGTAGGAGAGGGCGTGGGGGCGCGCTTCACATCGTGCGCGGCGGCGGGCGCGCAGGCGGCGACGCTGACGGCGGCGGCGGCGACCAGCAGCTCGCGCCGGGTGAGCAATCTAGCGGCATCGCGGGCGGCTTCCGCCGCGCTGCCGGGCATGTGGGCCGTAGCGGCTGGCGCGAGCTGGTTCGCGGCGTCGTCTTGCTCTGCCATGCGAGCACCTCCCATGCGCAGTATGGCAGCGGGCCGGCCGGTCGTCAACGCCCCGCGTCACTGCCGCGCATCACGCATGCCAGATCGAGTGGCTCGGCTCACAACGCTGGATACAGAGCCGGACGTAGGGCAGCGCGGCGTTCTCCGCTTGCGGCGCACCGTATGCTTCGTCAGTGACCTTGCCTCCACCCTAACAACAGAGGTCACGTCTGAAGACGTACCGGATGGGGCCACTCTATAGTGATTGCGTTGACACCCTCCCGACCGCATGGTATGCTCAATGGGCATGCCTGGCGCCAGATGCCAGCCAGCATGCCCACGTCGTTCGTCAGCGCCACCACAACGCCGCTACGCCATTCGTCGACCGCCATCGCCATACGGAGGGACAGCCTACTCATGGTCAAGATTCGCCTGATGCGCACGGGCATGAAGGGCGCGGCGAGCTACCGCGTCGTCATCGCCGACGCCCGCTCACCGCGCGACGGCCGTATCATCGAGAACATCGGTTGGTACAATCCGCGCACCGATCCCGCCTCCATCACCATTGATGCCGAGCGCGCCAAGCACTGGCTCTCTGTGGGCGCGCAGCCGTCCGATTCCGTGCGCTCGCTGCTCCAGCGCAGCGGCGTTCTGCCGCGCCCAGAACGCACGCCGAACCCGGCCACCGCGTCCTCTCGCTAGGCACCCGTCAATCGTCACTCGTTTCTCTCCAGCGCCATACTCGCTGGCCGCGATTGCCGCCCTCCGTGTTCCCGCGCGGGCGGTCCCTTCTTCGGGAGCATGACATACATGCATGGTCTGGTCGAATTCATCGCGCGCAACCTGGTGGACGATCCGCACGCGGTGGACGTGCGCGTCATCCGCGATGATCGCTACGCGACTGTCGTGGGCCTGCGTGTGGCCGGCGACGATCTCGGCAAGGTCATCGGCCGGCAGGGGCGTGTCGCCAAGGCGGCGCGCACGCTGATGCGCGCCGCCGGCGCGATCCAGGGCAAGCGCCACATCGGACTCGAGATTGATGAGCAATCGCCATCCCCAGAGGCCTGACACCGCCGCCAGTGCATCCGGCTCTCCCGCTGACGAGGACTGGGTCGCCGTCGGCGCGGTCGCTGGCAGCTTTGGCGTTCGCGGCGAGCTGAAGATCGCGCCGCTCACCGACTTCCCCGACCGCTTCGCCCGCACCGCCACCGTCTATCTGGGCGAGGATCACAGACCCTACCAGGTGCGGCGCACCCATCCGCACAAGCAGCACATCCTGCTCACGCTCGCCGGGGTGGAAGATCGCGATGCCGCCGAGCGGCTACGCGGTCTACGCATCTGGGTTCCCGCGTCCGAGCTGACTCCGCTTGCCGCCGATCAGTTCTATCTGCACGATCTGATCGGCCTGCGCGTGCGCCATGTGGACGGCCGCGATCTGGGCGTCATCGCCGATGTGGTCGCCACCCCCGGCGCCGACCTCTTCCTCGTCCGCGGCACACCAAACGGCCAGGACGTGCTACTTCCCGCCGTCAAGGCCTTCGTCAAAGCGGTAGACCTCGCCGCCGGTACGGTGCTGGTGGACCCCATTCCCGGCCTCTTTGACGACGCGGCCGAGGAGGCGCGCTAGCCGCATGCGCGCCCAACCACGCACCTCCGTGCCCGTCTCTCCGATCACCGCACACAGATTGTCACGGTATTCTTGACCGCGCCACAGCGACTATGCTATCCTGACGCTGGCTGCCGGGCTGCCACGGATTTCACCGCGCCCGCCGTAGCCCAGCGATACCAGCGTTCAGCACCGTCCCCCGCGCCACGATTCATCTGGCGCGGGCGTTCCCAGGAGTCGGCCACGACCGGGCGACACGCGACGGCGAGCGCCAGGGACAGCCAGAGCCAGGGACAGTCAGAGAAGGAGTGCGTGGTGCCGCAACCAGCTAAGCAGGCAACGCTCGCTCCCGGCATCGTTCTCGCGAAGCGCTTCCGCATCGAGCAGCTCATTGGCAGCGGCGGCTATGCCAATGTGTACCGCGCCACCGACCTCACCTTCGGCTACGATCGCGCCATCAAGGAAGTGACCGACCCCGATCCCGGCGTGCGCGATCAGTTTCGCCTGGAAGCCGAGCTGCTCATCAACTCTCAGCATCCCAACATTCCTCACGGCTACCACATCATCGAGGAGAAGAGCCGGCTCTATCTCGTCATGGACTACGTCCAGGGCAAAGACCTCGAAGAGCGGCTCAACGACAGCCTCACCAAGGAGCATCGTCCGCTCGACGAAGCGCAGGTGCTGCGCTGGGCCATAGACATCTCCGGCGCGCTCGACGAGATGCACAATCTGGGCGTACCGGTCATTCACCGCGACATCAAGCCGGCGAATATAAAGATCACACCAGACGGGCGGCCCATCCTGATTGACTTCGGCCTCGCCAAGCTCCAGGCCAAGGGCCCGATCCCGACGATGACGGCGGCGCAGGGCGTCTCGCCCGGTTTCGCGCCACCCGAACAATACATGGCGCGCGGCCGCACCGACCCGCGTACCGACATCTACGCCCTTGGCGCCACGCTTTACGCCTGCCTCACCGGCAAAGACCCACCAGAAGCGCCCGGCCGCCTGCTCGCGCAGACCGGCGCTGGTGGCACGAACGGCATGCAGCTTGTGCCGCCGCGTCGCATCAATCCCAAGGTGAGCGACGCTAGCGAGCGGATCGTGCTGCGCGCGCTGGAGCTCTCACCCAACAACCGACAGCAGTCCGCCCGCGAGCTGCAAGACGAGCTGATCGCCGCGCTGCAGCGGCTGACCGGTGCCGTCGGCGGTACGACGATGGGAATGGGGCCGACCTGCACGCGCTGCGGGACACAGAACCGCCCGGATGCGGCGCGCTGCGTCAACTGTGGCACATCGTTGCGGGAGACCGAGGGACCGCCGCGATCACTGCCCCCTGGTGGTCCGCTCTCAGACGTGTCCGCGAAGCGACCCGCCCTCTCGCCGGCTGGCGGCGGGCGCGCGAAGGAGCCCGGCGCGGGCGTCAATCGTACATTGGCCGCCGCCGCGGGCGCTGGTGGCGCGGGGGCAGCCGCTGTCGCGGGCACGGGCCGCACGGGCCGGCAGGTGGCTGTGGCGGCCCCCCGCACGGGCAAGCAGCCGGCGGTCGCCGCCGAGCCGCGTAGCGCCAGGCAGGCGGCCGTGGCCGCGGAGCCGCGGAGCGGGAAGCAGCCTATCCCCAACAGTGTGAACGGCACAGGCAAACAGAAGGCGCTGGTCGCGCGTGTCGAGTCGGCTGGCGTTGCCAGTGCCGGCGCGGTCGCGGCGAAGAACATGGCGACCGCGTTGCTCCCGGCGCAGGGCGCTATCGCCCCCATCCCGGCCAAAGGCGCGGCGGAGCTGGCCGCCGCGCCAGCGCGGGGCAAGAAAGCCGCGGTGCGCGCTACCGCGACAGTGGGGGGCGCGCGACCCGCGTGGATCGGGCGGCGCTGGGATACGCCCGTTCTCGGCTTTGGCAAGGTGATGCTCACGCTGGCCGCGATCGAGGTGGTCTGGGGTGCGATCATCCTGGCGCTCGGCGGTGTCGCGCTGGCGACGCAGGGCAGCTCGTTCCCTGTGGCGCCGCTTGTGCTGGGCTGGCTCGTCGTCGTGTTCATCCTCAGCATCCTCGGCGCGCAGGCGCTCGGCCGGCCGGTCTATCGCAAGAACGAGCTGTCTCGCGCCCGCCGCTGGCTCCAGGGCATCGCCATCACGCTCTATTCGCTCGCGGTCCAGGCCGCCGGCATCTGGGGCGCCACCGTCTTCATGGCCGCGCCACCCAATCCGGTGTTGGCCATCGCGTCGTACGCCCTCTTCGGCATCAGCGCGCTGATCGCCGGCATCGTCGGCATCGCCACGGTGCTTGGCTAGCGCCGCACTATTCAGCCGCGCCATTCACACGAATCGCACGTACCATGATGCAGCTCAATCCCCGCATCGCCGGCCAGCGCCCCAACCCGATGTTCCGCATCGGCGCGCTCGTCCACGGCCGCGCAGACGTCATCCATCTCGAATTCGGCGAGCCGGACCAGCCGACGCCCACGCACATCGTCGAGGCGGGCCTGCGCTCGCTGCGCGACGAGCGGCAGGGCTACGGCCCCGGTAACGGCATCGCCTCGCTGCGCGCGGCTATCGCGGCGCGTGTCGCCCGTGTGGACCGCTTCGCCGCCAGCCCTGATCAGGTGGTCGTCACGCCCGGTGGCACGGGCGCGCTGATGGCCGCACTGCTCACGCTCTGTGTTCCCGGCGACGAGGTGTTGGTGCCCGATCCCGCCTGGGCCGGCTACGACGCCATGCTCGCCGTCGCCGGCACGCGCATGGTGCGCTACCCGCTGCTGGCCGAAGCCGGATGGCAGCCGGACCTCGACGCGCTTGAAGCCGTCATCACGCCGCGCGCCCGCGTACTGTTGATCAACGCGCCTTCCAACCCCGGCGGCGCCGTCTATCCGCGCGCGACTATCGCACGCCTGCTGGAGATCGCGCGCCGCCACGACCTGTGGCTGCTCTCCGACGAGTGCTACGACGAGATCGTCTTCGCGGGCGAGCATGTCAGCCCCGCCGCGCTGGAGGCGGATGAGCGGGACGGCCGCGTGCTGACCGTCGGCACCTGCTCGAAGTCGTACGCGATGACCGGCTGGCGCGTCGGCTGGGTGGTGGCGCCGCCGGCCGTCGCGCCCGGCATCGCGCTCACGACCGCCGCCCAGGTCAACAACCTGCCGCTCTTGGCGCAGCGTGCCGCCGAGGCCGCGCTGACCGGCCCGCAGGAGTGCGTGCGCGCGATGGTGGCTTCCTATCGCGAGCGGCGCGATCTGGCCCTCGCCGCGCTGCGCGCGCATGGTGTCGCCGCGCATACGCCGGCCGGCGCGTTCTACCTGCTGGTGCCGGTCGCGGAGCTGCTGCCACCCGCACCCGCTGGGCGTCCCTTTGATGGCGTCGCCTTCGCCGAGGAGCTGATCGCGGCGCGCGGTATCGCGGTCGCCCCCGGCGCCGCCTTCGGCGAGCGCGCGGCTGACTACATGCGCGTCTCGCTCGCCAGCAGCGCCGCCGACCTCTGCGCCGGCCTCGACGGGCTGATCGCTTTCGCCCGCGACTACGCGCTGAGTTGACGCCGCCTCATCGCGCTTCCGCGCGGCCGCTTGCAGTGCCGCGCGGGCAATTCATGCTGACATTCATCGTCCCATTGGACGAGTGGTACACTACCGGCATGCGATCTTCTCGTCCCGATCACCACCACGACGACGAGGCGCCTGGCAGGGGAGAGCTCGAGGGGGAACAGCCACATGGCGAATGGAGACAGGGATCATCTCGCTCAAGACGAGAGGCCCATCATTGTGCGCACCGAGCGCGGCCTGGTGTTCGCCGACCGGCCGCGTGTAACACTGTACGACCTGATGGACTACCTGCGCGCCGGCTATCCGCCTCACCTGATCGCCGACCGCTTCCGGTTGTCGGAGCGCCAGGTGCGGGGTGCGATCGAGTACATTGCGGCTCACGATGAGGAAGTAGAACGCGAGTATCGTGAGGTGTTGGCCGTTGCCGAGGATCAGCGCCGCTCCTGGGAAGAGCGCAATCACGAGCGGCTGGCGCAGATCGCGGCCGCGCCGCCACCGCCGGAGCAGCGCGAGCTGCGTGCGCGCATCGCCGCCCTCAAAGCCAGACTCGCGCATGAGGTGCGTGACGACTCCCGCGAGGTCACTGAGGGCGAACGGACGGCCGCGCAGTGAGCGCGTCGCGGATACTTGTTGATCACAACATCGAGGGCCAAGCCGAATTGCTCTGGGGTACGTTGGCTGTTGATGGATGGCTGGATCTGGTGCCGCTACAGTTGGTGCGCCTGGCCGATGTCGGCCTCTCCGATGCCAGCAGCGACCGGGTGGTCTGGCGCTACGCGCAGCGGCATGGGATGCTGTTACTGACGGCAAACCGGCGGCAGCGTGGCCAGGATTCGCTTGAACGGACGATCCAGGAGGAGAACACCTCAATCTCGCTGCCCGTCATCACTGTTGGCAATGCTGGGCGTCTGGAAGAACGAGGGTATCGCTCCCGGTGTGCGGAACGGCTCATCGAGATCGCGCTGGACCTGGAAACAGAACCGCGGCATTGGACGCCTGTACATCCCGTGATGCGTTTCCGCCTACCCACGGCACGAC
Organism: Ktedonobacterales bacterium; assembly: GCA_025935195.1. Classification (GTDB taxonomy): domain Bacteria; phylum Chloroflexota; class Ktedonobacteria; order Ktedonobacterales; family JADMIN01; genus JAICVS01. The sequence goes on from JAICVS010000053.1 coordinate 8,185, forward strand.
GTCGGGGACGTTTGCTCATGCCCGGCGCAATCGCACGCTCCGCCCGCGCGATCAGTCCCGCCCGCGCCGCCATGTCGGTGTCGCGTCGGGGATCAATCGCTGGATCAGCCAGGCGTGGGCGATGGGGTACATCGGCGCCACCTCCTCATAGGTTGGGTGATGGGAAGGTGTAGGGCGCGGCGGCGGGGGCGGCGGGCATGTGCTGCTGGCCGTAGGCCCAGTTCAGCAGAGCGCGCATGTCGGCGTCGCGCTCGCGCCAGCCCGGCGCGCGCAGCACGACGCCGATGAGCAGATGCCCGCGCCGCTTGACCGCGAACGCCTGGCAGTAGCCCGCCTCACCTGTGTAGCCAATCTTGACGCCGATCATGCCGGGATAGGGATCGCGCGCGCCGGGGATGAGGTCGTCGCCGTTGAAGAGGTCAAACGCCTTGTGCGTCGCGGTGGCGGCGATAGTGTAGTGGAAGGTGGAGGTGATCTTGACCAGATCGGGCTGGCGCATCGCCACCTCGGCCAGAATCGTCAGGTCGCGCGCGGTGGTGTAGTGGCCGGGTGCGCCCAGGCCGTGCGGATTGGCGTAGTGGGTGTGCGTCAGCCCCAGCGCCTGCGCGCGCGCGTTCATCATCGCGACGAACTTCGCCTCGCTGCCGCCCACCGCGTCCGCGATGGCGACGGCCGCGTCGTTGCCGGACGGCAGTAGCAGCCCGTAGAGCAGCTCGCGCAGTGTCAGTTGCTCGCCGGTGGAGAGGCCCATGTAACTGTTATCCGGCTGCACCAGCGCCGCCGCGTCCGCTCCCACCGTGACGGACTTGTCCAGCCCGCCATGTTCCACGGCCAGCAGCGCCGTCATGATCTTCGTCGTGCTCGCCATCGGCAGTTGCTCGTCGGCGTTCAGGGCGTAGTATGGGATGCCGCTGTCGGCGTCGAGCAGATAGGCGGCATGCGCGGTGAGCTGTGGCGGCCGGGGCGCAAGCTTGCTGTCTCCGGCCAGCGCGTGGAAGCTCTCCGCCCGCGAGCCGCTGCCTGGCGGCACCAGCGCCATGCTGCCGATCACTTGCAGCAGGATGGCGAGCAACACCAGCAGCGCGGCGCCCCAGCCGGCCGCGCGGCCGCTCATGCGCCGCAGGCGCACGGCTGGCGCGGTCGCGGCTCGGGGCGCCCTAGGCGCGCGGACGCCCCGCTCGGCGATCTGCTCCACCCGCATGCGGCCTCCATCCTCCCGTTCGCATGTCGTGTGTGTCGTGTGCGCGGCGCACGTCCCTGTGATGCAGTCTAGTCCTTGTGTGGCGGGCGCGTCAAATCACCGGCCCGTGGCTCCCATAGGGCGGGTACGGCGGGCTGTATGGAAGGCAGCGAGGAGCGTACGTGGAGCACGGAATGGAGAGAGGCGGACAGCGCGGAATGCGGACGCTCGCGAGAGGGCAAAAAAGGTGCCAAGGGGCGGGATCGAACCGCCGACACCGGCTTTTTCAGAGCCGTGCTCTACCAACTGAGCTACCTTGGCGTGAGCCGGCGTATTGCCGGCGCAGCCCAGTCTACCACCGCCGCGCCGATGCTGTCAACGCCGAGCGCGCCGCCTTCTTTCCGGGCCTGTAAGGTATCTAGCATCACCGGCGCTCTGCCTCCCCTCTCCTTGCAAGGAGAGGGGCCGGGGGTGAGGACTCTCCCTACACATCCACTCCCGGCAGCAGCACCACGAAGCGGCTGCCGACCGCCTCATCCTCGGCGTCGTGCGGGCCCAGCGGCGGACCCGACCGCACCTTCGCGCTCAGCTCCTCCACGCGCACGGCCAGCAGCTCCACCGCCCGCAGCTCGCCCGCGCGCGCCGGTGTGTAGTCGCGCCCGGCGCGCCGATCCGGGAAGTAGCGCGCCGTCATGCGCTCGAAGATCGCCCGCTTCACCGCCTCATCCGCGACCGCGTCGGCGGTCCCGAACACCACGACGCTGCGATAGTTCATCGAGTGGCTCTTTGCCGCGCGCGAGGCCACCAGCCCATCCAGCAGCGTCACCTCGACACAGACCGGCGTTCCCGCGCGCAGCAGGCGCACTGTTCGGCTGGCCCGCGCGCCGTGCAGGTACAGGCAGCCATCCTCGTAGGCGTAGGTGAACGGCAGCACGTAGGGCTGCCCGCTGCCGTCGCTGAAGGCGACGTGGGCCACACGCCCCGCGCGCAGAATCGCCTCGGCCGCCTGGGCGTCGCGCGCCCGCTCCGCGTGCCGGCGGATACGTGCGCGTGCGCCACCCGCGCGTCCCCGCTGGCCCTCCGCGTTATCGGCTCGCTGGCTCACGCTCGCCGCCACTGTCTGTCGCTGCCGCTCTCCGCTCACGTGCTGCCTCCTCCTCGCGCCTGTCGCTGCCGCTCTCCGCCCTCTCGTGGAACGTTGTGGTCCTCCGCGAGCACCGTGTGGTATCGTACAGACATGGAATGGCATGGCACAAGAGCCAGTATCATACGAGATCACAAGGCCAATCATGCACGAGCGCACCGTTGACCTCCTGCTGCCACTCGACCGGCGGCGCGATGCTCCCGACGGGCTGACGCAGCAGATCTACGCCCAGCTGCGCGCCGCCATCCTGAGCGGCCGGCTGCGCGCCGGCGACCGGCTGCCACCCACGCGCGACCTCGCCAAACAGCTTGGCGTCGCGCGCCTCACCGTCTCCACGGCCTACGAATGGCTGCGCGCCGAGGGCTACGTCTACGGGCGCGTCGGCGCCGGCACCTACGTCGCTCCCGTCTTTGGCGAATCCCGGCCGGCCGTCGAAGCCGAAGCTGAGGCTGAGGACGCCGCCCCGCAACGAGCGCACCGCGCCGCGCACGGCCCATCCGCAACGGATGCCATAGATCATGCCGTGGATGGCATTCGCAGAGCAGTGGATGGACCGATCACTCTCAGCGCATGGGCGCGGCGCATCGCCGCCATCTCCCTCAACGGCGCCGGCAATCCACCGCCGGCCCCGTACGACTTCCGCCCCAGCGCCGGCGCGGCGGACGCCTTTCCCTGGGCACGCTGGCGCAAGGTGGTCGGCTGGCCCGATCCCGCCGACCGTGGCGCTGGGCGTCTGGCGGAAGCCCGCGAGCATGCCTTCCAGGCCGGACAATGGGATGCCCTGCTCGGCCCATATGAGGCGCGCGCCGCCATCGCGGCCTGGCTGCGCCGCTCGCGCGCCGTGCGCTGCGAGGCTGAACACGTGCTGATCGCCGGCAGCGTCCAGCAGATTCTCGCCCTGCTCGCGCGCCTGCTGGTCGAGCCGGGGCAGCGCCTGCTGATCGAAGATCCGAGCTACGTCGGCTTCCATGCCGCCTTCCTGGCCGAGGGCGCGCTGCTGCACGGCGTGCCGGTGGACGAGAGCGGGCTGCGCGCCGATCTGCTTCCCGATCCCGCCAATGCGGACGCGCGCGCGGCTGAGGCCGCGCCCCGGCTCGCTGTCGTCACTCCCTCACACCAGTACCCCACCGGCGTCACGCTCAGTCTGGATCGCCGGCTGCAACTGCTGGACTGGGCGCGACGCGCGCGCGTGCTGCTCGTCGAGGACGACTACGACGGCGACCTGCGGCTGGAAGGGCAGCCGCTCGAAGCCCTGCGCGGGCTGGACGACCGCGACCAGGTGATCTACCTGGGCACCTTCTCCAAAGCCCTCTACCCCGCGATGCGCCTCGGCTACGCCGTGCTGCCGCACTGGCTGATCGAGCCGGTGGCGCGCGCCCGCGCCGCCAGCGACCGCCATCCCACCTGGCACGACGCTATCGCCGTCGCCCGCTTCATCGAGGCCGGCGAGCTGGAGCGGCATCTGGCGCGCATGCGCCGGCTCTATCGCGCGCGGCGCGACGCCCTCAGCGCCGCGCTCCATGCGGAGCTGGGCGACGTGTTGCGCGTCGGCCCCGCCGAGGCCGGTATCCACCTGCTCGCCCGCCTGCCCGATGGCACGGACGACGTGGCGCTGGCGGCGCGGGCGCGCGAGGCTGGCATCGCCTTCACGCCGTTCAGCCCGCACTACCGCACCGCTGCCCGCCCCGGCCTGCTGCTGGGTTTTGGCGCGCTGGATGAGGATCGGTTGCGCGAGGGCATGCGCCTGCTCGCGCCGCTCGTGCGCCAGGCCGTCCCGGCTCAGGACGCATGGCCGTCCGCGAACGTGCGCTCGCCCGCCGTCACGGCCACCGGCAGCGTATTCTCGGCGGGCGGCAGCGTGCAGCTATAGGCCTCGTTGTAGGCGCACCAGGGGCTATACGCCAGGTTGAAGTCGAGCATGGCATGGCGCTCGCCCCCCTCGTCGTCCTTTGTCGTCGTCTCCTCTTCCGTCTCCAGATAGCGCCCGGCGCCGTACGACTCGCACCCGCTCGTCACGTCGCGGAACGGCACGAAGAGCGTGGGCGCATCCGGCTCATCGGCATCCTTGTACGCCGTCAGCCGGCACGCGCGCCCATCGAGCGTGAAGATCAGCTCGCCATAGCGCAGTTGCGGGCGGATGTCGCCCTTTGTCGAGCCGAGCGGAACGACGTCTGGGGCGGCGAAGGGCCGCAGCGCGGCGCGCACGCGGAAGCGCGCATCCGGCGCGAAATAGGCCAGCCCGCTGAAGCTCGTCGCCCGTGCGGCGGCTGGAATCGGCGACTGGGCCGAGCTGGCGAAGAACTCGTCTTTCTGTGCGCGGAACTGCCGCAGCTCCTCCGCGTAACGCGCGGGATCAATCGCGTCTGTCATGGGGAAAGTATCTCTCTTGCTATGCTGATACGGTTTCCGGCGAGGGCGTTACGCGTCCACGGGGCATGCATGCCCCGATTGCCCAGGCGCCGGTCGTTCCCGGCCTGTCCCGGCCGCCATACCTGCTGTCCCACCCGTGTGCCCAGGCGTTACAGCGTGTCCCGCCAGTCCCTCAGTGTGCGCCGCGTAGCGAGCGGACGATACGGCGCGCAGCGCGGGCGTGTAGCGCGGCGTCGCCCCAGCTCAGGAAGCCCGCCGTCATGAAGCCGTGGACGATGATCGCCGGCAGCAGCGAACGCCGCCGGCCCGAAGCCAGATAGAGCGCGCCGAACAGCCCTCCAGCGGCCGTCACCCCCGCGATAGACCGCCAGCTCCAGTTGCCCAGGCGGTGGTACGCGCCGAAGATCGCCGTGGTGAGCGCCCAGCCCGCCAGCGCGGCGCTCCGGCCCGGCACCGGCAGCCTCCCCAGCGCGCGCACCGCCAACGCCTGCACTACGCCGCGCCAGAACAGTTCCTCAATCGGACCGTTCAGGCCGAGGTAGTACGTCGTCTGCACCGCCTGGTCCGCCGGTGTGGGCAGGCGATAACTGGGCGCGACCCAGCCGCGAAACGCCGCCGCCACCCCCGCCAGCGGCATGCCTAGGCCGATGCCTAGCAGCGCGTCGCGCCGCCAGCCCTCCCGTGTCAGCCCCAGGGCGCGCGCGCCCTCGCCCGACACGCGCGCATAGACCGCGCTCGCCGCGGCGAACGGCAGCAGCCGCTGCAGCGAGTCCTTCCACAGCCAGCCCCACGTGTCTGCCACAGTGCTGCGTTGATAGTGGTAGATGTGCGCGGGCCGGGGCTGCGTAGCGGCGGCTGGCTCTGGCGGCGGCGGCAGCGTCACTGGGGTGGCGGTGGGTTGTTCGGCATGTTCGGGGTATTCGGATGACATGTGGGAAACTCGCTTCCATCGGCAGGGACCGGCATTCACGGGCCGTCGTGGCGACTCGCCAGGATTGTACCGTACCGTCCGGCGCTCAGCAACGGAGCATCGGCGCATGCGGCGGGCGTTGACCGTAGCGGTACAATAGACGCGAAACCTGTCGCCCAAAGAGTGTTTTATTCCGCTGCCGCGTTCGATGGCGATAGCACCTGGCGCCCGACACCGCCAGAGGATGTGGTGGGAGTTGTAATCATGCAGTGCCCGCGATGCGGCTTGGTGAACTTGGCCGCGGCCCAGACCTGCGCCCGCTGCGGCGCTGAGCTGCCCGCGGCCGCCGATGGATCGCGGCGCTCATGGCCCGAGCTTTCCGGGCAGGCCCAGGCTCCGATTGATGGTGTATGGCGCGAGGAAGGTGTGCCCGGTCCCGGTCGCGGCGACCAGCCAGATGAACAGTATCCCGCCTGGCTGGGGAATGCGCCCGACCCATCCGCGCGGACGTTCCGGCCAAGTGAGTCCGCCGTGTCCGGCCCGATCCAGCCGCCGCAGACCTCGCCCTTTCCGGCGCCTCCCGCACCTCCCGCACCCTCACATCGCCCCGCCTCGGACGTGCGGCTCAGCGGGCGCATGCCGTCGTTCCCGCCATTTCCACCGCCGTCGTTCCCGCCGGCCTCGTTCCCGCCGGCGTCGTTCCCGCCGGCCTCGTTCCCGCGTGGTGGACCCAGCGGGCCGGCGGTCGTGCCATCCACGCCGTTCGGCCGTGCGCCATCCGCTCCGGCGCTGCGCGGTGGCAGCCTGGACCTGGCACTCGTTCCCGATGGCGCGCTCATGGCGCAGCCACTCGCCCCCGGCACCTTGCTCAAGGGCGGTCGCTATCGCCTGATACAACGCTTCCACGCGCTGGAGACGGCGGAGCAGCGGAACGGTGACCCGCCGCTGATGATCGCCAGCGACACTGAGCTGCCGAACGGGCGTGTGCTCGTGCAGGAGCTGCCACTGAATGCCGCGCGGCCCGAAGACACGGAGACCGCCCGCCGTCTGGTGGCGCAGCGCATGCTCACGCTGGGCCGGCATCCCGGCATGCCGAAGCTGCTGGATCACTTCAGCGAGCGGCGCCGGCATTTCCTCATCTTCGAGCTGCCCTCAGGCGATGTATTGAGCGAGCGATTGCTGCGCACGCGCGGCCCGGTGGATGAGGTGACGGCCATCGGCTATGCGCTGCGCATCCTGGATGCACTGGCCGCGCTGGAGCAGGTGACGCCGGCCGCGGTTCACGGCAACCTCAGCCCGGCGAACATCGTGCTGCGCCCCAGCGGGCAGATGGCGCTGATCGGGTTCTCTCCCGCGCTGATGCTGCACCTGGACGGCCGCGTCGAGCATCAGTCCGCCGGCGGGATGCCCGGCTACGCCGCGCCGGAACAGGCCCGCGGCCAGGCCAGCCCCCGCTCCGATCTGTATTCGCTGTGCGCCGTGCTGCACCATCTCGTCACCGGCGTCGCGCCCTCGCCGCGCGCGGCCGCGCTGCACGAGCCAGCGCGCCGCCTGAACCCGCATGTCTCACTCGAGCTGGAAGACGTGTTGAGCCGCGGCCTGCGCCCGGCGTCGGGCCAGCGCTACCAGAGCGTCGCGGAGCTGCGCGCGGCGCTGGAGCCGCTGGCGACCGGGCGGCGGCTCACCCACGTGCCGGACGAGCTGCGCGACGAGCGGCCCGAGCAGGCGGGGCTGGCGCTCGTTCCCGTGCGCGATGCGCGCGGCCGTCTCGTGCTGCCGCGCCGCCGTGCCACCCAGGAGCCGCTCTACGTGGTCGCGGCGATCGTCACCCTGCTCGTGCTCGTCGGTGGCGGCGTGCTGTTCGCGCTCTCGCCGCTGCCCGGCCTCGGCTTCGGCGCCAATCCGCGGCCGGTGGCGACACCGAACGACGAGGCGCAGCTCTTCCAGAGTCAGGGGATCGGCCTGAGCGCGGGCGAGTTCGTCTTCGACTCCAATCGCACGGACAACGCGCTCAAGCAGCAAGCGGCACGCAGCCTCACCGCGGGCGACCTGAGCCAGGCGCTCTCACTCTACACCCAGGCCGCGCAGACGGACCGCGCCGACGCGGAGGCGGCGATCTACGCGGAGGACGTGAAGATTCTCCAGGACAAAGCGCCCTATGTGACGGTGGTGGCGGCGGTGGCGTTCGGCGACGACGCCGTGGCGCGCGCCGAACTGCAAGGCGTCTACCTGGCGCAGCGCCGCCTGAACACATTCGATGTGCTGCCCGGCAATGTGCGCGTGCGCGTGCTGATCCTCAATTCGGGACCGAGCGCGGATGGCGCCACGGCCGCGGCCAATCTGCTGCTGACACGGATCCAGCACGGCAACGCGCAACACTTGGTGGGAGTGGTTGGCTGGCCGGAGTCCGCGCAGACACAGCAGGCGATCTCGGTGCTGCATCCGTCAGGGCTGGCGGTGGTCTCGCCCACGGCGACGGCGGATAATCTGCGCGGCAACGCGGCGAACTTCTTCGCGATGTCGCTCTCGGATTCGCGGCAGGCGGCGGAACTGGCGGACGCGGTGCCCACGGTCTTCAAGACACGACAGGTGCTGGTGCTCAGCGACGGTGAGAGTCCCGCGAGCACGGCCAGCGCCACCGCCTTCGCGGCCGAGGCGAAGCAAAATCCCGCCCTGGGCCTCGCGGTGCGTCAGACCGCGTTCCTCTCGAATTCAGGCGCGAGCTTCGCCGCCGTCGTGCAGACGGCGCTCAACCAGGACGACGATGTGATCTTCCTCGCCTGCGCCGAGGAAGGCTGCGATGCGGACAGCATCGGCCTGGCCCGCGCCGTCGCCCAGGTCAACACGTTTGCCGCCGCGCCCATTCGCATCCTCACCACCAGCTACGCATCCACGCCCGCGCTCCTGGGGCTGGGAAGCGATCCGGCGGCGCAGGCGGCACAGGCCAACGCCGCGGCGCTGGCCTGGCTCTACGTGCCGTCGCTGGCGGACGAGGGCGCCTGGTCGGCGCTGGGCGTCGCGCCATCGCAGCAGCCGAGCCTCGCGGACGATTACACGACCCAGTTGGGGCCAGACGCTGAGCCAAGCGGGCTGCCCGCGCCGGACGCGACCTCCATCCTGTCGTACGACGCGGCACGGCTGCTGGTGGCGGCCGCCGCGCAGGCGCTTCAGATCGCCAATGGCAAGATCACGTACCCGGACCCGACAGCGGTGCGCACGCAACTGCTGGCGTACGGGCAGGGCCACCGCTTCCTGGGCGTGGGCGGGGCCATCCAGTTCAGCATCACCGGCTCACCAACGGGGAAGGCGCTGGTCATCACGCACCTGTCACCGGCGAATGATAGCGCCAGCCCTCCCACGGCGGGGCAGCCCGTGGCGCGCGCGGACATCTTCGCGGTGGTGGGCGGCACGAGCGCCTTCTGCGGCGGGAGCGACTGCCAGCCCTCGTGAGGGCAAACCGCAAGTGCGGCCTCGCGACCATGACGGCTCTTTACGCATAACGTCTGATATGTCGTCACATCCGAGTCCGCGACGGCGAACGTCGCGGCCAACGGCCATCCAGGCGCGGTCGCACCCGCCGGCCCGTTTCACGCGGATGGGGCGGATGGGGCGGACGTGCCCGGCAGCGCGCCCACAAATAGACACGTCAGTCTATCACCTGGCGCATCGCGCGCCGGGCAGCTAGGGTACCAGGATCAGTTTGCGACCGGCGCCGGCCGCTTGCCGTGTCCACGCCTCGCCGGCCCGCGCAAGTGGCACCACTTCATGTGCGACGGTGCAGTGTCCCGCGGCGGCATGCTGGAGGATCTCGCTGAGGGCCTGCGCTTTCTGCTGCTGGGTCAGGGCGTTGTTGGTGTAGCCGAGAATGGCCTGCACGCGACTGCGCACGGTGGCCGAGGCGAAGTGCGCGCCAGAACCGGCGGCATCGCCGATGTTGACCAGCCGGCCCGCCGTACCCAGGCAGCGGGCGGCTGCTTCCGCTGGATGTCCCCAGACGGGATCAATGACGAGGTGCAGGGGGCCGTCGCAGGCGGCGGCGATGCGCCGACTGAACTCGTCAACGTTGTCGCCGCTGAGATCAACCGCGGCGTCGGCTCCATGCGCGAGCGCGCGAGCGCGGCCGACCTCGGTGCGTGAGGCGGCGATGACGCGGCCGGCGCCGAGCAGCCGCGCCGCCTGCACGGCCACCTGGCCGACCGCGCCACCAGCGCCGAGGACGAGCACCTGCTCTCCCGGCCTCAGTTGGCCGCGCCAGGTGAGCGCCATCCAGGCAGCAATCGCGGAGAGACCGAGCGCGGCGACCAGCTCGTCCGCGACATTGTCAGGAAGCGCAAGCGCGGACGCCTCTTCGATGACGCTGAACCGCGCCATGCTGCCATCCCCAGGCTGCATGCCGGCAACACAGGGGAACCACACGCGCTGGCCGGGCGTGAGGGTGCTGGCTGCTTCCACCGTGCCGACGCCCTGCGTCCCTGGGATGTAGGGGAGGGCCGGCGGTCCGAAGTAGGACGTGCCGGAGGCGCAGAGCAGATCGAGTGGGCTGATGGGTGCCGCTGTGACGCGCACGAGCGCCTGGCCCGGACCCCGGCGCGGGACGGGCCAGAGACGATGTTCCGGCGGGGCGCCATGGGTGTGGATCACCGCGGCTGGCATCTCCTCGGCGCTCACCATCGCGTCCCTCCATCAGCTCGCGTTACGTCAACTCCAGAGGTTGACATCTCTCTATGGCATGGGTCGTGTGTGGGCGTGTGTCACTCGCCCGCGGATGTTGCCGCTGGTCCCTGGCCTTGCTGTTGCGGCGTCGCCGGGACACGCTCGCGCTCGGTGTAGGTGTATGGGTTGGCGATCAACTCGACCGCTGCCTGCTCGGGGTTCATCGCCTCGCGCCAGGCCTGCTCGCCGAGCTGCGATTGGGCATACTCGACGGTCCGTGTCACCACTTGCTTGGCTCTGGCGAGATCAACGCCGTGCAGGCGGTGATCGTATTTGACGACCTTGCCATCCACCATCACGGTATGCACGTCACCGCGGCCCGCCTGGAACACGACGTGTCCGTAGGGGTTGAGCAGCGGGAACATGGCCGGCGAGTCGTCGTTCTTGATCAGGACGAGATCGGCGCGCTTGCCCGGCGTGATACTGCCGATGAGGCTGCCCATGCCCAGCGCGTCGGCGCCGCCTTGTGTGGCCCAGGTGACGACGTGCTCGGCGCGCAGATAGCACAGCGCGACGGTCTCGTTATGCCCATGCGCTTCGAGATGCTCGCGCACGCGGTCCGCGCTGAGCGTCGCGCGCATCGCCGAAAACAGGTCCGCGCTCCACCACACACTGGTATCCATGGACAGCGACACGGGGATGTTATGGCGCCGCAGCAGCCAGGTGGGCGGATACCCCTGGCCGGCGCTCTCCTCGCTCTCGGTCGAGACCGAGGTGTGGCCGCCGGAGGCGGCGATGCGCTGGTATGAGTCTTCGGAGAGCGTCGCCGCATGCACGTAGACGGTGGATGGGGTCATGAAGCCGTGGTCGTGCATCAGGCGAATGCCGTTGTCGTTGGTGGCGCCCCAGACGCCGGCATGGGTCGTGACCGGCAGATCAAAGTCGCGGGCGCTCTCGAACGCGCCCTTTTCGGGGAAGGCTGGATCGCCCGTCACGTCGAAGGCGAGCTGCATACGCAGCATGTCGCCGCGCCCGTCAATGCGGCGGCGGATGAAGTCGGCGAACTCGGGCGCTTTCGTCCACACCCAGGGAGCGCCGAGCAAGTTGCCGTAGGCGAGCACGAACCGGCCGGGAACCGCTTCAAGGGCGTCAACCGCCGCATCCGCGTGCTGGATTGTCTGCAAGCCGTGTGACCAGTCAACCGTCGTCGTGACGCCGGCGTCAACGGCTTCGATGGCGGCGAGCAGATTCCCGGCGTAGATGTCTTCGGGGCGGAAGATCTTGCCCCAGTTCAGGTAGTAAAACTGGAAGTAGTTCGTCAACGTCCAATCGGCGCCGAACCCGCGCAGCGCGGTCTGCCACATGTGGCGATGCGTGTCCACCATGCCGGGCATCAAGATGCCGTCGGTGGCGTCAATCTCGAGCGTGCCATCCGGCACGGTGAGCTGCTGGCCGACCTGCGCGATGCGATGGTCGCTGACGAGGACATCGCCTCCCTTGATCATGCCGAGCGCGGGGTCAACGGTCAGAACGGTGGCGTTGCGAAACACCACGGGGCGATCACCTGTGAAGTCTTCGACGGCTGGTGCGCGGGTTTGGCTCATGCTGCTCACCTTCGCTCTGTAGCCATCCACCTGTTGCCATTTGCCATTCAACTCTGACCGGCTGTTCATGTTTGTCCGCAATGCGGACACTCGTCCGCAAAAATGCTACACGGCGGCCGCGTCTTGTGTCAAGTAGCGGCGCATGGGAAGCAGCGGGGCGGATGGCCGGCGGCTGATGCGGATTGACCATCGCGGACGGACAAGACCGCCCGCGCGGCCAGCCGGTGATGTGCCGACGCATAGGGACGGGAGGAGCGAAGTCTGTGAGAATGTCTGAGCAGATGTTGGTTGCAAGGCGGGCGGGACTGGTACTTCCGCGCCAGGCGAAAGCGCTGGTCCTGTGTGTTGTCGTGAGAGGTCGCGCTTGTGCGTCATATATCCTAGAAACGGCATGGCATGGTCGCGCGGAGAACGGGCGCGCGCGCGAGCGCTGGGGCGCCATGCCGTGAGGGGATCGAGGTGGTGATATGGTGCGCAGGCGGCTGCATTCGGCGGCGACTCTCCATGCGATCGTGGCGGCCATCGGCCGTACACGGGCACGCAGTATCGCGGTGATCTTCCCATCCACGCCCTCGCCGGAGCTGGCCGAGCGGGAGGCGCTGCCGGCGCTGCGAGCGCACGCCGACCGGCTGGGCAAGCATGTGGTGGTGGTCGGCGGAGATGAGACGCTGCGCGCGCGGGCGGTGGCGGCGGGCTTCCCGGTGGCGACCTCGCTGGAGGAGTGGCAGACGGACGAGCACGAGACGCTGGCGGGATGGCTGGCCGCGGGACCGGTGGGACCGGTGGGATCGTGGGAGGCGGAGAGTGTGTTCGTGCTGCCGGAGCCGGCGCCGCGTACGAGCATGGCGGCTCCACGCGAGGAGATGCCGGAGTACGTGCGGCGCATCCGCGATCTGAGCGGCCACTACACGGAGCCGCTGGACGCTGAACCGGCGCGGGATCACGGTACTGAAGTGCCGGCGCACGGGAGGCTGCCGCGTATCACGCCGCGTATCACCATGCCGCTACCGACGGCGGCGCTCGATCCAGACGGCGATACGGCTGAGGTGGTGCGGCGGGCGCAGGAGCGGCGTGAGGAGCGCATCACCAGTGCAATCCGGCGTACGGGCGGCCCGCTGCTGGGGCTGGATCACCTGTGGGCGGCGGGCGATATGCCGCCAGGTGAGAGCGAGGGTGAGGCGCCGGAGAGCGGGTCGCTGTAGGAGGGCGGGGAGCCCGTACTCCCGCTCCCCTCTCTGTGCGTGGAGAGGGGAGCGGGAATGCGGCGTGCGTGCCTTGCCAAGCACCGCGCCGTGGGATGCGGTAGCGTCAGGCCTGGTGGCCGGCCATCCAGGCGGCGCCGATGATGCCGCTGTCGTCGCCGAGTGCGGTGCGGACGATTTCGAGGGCGCGGCCGGGAGTGGGTAGCGCGACCTCAGGGGCGCGCAGCTTGGCGCGAGCGAAGACGGTGCGGGTGGCTTCGATGACGCCGCCGCCGACGACAATGCGCTGGGGATTCACGAGGGTGGCGAGCGAGCCCAGCCCGGCACCCAGGTAATCGCCGGCCTCGGTCAGGATGTCGAGCACCAGCTCGTCGCCGGCCTCTTCGCAGCGCGCGAGCACCTTCGAGCGAATGATCAGCTCGTCGGGCTTATGTAGCTCGCTGAGTTTCGATGTGCGGCCGCGCGCTAGCTCGGCGAGCAGCACGCGCGTGATGGCGGTGCGCGAGGCGTAGGCTTCCAGGTGGCCGCGCCCGCCGCAGCCGCAGAGGCGGCCGCCGTATTGGACGACGGTGTGGCCGATCTCGCCGGCGGTGCCGGTGGCGCCGCGCCAGAGCGCGCCGTCGCTGACGATGGCGCCGCCAACGCCGGTGCCGACGAAGACGCAGACGAAGCTCTGGCTGTCGCGGGCGGCGCCGTAGTGTTGTTCGCCGTAGGCGCCGATCTCGACATCGTTGCCGAGCACGACGGGCAGGTGGAAGCGTCCGGCGAGCAGGTCGCGGATGGGCATGTCAACGACATCGCTGGCGAGGTTGGGCGCGCCTAGCAGCAGGCCACGCGCGCGATCCACCTGGCCGGCGAGGCCGATGCCGATGGCGGCAACCTTGCCGTTGCCATTCAGCTTGGCGTTGTCGAGCGCGGCGGCGGCCACAACTTGCAGGCGCTCCGCGAAGAAGTCCGCGCCGCGCTCCGGGTGAGTGCGCTTGCGGGCGGTGGCGACGACTTTGCCGGTGGTGAGGTTGACGACGCCGGCGTAGATTTTGGTGCCGCCGACATCAATGCCGAGCGCGTACTCCGCTGCCATACTGCCTGCCTTCCCACTGTGCCCGACATGGTCGGGGGATCGTCGTGTGTTACGGCGCGTCATGCTCAGGCCGATTGGATAGCGCTGATCTCCGGGGGCGGCTCGGTGAGGTGAAGGGTGAGCGGCGGCTCAGGTGGCTGGCTGCCGGCGCCCGCCTGGGCGAACCAGGCCTGTTCGTCGAACGGCGGCTCGCCCTTGGGCGGCTGCGCGTGCTCGTAGGAGCCGTCGCCGTTGAGATGCCAGGCGTTGGTAGTGTCGCGCAGATAGGCGGGCAGCACGACATCGCGCAGGTGTACGCGCAGGGCGCGATCTTCGATGGGAAAGAGCACCTCGACACGCGAATCGAGGTTGCGCGGCATCAAGTCGGCGCTGCCGAGCAGCACTTCGTCTTCGCCCCCTTCACTGCCCTCGCCATTGGCGAAGTAGTAGATGCGGCTGTGCTCCAGAAAGCGGCCGACGAGGCTGATGACGCGGATGTTGTCGCTCACTCCCGCGACGCCGGGGCGCAGCGAGCACATGCCGCGGACGAGCAGATCAACGCGCACGCCGGCCTGTGAGGCGCGGTAGAGCGCCTGGATGATCTGGGCGTCGATCAGATTGTTGGTCTTGAAGATCAGGTGGCCGCTGCCTTCGGCCTGATGGCGCGCGATCTCGCGGGCGATGCGGTTGAGGATGCCCTGGCGCAGCGAGCCGGGGGCGACGAGCAGCTTTTGATAGCTGACGCCGCGGGCGAAGCCGGTGAGGGCGTTGAAGAGAAGGGTGGCGTCGTCGCCGATATCGGAGCGGCAGGTGAGCAGGGCGAGGTCTTCGTAGGTGCGGGCGGTGGCGGCGTTGTAGTTGCCGGTGCCGAGATGGACGTAGCGCAGCAGCCCGCCGGCCTCGCGGCGCACGACGAGGGCGACCTTGGCGTGGGTCTTGAGGTCCACCTGGCCGTAGACGACGTGGACGCCGGCGCGGTCCAGCATGCGCGCCCACTCGATGTTGTTCTCCTCGTCGAAGCGGGCTTTCAGCTCGACCAGCACGGCCACCTGCTTGCCGCGCTCGTTGGCTTCGAGCAGGGCCTGCACGATGGGGGAGTTGCTGCCGACACGGTAGAGGGTTTGCTTGATGGCGACGACCTGGGGGTCGCGGGCGGCGAGCTGGATGAAGTCGGCGACGGAGCTGAAGGAGTCGTACGGGTGATGGAGGAGGAGATCGCCCTTGCGGATGGCGGCGAAGGGGTCTTGCCCGCGGCGCAGCTCGACGGGGACGCGCGGCTGCAAGGGGGTGTCTTTGAGGTCGGGGCGGTCGAGGTCGAGCAGTTGGGCGAGGTCGGTCAGGCCGAGGGGGGCATCCACAGTGTAGAGGTCGGCGTCGGCGATCTCGAGGTGTTCGCGCAGCAGCGCGCGGAGGCTTTTGGGCATGCCGCTCTGGACCTGGAGGCTGACGACGGAGCCGAAGCGGCGCTCGCGCACGCCCTGCTCCACGGTTTCGAGCAGGTCACCGGCCTCGTCGCTCTGGATGACGAAGTCGGCGTCGCGCAGCACGCGGAAGGGGTAGGTGGCCTGGACGGCGAGGCCGGGGAAGAGCATCTCCACGTGGGCGGCGATGAGCTGTTCCAACCAGACGAGCGCGACGTGCAGGTGGGGGCGGTGCTTCTGCTCGTGCTTGCTCTGGCCGGGGAACGGCACCATCACCAGGCGCGGGAGCGACGGCGACGCGGGAACCTTGAGGCGAGCGAAGAGGTCGCCAGCCCGCTGGTCACGCAGCGAGACGGCGAGGTTGAGGCTGCGGCTGGAGATGTGAGGGAAGGGGTGGCCGGGGTCCACGCCGAGCGGCGTGAGCACGGGGAGAACCTCGCGCGTGAAATACTCCTCGGCGGCGTCGCGCTGGGTGCGCGTGAGCTGGTCATAGTCGAGGACCTCAATGCCGGCCGCGGCGAGCAGTGGGAGGAGTGTGCCGTTGAAGATGCGGTGCTGATTGGCGAGCAGGTCTTTGATGAGCGGGCGGAGCTTGGCGAGCACCTGGACAGGGGAGAGGCCGTCGGAGCCGGGCTCCTGGACGCCGGCGGCGATCTGGTCGCGCAGGCCGGCCATACGCACCATGACGAACTCATCAATCTGAGAGCCGACAAAGGCGAGGAACTTGACGCGCTCGAGCAGCGGGTGACGCTCGACGCTGGCCTCGGCGAGCACACGGCGGATGAAGGCGAGCTGTGAGATTTCGCGGTTGATGAAGAGGCCAGATGCGGGAACGAGCGCCGGCTGCTCATCGGCGTCCGGCTTGCGATGGGCCTTATCGGGTTTGTCCGGTTTGTCTGATTTGTCCGGCTTGTCTGATTTGTCCGGCATGCCTGCTCCTCCGCGCGTGGGGCGCTGTGGCCGGACGCGGGGCGGTAGGGCGACCACGGGCGTGCGGCACCTTCCATTCTAGCATCTCGCAGGACTGAGGCCGATGTGGGAGTCCTCACCCCCAATCCCTCTCATTGCGAGGAGAGGGGCGGCAGATCATGCCAGGCGAGGGATATTACCATGACGATTCCGGGCTAGCAGGGTGAGGCGTAGGAGGTGTCAATGCCGGACACGGATGCCGACTGCCGCAGGCGATCCTGCCAGGTGGTAGGAGCGACGTCGGTGGTGGCGACAATCAGTGTCCGGCCGCTGGCGAAGGCGGCGGTCTGACCCATGCTGTGCCAGAACAAGGGCAGGTGGCGCGTCCACGATCGCTCGTAACAGGGGTCCGCCAGGCGCAGGCCGAGGTCAGCGACCTCTGCCAAAGCATTATCATAGCCAGCGGCCGCGCCGAAGGTCACGCGATGTAGATGGTCGGCGCGTCGTCTCCCAGGCTCACGGGACCGACGGGATGCGCTGGGAAGTTAGGGCATGCGAAGCGAAAGGGTCCGCCATCAATATGGGTCACACTCGGTGTGGTGCGCAGGCGGCCAAACCAGGCCGGCGCGGCGATGGGGGTGGCGACGACCCAGAGACGGTGCATCTGGAGCAGATCACGCTCGCCCATCGGCGTCCAGATCTGATTGGCGCCGCCAAAGCAGGGCAGGGCGGTCTGCAAGCCGAGGTCGGTGATGGTCTGGAGCGCGGCCGCATAGGACGTGTCGGATGTAAAGTCAACAGAGGCGGCCGCGATGCCGGGCGGGCTGGCCTGCAGGAAGCCCCATCCAGCCAGCAGCAGGATGAGCACCGCCGCAACGCGGAGGCCCCGCGCGAGCCGCGGATGAGGGCCATGCCGGCGCGTCCCAGACTCAGACGCCGGGACAAGCTGGGTCGCCATGGCATGCCCTTCTTCTCGCGATAGTGGATTCCCTGGTGTCCGCGGTGCGGTATAGCACCACGCCAGCTTGCAAGAAATGGCGGACGGTGGCGATGGAGAGCGATAGGCTTTGCTACGGCCCTGGATGTGCCATAATTGCGGGAAAACGGCCGTCGTCGTCGCGCATCGGCGAATGGAGCAGCGGATGGAAGTCGAAGCCAAATACGCCGTGATCGGCCCGCTCGACCCAGAGTGGATCGCCGCGCTCGACCTGGGATCGTATACGGTGACGGCGCGAGGGAAGGAGCGGCACAACGATGAGATATTGGATACGCCGGACCGCGCGCTGACGACGGCGCGGCAGGCGCTGCGCATTCGCAAGACGGATGAGGCGACGCTGATCACGCTGAAAGGGCCGAACACGGTCAGCGGCGGGGTGCATGCGCGTGAGGAGATCGAGCGGTCGCTGCCGGCGGACGCGGACGGCGATCCGGGACGCTGGCCGCGGGAGATCGCGGAGAAGGTGACGCCACTGCTGGGGGATCAGCGGCCAGGGCCGCTGGTGCGCGTGGATGTGGTACGGCATTTATGGGACGTGGCGCGCGACGGCGAGAGGGTGGCGGAGCTGGCGTTCGACAAGGGCGCGATCTACGCAGGCGGGCGGGCGCGGCCGGTTCACGAGCTGGAGCTGGAGCTGAAGGGCGCGGGCGAGCGCGGCGATCTGGATGCGCTGACGGCGCGGCTGGAACGGGCGCTGGCGTTGATCCCGGAGCCGCGCGGCAAGCTGGAGCGCGGGCTGGAGCTCTTGCGGCCGGCGGGCGAGAGCGGGCGTGCGCCTGTGCTGGAAGTCGGGCGGCGGGCGATCCGCGAGCAGATGGAGAAGCTGCGCAAGGCGCGGCCGGA
>JAICVS010000143.1 GCA_025935195.1 Ktedonobacterales bacterium
ACAGCGGAGGGGGCCCACCCGTTCCCATCCCGAACACGGTCGTTAAGCCCTCCAGCCCCGACGATACTGCAGGGGCAGCCCTGTGGGACAATAGGACGTTGCCGGTCTCCCCGCCCGCCCAACCGCGGATCGCGCCATCCAACGTGTACGATGATCTATTCGCACTTTTCGCGCGTTGTCTGGACGTGCGGGGAGGCTGGTGACTACAGCGGAGGGGGCCCACCCGTTCCCATCCCGAACACGGTCGTTAAGCCCTCCAGCCCCGACGATACTGCAGGGGCAGCCCTGTGGGACAATAGGACGTTGCCGGTCTCCCCGCCCGCCTAGACGACGCACCCGGCCCGAAGCCACGCGCTTCGGGCCTTTTGTTATACTCTGTTCCAGATGCCCTACCGAATTGCGTTGGACGTTGTCATGCGTCGGCCTCCCGGCATTCATGCCGGGGGTAATCCTGACCTCATAGGGGCCGTGACAATGACAACAACTCAGAGCAAGCTCATATCACGCTCCAACGTGCGATGTTTGACTCGTCCTTTGAGAGGCGCACCATGCTTACCGGCCGTCGTATCGTTGCCGGCGTCTGCGGCGGCATCGCCGCATACAAGGCTGCCGACGTGGTTAGCAAGCTGCAGCAGGCTGGCGCCATTGTGGACGTCATCCTGACCGAGCACGCGGGCGCGTTCGTGCGCCCGCTCACCTTCTCCACGCTCAGTCATCGCCCTGTCTACACCGATCTGTGGGAGCCGACCGGCGAGGCCGCCGCCCGCCATATCGAGCTGGGCCGCTCCGCTGAGCTGCTGCTCATCGCGCCGGCCACCGCGAACACGCTCGCCCGTCTCGCGCATGGGCTGGCCGACGACATGCTGTCCGCGGTCGCGCTCGCCTCCACCGCGCCGCTGTTGCTCGTTCCAGCGATGGAACATCACATGTATAACCACCCGGCTACGCAGGCGAATCTCCAGATTCTGCGCGAGCGCGGCGCGGTCATCCTGCCGCCGGAGGTTGGGCATCTCGCTTCGGGTGAGGTGGGGGTGGGACGCTTCCCCGAGACGGCGGCGGTCCTGGCCGAGGCGGGCCGTATTCTTGGGCGCGCACGTGACCTGGCGGGTCGCCGCGTCGTCGTAACGGCCGGGGGGACGCAAGAGTCGATTGATCCGGTGCGCTACGTCGGCAACCGCTCCAGCGGCTTGATGGGCGTCGCGCTGGCGGAAGAGGCGCGCGACCGCGGCGCGGACGTGACGCTGATCGCTGGTGCGGTGACGGCGCCGCTGCCAAACGGCGTGCGGGTGCGGCGCGCGACAACCGCCCGCGAGATGCGCACGGCCGTCTTCGCGGCCATCGCCGGGGCGGACGCGCTGATCATGGCCGCCGCCGTGGCCGATTACCGGGTTGAGCGGCCCGCGCGGCAGAAGATCAAGAAGGGATCGGACGCCGAGAACGCGGACGGCTCGCTGACGCTACATCTGGTGCGCAACCCCGACATTCTGGCGGAACTGGCGAGCGCGCCGGAGGCAGACGGGGTGGTGCGGGTGGGCTTCGCGGCGGAGACGACCGATCTCGCGGGGCATGCCGCCGCCAAGCTCACGAGCAAGCGGCTGGACCTGCTGGTGGCGAACGACGTCTCGCGGCCCGGCAGCGGCTTTGGCACACCCACCAATGAGGTGACGATCTTCCATATCGGCGGGCGCATCGAGCAGTTGGGATTATTGCCAAAGGCTGAGGTGGCCGCGCGCATCTGGGACCGCGTGGCGCCGCTGTTGCGCGAGCGCCAGCCGGCGCTGGAAGTGGCCGCGTCAGCGAGTGAGTAGAGCGCGGCGCGCGGCTCGGCAGTACCTCTCTCCTACATAGCTCGCAGCGAACATAACATGTGATAGGCTGGTGGCAACTGAGCGAGCACTTTCTTGCGTGCGGATGGTGGCGGCGGTTGGTGGGGCGCCAGAGCGAACACGCCATACCAACCTGGCACGGGCATTAGCGGGCGCGCTCGCGGCACTTCAGTGCCGGCGCACGCGGACGCGGACTGAAATCCCTAGGACACGCCGCGTATCCGGCTCAAGGCGGTATAACCGTGTGGCGATGTGAGGGCGAGCGAGAGGGAGCGGAGATGGGACAGCAGCAGATGGGCCAGGGCCAGATGAGCAACCTCATGCAGCTCCAGCAGCGGCGTATCGCCGAGCTGGAGACCGAAAATCGCGATCTGCGCCGCCAGCTCGACGAGCTGCGCCGCGGCGCCGGCATCGCCGTGCTGATCGAGGGGCAGGCGATCCCCCTCACGACCCTGGCGCCCGCACCCGTTCCCCGGCCGCCGGTGCTGATGCACCCAACGCATCTGTCACAGCCGATATCCGCTATGCCGGCCATGCCCGCCACGTTCGCCGCTCGCCCCTCTACCACATCCGGCCGCATGCCCGCTGTGCGCGGCACCGCCGCGCCGTCCACTCCGTATCCACGCATGCCGATGCAGCGACCGAGTACGCCTTCCGTGCCGGTGCGCGTGGTTGCGCCCACGCGGGATGATGGCTGGCTGACCGGCGCGACACCGGCTGTGCGGCCGCGGCCCTTGGCCGCCATGCCGGCCGCGCGCCCACCTTCCGGTGTGACGCCAGCGTGGCTGCGCGACGAGGCGCCGACAGTCGTCGTGGCTCCCGTAGCCCCAGTAGCTCCTGTAAGCCAACCGGCGCCCGTGTCACAGATGCCACCGAGCGCACCACGCCACCGCCTCTCCACCGGCCCGCTCGCGCGCCCTTCGGTGCCGCGGCTCCAGCCGGCGGGCTTCCCCACGCTCGCGCAGATCACCGGGCAGATGCGCGCTGTGCGGGCGCAGCCGCAGCCCGAACTCTGGCCAGGCGAGCGCAATCCCTATGCCGATAGCTTCGTGCTGGGGTAGCGTACCCGCCGCGCATATGCCCGTTTGGCTGGCGCGATTGCGAGGCCCGGCACCGGGTGTTACAATCGAGGCACTCATTCTGGCGTAGCGTGTGGGCGGGCACGTGGTGGTGGGACCAGCGGCAATCGTCGCTGAGCGCGACCTGGGAGCGCGCGGCGGAGGACTCGCGTGCGAGAGAAACGAATATGGCGTGGCATGCCACTCTTCAACGCGGCCGTGCCGACTGCCCCAACCTCGGCGGATGGCTCCGCGGCGGTGGGCCGCCTGACCGCGGCGCGCATCGCCTTCCCAGATGCCCTCGCCGCGCTGCGCGGCTGGCTGGCGCGGCGTGACTGGACATTCTGGCTGCTCTGGGGCGTCGCGCTGCTCTCGCTCGTCCCGCGCCTGTACGGGCTGAACTGGGACGCCGACAATCACCTGCACCCCGACGAGCGCGCTATCGTCTTCAAGGCTATCTGCCTCTCGCTGCCCGGCACGCCCCGCCCCGCCGGCTGCGATCCCGCCTACACCGGCCCCGGCTGGTTCTTCTCGCCGCTGTCGCCGCTCAATCCGCATTTCTTCGCCTACGGCACGCTGCCGCAATATCTGCTGGCCGCCGTCGCGCACTTGCTCGCCTGGCTGACGCATGTGAGTGGCGGCCGCTTCGCGCCGCCGGATGGCGGCACGTGGGACGACTTCAATCACTTCACGCTGGTTGGGCGCGCGCTCTCGGCGCTCTTCGACGCCGGCTCCGTGCTGCTGGCGGGGCTGATCGGGCGGCGGCTGGCCGGACGCTGGGTGGGCATCCTCGCCGCCGCGTTCGTCGCCACCATCCCCTTCGACGTGCAGGTGTCCCACTACTACGCGGTAGACACGCTACTGCTGTTCTTCGTGCTGCTGACGCTCTACGCCTGCATCCGGCTCGTCCAGGCGCCGGCTCTGGCTCAGACTCGTGACGCCGCCGGCTCTGGGCGGGAGTGGCGCGCGGGGCTCTTCACCGGCGCGGCCTTCGGGTTGGCGATGGCGACCAAGGTCAGCGCGCTGCCGCTGCTCGCGCCGATCATCGTTGCGCTGCTGCTGGTTGGGCGCCGGCGCGGATTACGTGATCTGCTGCTGGTCGGCCTGGGCATCGCCGCCGCCGCCGTGATCGCGTTCGTCGTCACCAGCCCCTACGCGCTGGTTGATTCGAAGAACTTCCAGGCGCAGGTCGCGGAGCAGACGCAGCTCTCGCAAGGCCTACTGGACTTCCCGTACGTGCGCCAGTACGCCGGCACCACGCCCATCCTCTACCAGATCCAGCAGTTGTTGCTCTACAACATGGGGCTGCCGCTGGGGCTGCTGGGGCTGGCCGGCTTCGGCTGGGCGGTGTCGCGGCTCTGGCGCACCCTCAACAACGACTGGCTGATCCTGGTGAGCTGGATCGCGGTGTATTTCGCGGTCATCGCCAGCGCCTATACCAAGTTCAGCCGCTACATGCTGCCGATCTTCGCGCCGCTGGCGATCTGCGGCGCCGCCGCGCTCATCGCGCTGGCCGCCTGGGGGACGCGCCGTCTCGCGCTCATGGCATCGGCGCCCGCGAGCCACGCCGCCGACGCATCCAGCGTCCACTCCCGCTCCCCTCGCTTCACCCTCTTGCCTCACGGCCCCTTCCCTGGCAGGGAAGGGGGTTGGGGGTTAGGCCTCGTCCGCCGCGCGACGGCCGTGTGGGGTATGGGCTGGTGGCGGGCGGTCTGTGCCGCGCTGGGGGTGGGCATCCTGGCCGCGTCCGCTTTCTTCACGCTGGCGCTCGCCAACGTCTACAGCACGCCGAACACGCGCGTACAGGCGTCTGAGTGGATCTATGACCACATCCAGGCAGGAAAGACGCTGACCTACGAGATCTGGGACGATCCGCTGCCGGTCTCGGCCCCGGCCGCGCGCACGGTGGGTGGTGTGGGCCTCACCGCGGCCGGGCATGCCATCAATCCCGGCCAGTACGCTCAGGTCGGCCTGGACCTCTACGCCGCCGACACGACGACCAAGGCGCAGCAGCTTGCGGGGCAGCTTGCCAGCGCCGATGTTGTGGTCATCAGCAGCCAACGCCTGCTGCGCTCCATCCCGAAGCTGCCCGACCGCTATCCGATGACCACGCGCTATTACCAGATGCTCTTCAACGGCCAACTCGGCTTCACCCTCGCCGCGCACTTCGAGAATCACCCGAACCTGCTCGGCGTCAGCTACGACGACACCGGCGCCGACGAGAGTTATTCGGTCTACGACCACCCGCCCGTCTGGATCTTCACGCGCGCGGGCGCTGGGCTGCCACAGGCGCGGCTTACCACGCTGCTCACCAACGCGCTGAGCGCGCCCGTGACCGCCAGCCGGCCCGGCAGCCAGAAATCGCTGCTGCTTTCGCCGCAAAACGCCGCCGCGGACGCCGCCTCGCCCACGCTCGATGCGCAGCTCCCGCCCGATAGTCTGCCCAACCGCGTCGCCATTCTCTGGTGGGTGCTGGTGGTCGAGCTGCTCGGCCTCGTCAGCTTCCCGCTGGCCTATCACGTCTTCCCCGGTCTGCGCGACCGCGGCTGGGGCCTGAGCAAGCTGCTCGGCCTGCTCATCCTGGCCTACGCGATCTGGCTGCCGTCCAGCCTGCGGCTGCTGCCGTTCGACCGTGGCGTGGTGGCGCTGGCGTTCGTGCTGCTGGCGGCGGCCGGTGGGCTCGTGGCCTGGCGGCGGCGCGCGGAGATGGCGGCGTACCTGCGCGAGCACTGGCGGCTGCTCGCCGTCGGCGAGTGCGTCTTCCTGGCCGGATTCCTCTTCTTCGTCTGGGTGCGCGCGCTCGATCCCGATCTCTGGCACATCTTCCGCGGCGGCGAGAAGCCGATGGAGCTGGCCTTCCTCAACGCCATCCTGCGCAGCCGCTACATGCCGCCCCTCGACCCCTGGTTCGCCGGCGGCGCGATCAACTACTACTATTACGGCCAGTACCTCGTCGCTGTGCTGATCAAGCTGACCGGCATCGTCCCGACCACCGCCTTCAACCTCGCTATCCCATTGCTCTTTGGGCTGACGCTCTCTGGCGCCTACTCCGTCGTCGCCGGCCTCACCGGCCGCTGGTGGGCCGGGGTGGCCGGCGCGTTCGGCCTGGGCGTTGTGGGTAACCTGGACGGCTTTCAGCAGGCGCTCGGCCAGTGGGGCGCCATCCTCGCTCACCTGCCCGCCGTCCCGTTCGATTACTGGCGCAGCAGCCGCGTCATCCCCTTCACCATCAACGAGTTTCCGTACTGGAGCTTCCTGTACGCCGATCTGCACGCGCACGTGATCGATCTGCCCATCGTCGTGCTGCTGATCGCGTGCTGCGCCTCGCTGCTGGTCGCGCTCCGGCGTGATGAGCGGCACAGGTGGCGCGCGGCCGCGCCCACGCTGGCCGCCGTGGCGCTGGCGCTGGGCGCGGCGTGGTGTACCAGCACGTGGGATGTGCCGACGTACGGCCTGCTCGTCGCCGTCGCGCTGGCGCTGGCGCTGCTGCCGATCGGCGGCGGTGACGGCTGGCTGGCGGCGCTGTTCGGCGTACTCAATTGGCCGACGCTGCGCGGCTTCGCCATCGCACTGGCGCTGACCTTCGGCGCGACCTACGCGCTCTACCTGCCCTTCCACGCCAACTACCAGAACTTCGTCTCCGGCACCGGACCGGTCAAGACGCCGACCGACCCGCGTCAGTTCGCCACGCTCTTCGGCCTCTGGCTGTTCCTGCTGGTCAGCTTCTTCTTCTTCGAGTGGCGCGCGCGCGCCTCCAGACGGCATGCCGCGCGGCCGGACGCGGCGACGACACCGCCGCCCGCCTGGGGCATGAACGCGCTGATCTGGGGCGCGGTGCTGCTGGTGGCCTTCTTCGTCAGCCTGAAGCTGCTGCTGATCCTGCTGATCGGCATCGGCCTCTATCTGGCGCTGGACACGCATCATGCGCCCGCGCGGCTCTTCACCTACGTGCTGCTGCTGCTGGGCCTGGCCGTCGCGCTGGGCGTCGAGTTCATCTACGTGCGCGACTTCCTCGATCACACCGACTTCGAGCGCATGAACACCGTTTTCAAGTTCTACTATCAAGTGTGGACGCTGTTCGCGCTCGGCGGCGCGCTGGCCTTCGCGCACATCCTCAGTCACGCGCCGTCGCGCTTCGCCGTCACGGCGATCTCAGGGGAACCGGAGCGGGGGGCGGCGGCGTCTCTCTCTATGACGGACATGACAGACATGACGGACATGACGGATGCGGTCGGCGGCCACGCGATGGTGACGCCGGCGCCGCTGCTGGCGCCGGGGCTGGCGCGGCTCAGCTCGCCGCGCGGCCTCTGGCTGGTAGGGCTGCTGGCGCTGGTGCTGGCCTCGTCGGTCTTCCTGGTCGAGGGTACCCAGGTGCGCGTGCAAGACCCGGCCGTCTGGGCGCTCTACCAGCCGCCTGTGGCCGGCGTGCAGCCGCAGGGGCTTTCGCTTGACGGCATGGCGTTCATGCGCGGCTGGTATCCCGGCGACTACGCGGCGATCACCTGGATCAACGCGCACATCGCCGGCGATCCAACCATCGTCGAGGCCAGCGACGCGAACTATCAGTGGTACAACCGCGTCTCTGTCTACACCGGCCTGCCCGACGTGCTCGGCTGGGGCAGCCGCGAGTACGAGCAACGCTACGGCGACGAGGTGTTCCCGCGCCAGGCGGACGTGCAGGGCTTCTGGGCGACGCCCGACCCGGCGCTAGCGGCGAGCTTCCTGCATCGCTACGGCGTGAAGTACGTCTATCTCGGCACGATGGAGCGCACCTGCTATATCATGCCCAGTAATCAGTGCGTGCCGCTGCCACGCGCCGCGCTGGAGAAGTTCACGGCGCTGGAGCGCGCGGGTACGCTGCGCTCGGTGTATACCAACGCGGATGTGACGATCTACGAGGTAAGCGGCTGATGAGCGAGCTCTTCTCCTGGTGGCTGGTGATCGAGGCGCTGGGCGCGGCGGGGCTGCCGCTGGCGGCGCTGCTCTTCGCGCGTCTGCCCGATCGCGGCTGGGCGCTCGCCAAGCCGCTGGCGCTGCTCGTGACCGGCTGGCTGATCTGGTTCCCGCTCTCGCTCGTCACATCTCTGCCCTACAACCGCGCCTGGATTCTGGGAACCTTCCTGCTTTTCGCGCTCGGCAACGCCGCGCTGCTCTATCGGCGGCCCGATCTGCGCGCGACGCTGCGCGGCATGCTGCTGCGCTCGCGCGCCTACGTGATCGCCAGCGAGGCCGTGTTTGCTGGCGGCTTCGCGCTGATGGCCTGGGAGCGGTCCTTCACGCCGGAGATTCGCAACTACGAGAAGTTCATGGATGTGGGCATCCTCAGCGCGATCTGGCGCGCGCCGCACCTGCCGCCTCCCGATCCCTGGCTCAGCCCGTTCACCATCAATTACTACTACTTCGGCCACTTCCTGATGGCGACGCTCGCCAAGCTGCTGGACATTCAGCCAGCCGTCGCCTTCAACCTCGCCATCCCGCTGATCTTCGCGCTGACCGCCGTCGCCGTCTTCGGCGTGGCGGCGAACATCGTCGCCGCGGCGCGGCGCACGGCCGCTCTGGCGCGCGCTATCCCCTTCGGCCTCGCTTCCGTCGCGCTGGTGCTGCTGCTCGGCAATCTGAGCGGCGCGCAGGTCTGGTGGCAGCAGGCCGTCACGCTGGCGCGCGCGCAGCCGGCGCTGCTGGCGAATCCGCTGGCGTTCTGGCAGCACCGCGAGCTCTGGCTCGGCTACGACTGGTGGTCGCCCTCGCGCGTTGTGCCCAACACCATCACCGAGTTCCCCGCCTTCAGCTTCGTGCTGGCCGATCTGCACGCGCATGTGCTGGCGCTGCCGTTCGCGGCGCTAGCCGTCGGCCTCGCCTTCAACCTGCTGCTGGCGCGTGGTGTGGGGCTGCGCGCGTTCGGCGGCGGACGCTCCGGCCTGCTCGCGCTGGTCGTCACGGCGGTCTGTCTCGGCAGCCTCTACGCCATCAACAGCACGGACCTGCCGACCTATCTCGGCCTCGCCCTGCTCGCGCTCGCCATCCAGCAATGGCTTGCTCACAACCGCCGGCTGGATAGCGCCTACGCGCTTGACCTCTTCACCGCCGGCGGGCTGCTTGTGGCCTGCTCCTTCCTGCTCTATCTGCCGTTCTATCGCGGCTTCGTCTCGCCCTCGCTCGGCACTGCCGCCGTTTTGCCCACTGACCGCACGCCCATCGGCTACGAGGTGGCGATGTTCGGCCTGCCGCTGTTCATCGCCGGTTCGCTGCTCGTCGTCTGGGGCGCGCGCTGGCTGCGCGCCGCGAACAATACAGGCGTGTCGTCGGCCAGTGGCGCGCATGAGTGGATGGGCATGCGGCTGCCTTCGGCGACGCTGGTGATCGGCGGCGGCTTCGCGCTGCTGCTGCTCTGGACGCTGGCGACCGCCGCCAACCCCGGCTGGACGCTCTTCTGGTGCGTCGCCGTCGTCGCCGTCTGCGCTGCGCTCGCACTGCGCCTTCTCGGCGTCGTGGGCGCACAGAGCGCGGATGATGCCGCCAGTGACGACGAGGCGCTGGGCACCGTCATCCGCGCCGAGGTGTGGGTGCTGTGCCTGGTCGGCACCGCCGCCGCGCTGATCGCCGTCTGTGAGCTGGTCTACGTGCGCGACCTCTTCAACTCGCGCATGAACACGGTCTTCAAACTCTACTACCAGGCGTGGCTGCTGCTCGGCATCGCCGGTGGGCCGGCGCTCGCCTGGCTCGCCGCATCCGCCCGCGCGAGCTTCGCCGCCGCGCTGGCCCCGACCGCCCTCGTCGCATCGCCGATCGTCTCCACTGCTGGCGCTGGCGCGGATGTGATCCCCGCGCTGGCGGGTGCCAAGCAGGCGCATACCGGCTTGGCTGGACTGGCGCGTGTAGGCCTGCTCGCATCGCCGCGCGCCGGCAATGGTAATGGTGTGGATGGCGCGCATGGTGAGCGGCTCGCTGGATCGGTTGGCGCCGCTTTCGGCTCGCTCCGTCTTCGCCTGGCCCGGCCTGATCTCCCAGGCACGTTGCGCCGCCTCCCTGCGGGGGGTATTCTGCTCTGGAGCGCGGCGCTTGCCGTTCTCGTGGGCGCGGCGCTGATCTATCCGATCCTGGCGACCTCGGTCTGGACGCAGAACTTCACGCTGCCGCACGGGCTGGACGGCTCGGCGTATATGGCGAGCGACGACGTGAACCGGCCCGCCGCGTGCGGCGCCTTCCAGGGGACGGACCGCGGCGACAACCAAGCCATCGCCTGGCTGAACACACACGTCCAGGGCGAGGCCGTCATCCTCGAAGCGCCGGGCTGCGACTGGTCGTACTACAGCCGCGTCTCGGCCTTCACCGGCCTGCCCACGCTGGTGGGCTGGGGCGCCGGCGGGCACGAGGGTTGGTGGCGCGCGAACTGGCTGCCCACGCATGCGCCCGGCGACAT
This sequence comes from Ktedonobacterales bacterium, assembly GCA_025935195.1. Lineage (GTDB taxonomy): Bacteria > Chloroflexota > Ktedonobacteria > Ktedonobacterales > JADMIN01 > JAICVS01. Next base: position 10,305 of record JAICVS010000143.1, read on the forward strand.
CTTCGGCGAGCGCGAGGCCGCGGCCAACCAGATCTACACTAGCGCCGACCGCGCGACGGTGCTGGGGCTACTCCAGCGGTACGACGTGCGCTATGTGTACGTCGGCGCCGCCGAGCGGGCGCGCTATAACGGGGCGAATGTGAAGCTGTTCGAGAGTGTGCTGCATACGGTTTACAATCACAATGGCGTGCGGATCTTCGCGGTGCCGGGAGGAGCGAGCTGATGTCGGGACCGAAGCGTACATCGAAGGGGGGCCGGCAGCCGACAAGCCGGCAGGCGGGGCCGCGTACACGGCGTGACGCGCTGCTGGTGCCGACGGCGGAAGCGACGGAGCGTGCCGTACCGGTCGTCTCAAACAAGCGCGATAACACGCTTGTCAGCGCCGCACGTGAGGGGTTACCGCATGCTTCCGCTTCGATCAGTGATGAGGTGACGCCCACCCTCGCGTCGGCCACCGGGGGCCATGTCGCCCTCGCCGCGCGTGCGCTCACCCCGCCGCCCGCGTCCTCCCGCGATATCTCGCGCCGCGACGATGCCGGCGAGATGTCCGACGACAGCGTCCCGGTGCGTCCTGATCGTCTCCAGGCGGCGTGGGAGCGCATCCGCTCGCTCACCCCCGAAGCCTGGCTCTGGATCGGCGTACTAGCGTTGGCCGCGCTGCTGCGCTTCTGGGGCCTGGGCGACAAGCCGCTGCACCACGACGAGAGCATGCACGCCTACTTCTCGCTCACCTTCGCTCAGTCCGCCTC
>JAICVS010000239.1 GCA_025935195.1 Ktedonobacterales bacterium
CCCGCCGCCGTGCTGCTCTACGGCCTGGTGGCGCTGGGCCTCGGCGTGGTGAGCGCGCTGCTGCTCATCACCCAGGGCGCCGTCGTCCACGCCTGGTGCCTGTTCTGCCTCTGCTCGGCGGCGATCTCGCTGTCGATCCTGGGCGCGGGTGTCGGTGAGACGCTGGCGGCGCTGCAACACCTCAAAGCCGCGGCCCGCCGCCACCAATCGCTGTCGCGCGCGCTGCTCGGCCTGCCGCCCGCGCACGCGCATCCCCAGCGGGCGGCGTATCAGTAGTGTCCAGTAGTGTGAGGAGGCAGGGCATGCGGGCGCGGATTGCGAGCGTCGTGCTGGCGCTCTGGCTGATCGTCTCGCCGGACGTGCTCGGCTTCGGCGATCCCGCGCGCACGGCCACGCGCGTCATCGGCCCACTCGCGCTGCTCATCGCCGTGCTCGCCGTCCGCGACGTGACACGGCCGGCGCGCTGGGCCAACATCGCCAGCGGCGTCGCGCTGCTCTTTGCGCCGTGGCTGCTGCGCTACGGCGCGTGGACGCCGATCCTGAACAGCCTGATCGCCGGCGTGCTGCTGATCGGCTTCGCCCAGGTCCACGGCAAGCCGCGCCACGCCACCGGCGGCGGCTGGTTCGCCCTCTTCAGCGCCCGCCCGCCGGAGCGGCGGCACCAGGCTCAACTGGGGCCGTGAGGCCAGGCAGCGCATCATTTTGGGATGGCATAGCGTGTGCGCGCTCGTGTCGTCTCGCGATACACACGCTGACGTAGCGGTATTCTGATCGAAGGAGAAGGGATTTCGTATGGGCAAGACGGCATCCGACATGATGATGGATCGCCTCGTCGAGTGGGGCGTAGACACGATCTTCGGGCTGCCCGGAGACGGCATCAACGGCCTGATGGAGGCGCTGCGCACGCACCAGGACCAGATCAAGTTCATCCAGGTGCGCCATGAAGAGGCGGCCGCCTTCGCGGCCTGCTCCTACGCCAAGTTCACCGGCAAGCTCGGCGTCTGTCTCGCCACCAGCGGGCCGGGCGCGATCCACCTCTTGAACGGCCTCTACGACGCCAAGATGGATGGCGCTCCCGTGCTGGCGATCACCGGCCAGCAGTACAGTGACCTGCTCGGCTCGCACTACCAGCAGGAGGTGAACCTGCTCTCGCTCTTCGAGGACGTGGCCGCGTACAACCAGCAGGTGCAGGGCGCCGCCGACGTGTACAATCTGGTCAACACCGCCTGCCGTGTCGCCCTCTCGCAGCGCACCGTCGCTCACATCACCTTCCCCATTGACTACCAGATCGCCGACGCCAAGATGGAGGTCAACACCGAGACCGGCGGCCCCGCCAAGACGCCGGCCCAGGTCTCACACTTCGCGCCCGGCTTCTTCGTACGCAACAACTATGACGGTCGCGCGGCGGTGGATACGGGCGCGGCCACCAGCTTCGGCGCCGGCGTGCCGGGGCGGACCGAGCTCCAGGAAGCGGCGAGCATCCTCAACGTGGGCGGCAAGGTCGCCATCCTGGCCGGCCACGGCGCCATCCACGCGCGCGCCGAGCTGGAACAGATCGCGGAGCTGCTCGGCGCGGTGATCGTGAAGCCGCTGCTCGGCAAGGCCGCCGTCCCCGACGACAGCCCCTACACCACCGGCGGCCTCGGCCTGCTCGGCACCGCCCCCTCTGAGGACGCGATGGAGCAGTGCGACACGCTGCTGATCGTCGGCAGCTCGTACCCCTACCCGTCATACCTACCCAAGCCAGGCCAGGCGCACGGCGTGCAGATTGACGTGGACGCGACGCGCATCGGCCTGCGCTACCCCGTCGAGATCGGTCTGGTGGGTGACTCGAAGGCCACGCTCCAGGCGGTGATCCCGCTGCTCCAACGCAAGAGCGACCGCTCCTTCCTGGAGCAGGCGCAGCGGGGCATGAAGGACTGGAACGAGAAGATCAACGCCGAAGGCGCCTCGACCGATATGCCGATGAAGCCACAGGTAGTGGCCCAGGCGCTCAACGAGCTGGCCGCCAACGACGCCATCATCACCGGCGACAGCGGCACCAACACCACCTGGATCGCGCGCAACTTCCGCATCAAGGGCGATCAGATGTACTCCTGCGCCGGCAACCTCGCCACGATGGCGCCCGGCCTGCCCTACGCCGTCGGCGCACAGGTGGCCTACCCGAACCGGCAGGTGGTGGCCTTCGTCGGCGACGGCGGCTTCACGATGCTGATGGGCGAGATGCTCACCGCCGTGAAGTACAACCTGCCGATCAAGGTGATCATCATCAAGAACAACTACCTCGGCCAGATCAAGTGGGAGCAGATCGTCTTCCTCGGCAACCCGGAGTACGGCGTGCAACTTCAGCCGGCCGACTGGGTGAAGTGGGCCGAGGCGGCGGGCGCCGAGGGCTACCACGTCGAGGAGCCGACCCAGATCCGCGAGGTCATGCGCCAGTTCCTTGCCTCGCCGCGTCCGGCCATCCTGGAGGCGCTGGTGGATGCCAACGAGCCGCCGATGCCCGCCAGGATCAAGCCCAAGCAGGCCATGCACTTCGCCGAGGCGCTGGTCCGCGGCCAGCCCGGCGGCGGACGCATCGCGCTCACCCTCTTCCGCGACAAGGTGGACGACCTGCTGGAGCAGCACGACCAGGGCATCGTCGGCAAAACCCTCGGCGCCGTGGATCACGCGCTCGACGAGGCCGTGGACAAGCTCGCGCCTAACAACCCGTAGTCACCCGCATTGGGAGTCCTCACCCCCCGGCCCCCTCTCCGTGCGAGGCGAGGGGGAGCCAGCGCGCTAGCCGGGCGAGGGAACGCACTCCCCTCCCCTCCGCGGAAGGGAGGGGCTGGGGTGAGGACTCCCCATAGCCAATCACCAAGGACTACGCCCATGCCCGCGTCCACACTCGAAAAGAACACCGCTCCCACCCGTTCGGGCCGCATCCCCATCGAGCGCGTCGAGGTCTCGGTCTACCAGATTCCCACCGACGCGCCCGAAGCCGACGGCACCTACGCCTGGGACTCCACCACGCTCGTGCTGGTGGAGGCGACGGCGGGCGGCCAGCGCGGCGTCGGCTACACCTATGAGGACGAGTCCGCGGCGCTGCTGATCAAAAACATGCTCGCCGGCATCGCCACCGGCAAAGACGCGCTGGATGTGCCCGGCGTCTGGGCGGCGATGGTCCACAGCATCCGCAACATCGGCCGCCCCGGCGTCAGCTCCTGCGCCATCGCCGCCGTAGACGCCGCCCTCTGGGACTTGAAAGCCAAACTACTCGATCTGCCGCTCTGCCTGCTGCTCGGCCGCGCGCGCGACGCCGTGCCTATCTATGGCAGCGGCGGCTTCACGACCTATTCCGATCAGCAATTGCGCGATCAGCTCGGCGGCTGGGTGCGCCAGGGCATCCCGCGCGTCAAGATGAAGATCGGCACCCACCCCGATCAAGACCCGCACCGCGTCCAGGTCGCGCGTGCCGCCATCGGCCCTGACGCCGAGCTGTACGTGGACGCCAACGGCGCGTATGATCGTAAGCAGGCGCTCGCCTTCGCCCAGCTCTTCACCCAGGAGGGCGTGGTCTGGTTCGAGGAGCCAGTCTCCTCCGACGACCTGGACGGCCTGCGCCTCATCCGCGACCGCGCCCCCGCCGGCATGCGCATCGCCGCCGGCGAGTACGGCTACGACCTGTGGTACTTCGAGCGCATGCTCGCTGCCGGCGCGGTGGACGTGCTGCAAGCCGATGCCTCGCGCTGCGCCGGCATCACCGGCTTCCTGCGCGTCGCGCCGCTGGTCGAGGCGCGCAGTCTGTCCCTTTCCGCCCACTGCTGCCCCTCGCTGCACGTCCACCCCTGCTGCGCCATCGCCAACCTCTGGCCCATCGAATACTTCCACGACCACGCCCGCATCGAGCATATGCTCTTCGACGGCGCGCTCACCCCCACAGCGGATGGCGTGCTGCGACCCGATCTCACGCGCCCCGGCCTCGGTATAGAATTCAAGCGAGCCGACGCGCAAAAGTTCGCGGTATAAACCGAATATTCACCACAGAGGGCACAGAGGAGGAGGGAGGAGAATAGAGGAAGATGGTTGCATGAGCGGCGCGTCTCCAGTCCGGTGTGGGCCGGACTTCGCGGCCGCGGGCCATCCCGGCGCGGGTTCACCCGCCGGCCGGCCCGCACGGCACGACGTAACTCCTCCCTCTCCCCGCGGGGAGAGGGGGCCGGGGGGGTGAGGACTCCCATCTGAAAGCGAGGCGGGTAGACGATGACGACGGTGGAGCGGCGGACGCGGACGGGGCATGTGAAGCGGACGGAGGCGGCGGCGCTGGCGGCGGCGCTGCGCGAGCGCATCGCCGGCGAGGTGCGTTTCGACACCGGCAGCCGCGCCCTCTACGCCACCGACTCGTCCAACTATCGCCAGGTGCCGATCGGCGTCGTCATCCCCAAGTCCATCGAGGACGTAGTAGCTACCGTCGCCCTCTGCCGCGAGTTCGGCGCCCCACTGCTCAACCGTGGCGGCGGCACCAGCCTCGCCGGCCAGTGCTGCAACGTCGCCGTCGTGCTGGACTCCTCCAAATACCTCAACCGTGTGCTGGAG
>JAICVS010000164.1 GCA_025935195.1 Ktedonobacterales bacterium
GAGGAAGATCACCCAGGGGATCACGGCCAGCAGCGCGATCCAGATCAGGTTGCGCCGGAACCAGTTGGGGCGCCGCCCCTGGTCGTTTCCTGGGCCCTGCGGCGTGCCGGCGGGGCCTGTATTGCGGTGATCGGGTGGTTGCATCACGGACTGCCTCCATCCAGGCATGGGCGTACGTTAGGCATACGTAGCACACGAGGCGCGGGGAGAATGCTCCGGCGCGCCTGCCGTGCGGCGCACGGGGCTGCCGCGCGGGGCTACCATCTCTATCGTAGCGAGTCGAGGCTACGGGCGTTGGGAACGCGGAATGGGAACGCATAGATGATGCCAAGACGCATGCCCTGACATAGGATGTACGCACGATGCGCGGGGATGTTGCGCATATCTCCATGCCTCACGGACGCATGCCTGCTTCACGTGGGTCTGCCCAGTGACGTATACTCAGGAGGTTGGCAGGGCGCCCAGCGCCGCGGCGGCGGCGCTTCCACAGGCGATGGGCAGGCGGAAGCGCGTGTGATAAGCGGGATGGAGCGGGATGAATCTCGAACGCGGTGAAGGCGCTACTGTTCAACCATCTCTGCCCGGCCTCTCCATCGCTCCGTCCGCCGCATCCAGCCCGCGGACGCCCGCCCCACGGGAGGCGCCCGGCGCGGTGGAGAGGCCGGTTGAAGAGCCCATGGCGCATCCCACAGAGCGGCAGCGCCACGCGCTGGATGGGCGCACGCACGCGGCGCTGGATGCGCTGCTGGCGATGGCGGAGGCGCTCGTCACGACATCTATCCCATCTCCTTCGGTCGAGACTGATGGTCCTGGCGCGAGTGAGCGTGATGCCGCTGAAGGTATAACGCCCCCTGCTCACGCGGTGGCGCAACGCCTGACAGAGCTCGCCGGCAGTGTGCTCGGGGCCGAGCGGCTGGCGATGGCCTCCATCGAGGACGCGACCGGCCTGATGCGGCCGCTGGCGGTTATCGGGTTTACGCCGGAGCAGGAGGCGCTCTGGTGGGCGGGCTGGCGGCCGGAGACGCGCGCGCGCGACCGGCTGGGGCCGGAGACCGCGACGCGGCTCTGTGCGGGGGAGACGGTGGCGCTGGATGCCGAGGCGCCGCCACACCGCGAGCGGCTGAACGCCTTCGCCGTCACGCGGCTGCTGCTCATCCCGATGATCGTGCATGGGCAGATCGTCGGCGCACTCTCGCTCGACTACGGCACGAGCGGGCGCGAGTTCAGCCGCGACGAGCAGGCGCTGGGGGAGGCGGTGGCGCAACTGGCGGGCCTGGTCGTGGAGCGCGATCGGCTGCTGCGTGCGGCGGCGGAGGCGCGGGCGAGCGCGCTGGCGCTCTCCGCGACGAACCGCCGTATGGACGAGTTCCTGAGCATTGCCGCGCACGAGCTGCGCACGCCGGTGACGGTGATCAAGGCGAATATGCAGATGCTGGCGCGGCGGCTGACGGCGGACGCTGGCGCTGGCGACGGGGTGGTGGAGCGGCGCGACCGCGAGATGGCGGAGCGCATCCAGCGCCAGGTCGAGCGGCTGATCCGCCTGGTAGATGACTTGGTGGACATCTCGCGCATCCGGCTGGGCCGGCTAGAGCTGCGGCCCGCCCTGGCGGATCTGGGTGCGATTGTGCGCGAGGCGGTGGCCGAGCAGCGGTTGTCACATCCAGAACGGGTGATCACGCTTGAGGCGGATGCCGGCGCGCTGCCCATTACAGCGGACGTGGATCGCCTCGAGCAGGTGGTCGCCAACTATCTGACGAACGCGCTGAAATACTCGCGGCCGGAGTGCCCGGTGATGGTGACGGTGCGCGCGGAGGCGGGCCGAGGCGTGGTCATGGTGCGCGACTGCGGGGTGGGCATCCCGCCGGAGGAGCAGGCGCAGGTGTGGGAGCTGTTCCATCGCGTGCCGGGCATCGAAGTGCAGAGTGGGTCAGGTGTCGGCCTGGGGCTGGGGCTGCATCTGAGCCGCACGATTGTGGAGCGGCACGGCGGTGCGGTGGGCGTCGAGAGCGCGCCCGGCGAGGGGTCAACGTTCTGGTTCGCGCTGCCATTGGTGAGGGAGTAGCGGCCTGATGGCTGACATCCAGACGTCATCCTCCAATCTTCTCGTGCCTATCGGCACGCAGGTCATCACACGCGTCGCGACGAAAGCGGTGTCCGCGGGCGAGACGCGGCCAGCCGGGGCAGTAGGGGAGATCGCGAGCGCTCCCACCGATGCGTCGCATGCCTATCGCGTGCGTTTCGCGGATGGTGGTGAGATCGCGCTGGGCCGGACGGAGTTCACCATCCTCAAACACTATCAAAGTGCCGGGCTGGGCGAGCGCACGGGTGCGGAGCCAGATCTGGAAGCCTACGGCGCGTACGTGATCTATCGCTGCGTCGTCGGCTCACGCGCCTATGGGCTGGCTTCGGATGCGTCCGATGTGGACCGCCGCGGCATCTACCTGCCCCCAGCGAAGCTCCACTGGTCACTCTACGGTGTGCCGGAGCAGATTCAGGATGCTCGTTCAGACGAAGTATATTGGGAGCTGCAAAAGTTCTTGACACTGGCGCTCAAGGCCAATCCGAACGTCCTCGAATGCTTGTACACGCCGCTCGTGGAGGATGCGTCGGAGCTGGCGCGAGAGTTGCGCGAGTTGCGCGGTATCTTCCTCTCGAAGCTCATCTACCAATCCTTCGGAGGCTACGTCTTCTCCCAGTTCAAGAAGCTGGAGCAAGACCTGCGCGCGCACGGCACGCTCCGCTGGAAACACGCGATGCACCTGATCCGCCTGCTGCTGGCCGGCATCACCGCACTGCGTGAGGGGTACATGCCAGTGGAGGTCGGCGAACACCGCGAGGCGTTGCTGGCGATTCGGCGCGAGCGCATGCCCTGGGATGAGGTGAACGCGTGGCGGTTGGCCCTGCATCGGGAGTTGGATGCCGCATTCGCCATGACGCGCCTGCCGGAGCGCCCCGACTACGAGCGCGCGAACGCCTTTCTGATACAGGCCAGGCGGAGCCGCATATGAGCGAGATCAGCGCCGAAGTCCTGGAACGGCATCTCCTGCCCGTTGCGCTGAGCCAGCCCTATCCACTGTTGTTCGTGACGGTCAGTGGCGCGCACCTGTACGGCTTCCCCTCGCCGGACTCGGACTATGATCTGCGCGGGTCGCATGTCCTGCCGCTACGTGAGATCGTCGGACTGGAGGAGACGCGCGACACCGTCGAGCTGATGGACGGGGGCGCAAGCGGCGGCATAGAGCTGGACCTCGTGACGCACGACATCAAGAAGTTCATCGGGTTACTGCTCAAGCCGAACGGCTACGTGTTGGAACAACTCCACTCGCCGCTGATCGTGCTGACGACGCCGGAGCACATGGAGCTTCAGACGCTGGCGCGTGGCTGTGTCACACGCCACCATAGCCGGCACTACCTGGGCTTCGCGGAGTCGCAGTGGCGACTCTTTGAGAAGGAGCGGCCCCGGCGCGTCAAGCCGCTGCTGTATGTCTTTCGCGTCTTGCTGACAGGCATTCACCTGCTGCGCACTGGCGAGATCGAGGCGAATCTGCGGGCGCTGAACGACGAGTTTCGGCTGCCCTATGTGGACGAACTGATCGCGCGCAAGCTCGCTGGTCCGGAGCAATCCGCGCTTGACGAGACGGATATCACCCTTTATGAAACCGAGTACCGGCGATTGCATGGAATATTGGAGGAAGCGGGCACGTCGAGCCGCCTGCCGGAGCAGCCATCGAGCCGCGACGCGCTCAACGATTTCCTCACGCGCGTGCGGATGGCCGCAGGCTGAGCGCCCGTCCGTGCCACTTCCTACACCATTTGGCGTACTCGATGTCGCGCACTTTCGCGTACTGTTCCTATGCCGGACGGCAAATTGACGTAACGGTGGGCATGGCGTATCCAATAGGAGTGAGATTCCGCTGGACGAGGTGACACCGCCGCCGGCAGTGCATGTGGGTGGTGCGTGATGGGAAGTGGGGCAGCGCATGGGGACCGTCCTGGTGATTGACGACGACCGCGACATTCGCGGCTTGCTCCGCTATACACTGCAAGAGGAGGGCTGGTCTGTGGTGGAGGCGGCGGACGGGCGCGAAGGGCTCGACCAGCTGAGGGCGGCCGGCGAGCCGCTGGTAACGCTGCTCGACTATCGCATGCCCCACATGGACGGCTTCGACGTATTGCGCGCGGTGGCGGCGAACAGCGCGCTCGCCACGCGCCACGCCTATCTGCTGATCACCGCCAACCCCTACTCGCTGCCATCCGCGCTGCCGGAGCTGGCCGGCATGCTGGGCGTGCCGATCCTGGGCAAGCCGTTCGATCTGGACGACCTCTGCACGCGCATCCAGCAGGCGCACGTGGGGCTAGCCGCTCGCCACATCAACGGCGGCGCGGGCTGGCAGCCGCACTCCATACGCTGCGCGTGAACTCCGCGCCATGAGATAACCCGCACCAGTGGCTGTCGTGTGGATCGTGAGCGCCGATAAGACCTGTTGAGCAGACACGGCGGCAATCCGGCCCGCGCTCTACTGCCCACGTACGATACGTGTACGAGAGGGCGGTGCATCCATGCCATATCCATATGTGGTGTGTCTCGTCTTCGCCGACATGATCGATCAGCGCGTCGAGCCGTGTGACGAGGCGGTCATATTCGCTCTCGGTATGGGGCACGAGCAGTGCCATGATAGCACTCGGGAGGACCAGCATTCGACTACCTCTTTCCAGCAGTGCTCCTGAGCGTATCCTCCCCGTCATTTCTCTGCCGATTGGATAACGTCTCGCTCAGGTCGCCAGCGGCAGCGTAAACCAGAACGTACATCCCTGCCCCGGCACGCTCTCCACCCCCACCGCGCCGCCGTGCCGCTCTACGATCCGCCGCGTAATGAACAGCCCCAGCCCCAGCCCCAGGTGCGGCCCGCTCTGCACCTCCACTCCCGGCGCGCGGTGGAACCGCTCCCACACCAGCGCCTGCTGCTCCGGCGCCAGCCCCGGTCCCTCGTCGCGCACCGCCACCCGCGCCATCCCATCCATCCGCTTCAGCTCCACCCATACCGGGCGCTCCGCCGGCGAATACTTCAGCGCGTTCGTCAGATAATTCGTCAGCACCTGCCCGATGCGGTCCGCATCCGCCCGCACCGGCAGTCCATCGTCCAGCCTCACCGCCGGCGCCAGCTCGATGCGCCGCTCCGGCGTCACCTGCCGCTGCTCCTCCACCGTCTCGCGCACCAGCTCCGCCAGGTCGCTCTGGCGGAGATGCAGATCCAGCTTCCCCGCCTGAATGCGCGTCACATCCAGCAGATCGTTCACCATCCGCGTCAGCCGGTCCACCTGCCGCAGCGTCCGCCCCGTCAGTTGCGCCTGCATCGTCCCCGCTTCAGACAGCCGCGAGAGTATCTGCACGTTCGCCTTCACTACCGTCAGTGGCGTGCGCAGCTCGTGGCTCGTCACATCCAGGAACTCGTCCAGGCGCTGGTTCGCCTGCCGGAGCGCCGCCGCGCTCGCCCGCGCCTCCTCCCGCTCGCGCAACAGCCGCTCGCGCTCGATCACCAGCGCCGCCAGCTTTGCTACCGCCTCCGCCAGCGCCAGCTCGCCCACCGTATACGTATGCTCGTCGCTCACGTGATCCAGCGCCAGCACACCCATCAGTTCCCGGCCCACCCGCATCGGCGCCACCAACACCTGCCGCGCCCCGAACAGCGTCCGCTCCCGCTTCCCTCCCGGCCCAACCGCCAGATCCGTCAGCATCACCTCGCCCACGCGCAGCCGCTCGACGTGATCCGCCGCCAGGTAGTCGCCCAACGTCGCCCCCGCCAGCTCCCGCCGCACGATCGCCTCATCATAGCGGTAGCGCCCCACGCCCGCCAGCGGCCGTAGCCGCCCTGTCGCCGCATCCACCGCCAGCAGCACCACCCGCTCGCAGCCCAATACCTGCCGCGTCAGCTCCGCCAGCCGCCGTCCCAGCGCCCCGATCCCCGGCACGCCCGCCTCTGCCTCCGCCACCTCTTCCATCTCTTCCACCTCGTCGCCCGCCACATCCAGCTCATCCGGCGCCCGCACCAGCGCCTCCGCCATCTCCAGGAGCGCCGCCAGCGCCGCGTACGTCCGCTGCTCCAGCCGGCTCCGCTCCTCGTCCGCCCGCTTGCGCTCCGTGATGTCGCGGAAATAGACCAGCAGACCGCCGTCACGCGCGGGATACGCGCTGACCGCGACCCACTTCCCCGTCTCCGCGATCTGCTCTTCGAGCTCCACCGCCATCCATTCCGCCACCGCCCGCCGGCCCTCCGTGTAGAATGTCGTGTCTCGCACCCGCGGGAAGACCTCTAGGATGCTCTTGCCCAGCAGTTCTTTGCGCGGGCGGCCCATCACTCGCTCGGCCTCGGCGTTGATGTACGTGAAACGCCACTCGGCATCCAACCCGAAAAAGGCATCGGTGATGCTCTCTAGAATCGCCCGCAGCTCCTCATGCGACGCCTTCAGGCGTTCCTCGGCCTCCTTGCGCTCCGTGATATCAATGGAGGTGCCGATCCAGCCAATCGCCCCGCCCTCCGCTGTGTCTGCCGTCCCCTCTTCCGCCCACGCCGCCGGCACGCCACGCGCCATGAAATGGCGATAGACGCCGTCGTGTCGCCGCACGCGGTACTCCGCCGCGAACGACCCATTCGCCGCTCGTGCCGCCGTCCACGCCCGCTCCAGCTCCGCGCGGTCGTCGGCATGCACCGCCCACAGCCAGCCCCAACCGAGCATCTGCTCGCGGTTCTGCCCAGTAAACACGCGCCACGACGGCGAATCCTCCACCGCGCCGGCCAGCGTCGTCGTCCAGACCAATTGCCCGGTCGCCGCGGCCAACAGATTCACCCGATCCATGGGATCGGCCTCTACCGCGGCGGCCTGTCTATCCGTTGCCGTCGCGGTAGGCATGCCGGCGGTATCCATCGGTATCCCCGTCATCCCCGTCATCCCCGTCATCCCCGTCCCGGCCTCCATACCAGGCGTGGCCGGAGGCGGACCCTGCTCTCGCTCGCCCATCGCCGGTCCCATCCCGCCGTCACGGCCGCGTTCCCGGCCGCGTCCAGCGTGCGCATGCCGATGCGCTACAAATCCTTTGCCGCCCCGCGCCGCGAACAAGAGCGATTCAGGATGCGGACGGTTGCTCCATCATCCCACCCCATTTGCGGCAGTGATGCCCGGTATAGCATCTTTGGGCAGATCGCGCCAGCAACATAGGATAGAGCGGCTATCTTTGTCCCTTAATTATGTCTCATCACATCCGCGAACCGCTATCTGTCCGAACGCCATTCACTCTGCCTCCCCTCTCCCTCTCTCTTTCTCACACACACACACTCTCTCTCTGCCCTCTGCGACCTCCGCGGTTCAATCCAGCGCCACCTCCAACGCGAACGGCGCGGCGGATGGATCGAGCGCGATACACATGACCGTTTCATAGCGGCGGTGGACCGTCGCGACATCCGCGAGCGCACGCTCGCCCAGGCGCGCGGCGGCGAGAACCGGGCGCGGCCCAGCGCCGGCATAGGGCAGGTGCAGCTCGACGAGCCAGCCATGCGCCGGAGCGTCGTACCGCCCTTCGGCAGCCTCGGCGCGCACAGTAACCGTATTGCCGCCGTGACGCTTGGCGGTGAAGCGCGTGAGGCGAAATGCGCCGTCGCGGTAGGCCGGCGTCGCGCCGTCATCCTCGTAGAGCATACCGGAGGCGGTCGCTCCCTCTTCCGCGCCCAGATAGCAGGCGAGTGTAATCAGGTGATCGACGTCTTCCCCAATGTATTGCTGGACGGGGCCGAGCGGCAGAATCGCGCCCTCACGCACGAAAAGCGGCAGCACGTCCAGCGGCGAGTCTACTGGACGGCGGGCCGGGCCGATCACGCGCTCGCCGCTCTGCCAGTCCACCCACGCGCCGCGCGGGAAGTGGACAACACGCCGCGGCTGGTCCTCCTCCATCACCGGTGCGCAGAGCAGATCAGCACCGAGCAGATGCTCGTCGTCCACGCCGGCCAGTGTCTCGTCGTCGGGAAAAGCGTAGATCAGCGCGCGCGCGATGGGCGCGCCGTCACGCGCGGCCTCGGCGAAGACCGTGTAGAGGTACGGCAGCAGGCGATAGCGCAGCTCGATGGCCGCGCGCACCAGCGCCTCGACGTGCGTGCCGAAGGCCCACGGCTCCTGATCCGGCGTGCCGAGGGCGCTGTGGTTGCGGAAGAACGGGAAGACGGCGCCAAGCTGCGTGTAGCGCACCAGCAGCTCGCCCGTGGCGGGCAACCAGAAGCCGCCCGTGTCGAAGCCGCAGAACGGCACGCCGGAGAGGCCCAGCGCCAGGCACATGCGCGACGCCAGCCGCAGGTGATCCCAGCGGCTGCTGTTGTCGCCGGTCCACAGGGCGGCGTAGCGCTGGATGCCGGCGTAGCCGGAGCGCGACAGCACGAACGGGCGCTGGTCTGGGCGCAGGCGGGCGAGGCCCTCGTAGGTGGCGCGCGCCATCTGCATACCGTAGACGTTGTGCAGGGCGCGGTGCGGCACGGGCGCATCACCGCCCTCACCATAGCCGTCGGGCCGCTGAAGCGCGTCTGGAGACATACCGCTGCCGTGCGGCGTCTCCGCGCCGGGAACAAAGCGGTCGTTCAAGGCCGGCTCGTTCATGTCGTCCCAGATCGCGGCGACACCGGGATCGAGCAGCGCGCGGTGGCGCTCGCCCCACCAGTGGCGCACCTCGGCGCGCGTGAAATCGGGAAAGACACTCTCGCCCGCCCAGACCACGCCGATGAAGAGCGCGCCGTCGGCCCGGCGGATAAAATAGTCGCGCTCCAGCCCCTCACGGAACGTGGTATCAGTCGGATCGGCCTTCACGCCGGGGTCCACGATGGTCACCACCTTGAAGCCGGCGGCGCGCAGATCACTCAAAAGCCTCGCGGGATCGGGGAAGCGGCGCGAGTTCCAGGTGAAGACGCGATAGCCATCCATGTAGTCAATGTCGAGCCAGAGCGCGTCGCAGGGGATGCGGCGCGCGCGGAACTGCCCGGCGAGGTGGCGCACCATCGCTTCGGGGTAGTAGCTCCAGCGCGACTGCGCGTAGCCGAGGGCCCACCGCGGCGGCAGCGGCATGTGGCCGGTCAGGCCGGCGTAGCGCGCGAGGATGGCGGCGGGAGTGGGGCCGGCGAAGATGTAGTAGGTCAGATCGCCGCCGGCGACGCCGAAGCTGAGCACGTCCGGACGCGTCGCCCCAGCATCCAGATCGCTGCGCCAGGCGCTATCGAGGAAGATGCCGTATGCGCGGCCGGCGCGCAGCCCCAGCCAGAAGGGGATGGAGGCGTACATCGAGCGTGTGTCGTCGCCGTGTGGCTGCGGCGGATCGCTGTTCCAGAAGACGAGGTGCTGGCCGCGCCGATCCAGTGGCGCCGTGTACTCGCCCGCGCCCAGAATACGCTCACCGGGCGCCAGCGGCTTGTAGCAGCGCACGCTGCCGGCGGGATGGGCCGCTGCGGGAATCTCGCCGGCCCCGTAGGGCGCGACGACACCCGTACGCAGATCGGGATCGTCCGCGGCGAAGATCGTGCCGTCCGGCCAGGAACAGGTGAGGCGAAAGGGATCGAGCGCGATCTCGAGGCGCATGGCGGCGGTGGTAAGGGTGAGTGTGCCGTTCTCGCCGGTCTCACTGTGGACGTGTACAGTAGGCCAATCCTCTTTGACGATGGCCCAGGAGGGAGCCGGCAGCACACCCGGCGGCAGCACACGCGCGCGCGCGAGATCGGCGGCGAGCAAGACAACCTCGACGCTCGCGCCATCCGCCGCGGCGAAGCGCCAGGTCGTATCCGTCCGCGCTTCCAGATGGACGGCGCCGAGGGGACGAAAGC
>JAICVS010000115.1 GCA_025935195.1 Ktedonobacterales bacterium
ACGTCTACGAGCGGCAGGCGCGGCGAGCGCTTGATGGTCGAGCGGTAGGCGTCGTACAGGTAGGGCGGGAAGACCTCGCTGTTCCCGCGGACGATGGCGCCGATGGTGGTGATCAACGCGCTTTCCTCCTCTGCTCGTGTGCTCGTGTGCTCGTGTGCTCGTGCCTGGCGGCTCACGTGGCCGTCAACGGCCGGCGAGCGGATGGTGGGGTATGCATGCCCCACGAGACCGTGACGATTCGATTGTACGACGATCAGATGGACGTGAGGCCGACGTAGTTCTCGGCCAGGGTGGTGGCGGCGGCGGTGGAGCTGGCGACGTAGTCGAGCTGGGCGAGCCGCAGCCGGCGCTCGATGTCGCTCTCGCGCTCTTGAATATGCAGCATGGTGGTCATCCACCAGGCGAAGTGCTGCGCGCGCCAGACGCGGCGCAGGCAGGTGGCGGAGTAGGCGTCCAGCAGATCCGCGCTGCCGGAGCGATACCAGGCGATCAGGGCTTCGGCGAGCACTCGCGCGTCACCGACGGCGAGGTTGAGGCCCTTGGCGCCGGTCGGTGGGACGATGTGGGCGGCGTCGCCGGCGAGGAGGAGCCGGCCGTAGCGCATGGGCTCGGCCACGAAGCCGCGCATGGGGGTGATGCCCTTCTCGAGGATGGGGCCGTCGGCGAGCGTCCAGCCGTCATCAGTGGCGAAACGCCGGCGCAGCTCATCCCAGATGCGCGCGTCGGGCCAGTTGGCGAGTTCTTCGTCGGGGCGGCACTGGAGGTAGAGGCGGCTGATCTCCGGGGAGCGCAGGCTATGCAGGGCGAAGCCGCGCTCGGAGTGGGCATAGATCAGCTCGCCGGTGGATGGCGGGACGGCGGCCAGGATGCCGAGCCAGGCGAAGGGATATTCGTGATCGTAGACGGTGAGGACGCCGGCCGGAATGGCGGCGCGCGAGACGCCGTGGAAGCCGTCGCAGCCGGCCACCACGTCGCAGCGCAGCTCACGCCGCTCGCCGTTCTGCTGGTACCGCACGACGGGCGCGGCGGATGTGAGGCCGTCTAGGGCGAGCGCCTCGGCGCCGAAGAGAATCTGGCCGCCGGCCGCGAGGCGGGTCTGAATCAGATCTTTGACCACCTCCTGCTGGCCGTAGATCATGACGGTACGGCCGCCGGTGAGGTCGCTCAGGGGGATGCGGTGGCGCTGGTGGGAAAAGCGCAGCTCGATGCCGTGGTGAACCAGTCCTTCGCGATCCATGCGCGCACCGACGCCGCTCGCGCGGAGCAGGTCCGCCGTGCCCTGTTCGAGCACGCCGGCACGCACGCGCCGCTCGACATAGTCGCGGTCGCGGTGTTCGAGCACGACCGAGTCTATGCCGTGTCGCGCGAGCAGGTGGGAGAGGGTCAGCCCGGCGGGGCCGGCGCCGATGATGGCGACCTGGGTGCGCATGGGACAAGCTCCTGGAAAGGGGGACAGCGATCGCTCCCTGGTTATCTATCTGGGTCACGTCTGGGTCACGTCCGGGTCATGCGGTTCGCCATGCTGAACGTGTCGTTCCGCTCTGAGAACGATGGTGGACGATGAGCGCTGGCGCTGTCAAGATCGCGTGATGGACGGCGGCAATGTTAAGCGGGATGGTCACCATTGCCATTTTTGCCGCTTTTTGGCCGCGTGTCGGGCATCTCCTCCTCCCAAACGCTGAATTCAAGCCGGTTTGTGGCTCGCGGCCACTTGACGTTTTGTGTTATGGGTGGCAAAAGCGGCAAGAAAGTGGCAACGGATGGCACGGTGGGTGGCAAAAACGGCAAGGTTCGGGTGGGATGCGGTCGCGTACACGCCGTCGCGCGCGCAGCTGCCATCAGGTGCGGTTGGCCTGTTTGCGCACGGTATGCGGTTGTTCAGGTGCTGGCGGCGCCGGGTGGCGGCGCGGTGATAGAACGAATATACCATGAGATGGGCGGGGTGTCAAGGGCGTGAGCGTGGGGGGCGAGGGGGAGCTGTGCCGCGGTGACTAGCTGTCATTTCCTTCGCGAGCCACGGCGTGTGCCGTTCGGACGCGCATGCGCCATCACATGTAACCGCATGCTCAGGCTGCCGCTACCCCTTCATCACCACGAGTTGAAGCGTCTCCATCCGTCCGAGATCGTCTGTGAAGATGATGGTGGATGTCCCTGGCACGCAGGGAGCCAGGAAGATGAGTTTGTCGGTCTTGCCGCCATCAAGCGCCGGATTGTTCGGCTGCGAGGTATCAGCAACCGAGAGGGGACCGTTGCCGTTCAGGTTCCAAGAGAACCATGACGGGACGTTGCTGTAGGTCCAACCGCGTGTATCGGACCCTGTGTTTTGGATCGTCTGTGCTGGGCTGGAGCAGGACAGTAGTGGGTTGGGATTGGGATGTTGGGTCAGCGTGATGAGGGTCGTGGGCTTGAGGACGAGCAGTGGAGAGGGAGGGCCAGGGACGGCTGTTGGGGTGGTCACAGGGGCAGCGGTGGGTATGTCTGTCGGCACGGGCGTGGCGGCTGGGCTCGTCGCGGTTGCTTGGGCGGTGGCGGTGGGCGCGGGGAGGGGTGTGCCGGGCGTCTTTACGGGGCTGGCCGTGGCACCGCGCTGGCCGCCGATCTGGCCGGCCGTGCCTGGTGTGCCGAATCCCGTCGTCTGTGGCGGCTGATTGAAGCCGTGCAGGATGGCGATGCCGGTGCCCGCGAGCAGGCCCAGCACCAACAACACTACCAGTGAGGTCGCCGCCAGCCAGGCGCGGGCATTGGTGCGTCCTGGGCGGAAGGCAGCGCGCCAGCCGGAGATACGCGGCAGTGAGGGCAGGCTGGGCGGCGGCAGCGGCCCACGCGCCGCCGGCTGTTCCCATGCGTCCCACGGGCCGATCGGCACCGTCGGCTCCTCGCCGAGCGTCATCACTGGAGCGGTGATGATCGCGGATACCGGCCCCAGCGACGCACCCGGCACACCCGGCACACCCGGCGTCATCAGCGGGTCTTCGATCTCCTGCCAGGTGGCCGGAACTGTCAGGCGCACCACGTGCTCGCTCTGGGCGGTGGCCGCGCCGCGCGCCGCCAGGGCGAAGCCGCGGGCGCTGGGATAGCGTCCGCTCGGCTCGCTCGCCATCGCCTTCAGCACCACCTGCTCCAGCCCCGGCCAGATGGTGGGGTTGTGGGTGGAGGGCGGGACCACCGGCTCGGTCAGCACCATCGCGGCGACTTTGTAGGGCGTGGCGGCGATGTGCGGCAGTTTGCCGGCCAGCATCTCGTACAGCACGACACCCAGCGCGTACACGTCCGCGCGGTGGTCTACGAGGTCGCCGCTGAGCTGCTCTGGCGCCATGTATTCGACGGTGCCGACGGGCAGGCCGGTGCCCGCGAGCGTGCGCATGGTGTTCGGCTGGCGCAGGGCGGAGGCCTCGCGGGCAATGCCGAAGTCGGTGAGCAGGGCGCGGCCGTCGTCGTCGAGCAGGATGTTTTCGGGCTTGACGTCGCGATGGACGATGCCCTGGCTGTGGGCCACATCCAGCGCGGCGGCGACCTGGATGCAGACGCGGATGGCGTCGTGGGGGGCCATGACGCGCTCGCGCTCCATGCGCTCGCGCAGCGACTCGCGCAGAATCGGCATGACGAGATAGAGCAGGTCGCTTTCCTCACCGTAGGTGAAGACGGGGACGATGTTGGGGTGGTTGAGCGCGGCGACGTGGCGCGCTTCGTTGCGGAAGCGCAGCACGTAATCCGGGTCGTTCGCCAGCGAGGGGGGCAGCACCTTGACGGCCACCTCGCGGTTGAGTGAGACATCGAGGGCGCGATAGACCTCGGCCATGCCGCCCGCGCCCAGCAGCGCCGTCAGGCGGTACTCGCCCAGCGATTGCCCGATCAGGCTACCCGCCGATCCCGTGGTCACGATGCCCTCCTGTCGCCGCGCCGCGCCGCGCCCATACGACGTGTCGCTTCCATCCAACCATAGAGGCGGGCCAATTGTACTGAGTCACGTGCGGCAGGTCAACAAAATAGGCCGGAAGGTTCATGGCACCATTGCCCTGACCCTCGGCCTGATGATGTATCCGATTGCCTGATCGGAGCCGTGGCGCGGGTTGCCCACGCACACGGCGCTCCGTATGACGATCCGCGCTTGGCGGCTATCTCCCCGTCATGTATGCCGGCTCGATGCGGGCGGCGACGCTTTCCGCCAGCGGCTCCAGCGTCTCGCCCTCCGCCACGTAGGAGGGACGTTCCAGCACGATCTGGATGCCGTCAATCAGCCGGCCGTTGATGGTGGCTTCGACGGTGCGCACGACGTGCAAGGCATGCTCGCCGCGCGCGCGCAGCAACAGCTCGGCGTCCACCTCTTCGCGTGGCCCCAGGGTGACGGGCCGGTCGGCGGGCAGCGCGCGGCCGTTGACACGCAGCACGGCCTCGAGCTCGCGCGGGTAGTTGCCGCCGACGGTCAACACGATGGGAGCGGCCACCGGCTCGGGGTTGCCCAGGCGGAAGCGCACGGTCCAGGTGTCCTCGATGGCGGCGGCCTCGATGACGTGCAGATTGCGGCCGATGGTGAACGGTTCGGTGGAGCCGCGCAGATAGATGCTGGCGCGCACGCAGCGATGGCCGGCCGACGCCGGAACCCATTCCAGCGCCGCGTGCTCGATGCGCTGTGGGTCGGCGGGCAGCGCGAACGGGCCGATGGCTTCGAGCTGGCGCCACCGCACGCCGATGCCGAACTCGGCCACCGCGACCTCGATACGCTCGACGACGACATCATCCGGCCCAGGGTTCATCAGCGGGAACTCAATTTTCGTGACTTTCCCAGCCCGCGGCGGATCGGGGTCCACGGAGATGCTCCCCCAGGCGTAGGACCGGCTACGAACGGGATGAGTAGGAATAATGGCGTAAGCGTGCATGATTCCCCTCCAGGGATGGCTAGGGGACGGCTAGTACCGCATAGCCATATAGTATAGATCGGTGCGGTGATTGCAAGCACAGCAATGGGGTTTCTACCCCGCATGGCGTCCCAATTTCATCACAATTCGTGAGAAGCGCCTGTCGCTGGCGGCGCGAACGCGGTGCAATCAGCAGATGGTACTTCTCTCCTTGTCTGAGGAGAGGATTGAACCGCGGAGATCGCGGAGGTCGCGGAGATCGCGGAGGTCGCGGAGGGCAGAGGGAGAGAGAGACGAGAACGACCACAGAGGGACACGGAGGGACACGGAGGGACACGGAGGGACACGGAGGGACACGGAGGGACACGGAGGAAGGGGCGGTTCGCGGAGGAGGCGGAGCGGAGGCGGAGCGGGGCGGGACGGCCGCGGCGGGGAGAGGGGGCCACGACGTACTGGGCGAGCAATGTTTCCATGAAGAATTCAGGTGAGTGGCTTTGGGGGTCGTTTCCCGGTTCGATGACGTGAATTGTCTGAAATTGTCTGATCCGCGCTGGTAGCAATTGGCGGGGCAACTCGGTATAATGGAGGCGGGTGCGCCGCGCGTGAGGAGCGCCGGGATCGCCGGGATCGCTGCCACGCGGTCCCCGCCGGCCGACCGTGGGAGGGCGGGGACGCACCCTCAGCATCCCCCCAGCCGGGCCGGACACACCGGGCTACACCTTCAGCCAGATTGAGGAGCTACTTCCAGCCATGACGTACGTAATTACCCAGCCCTGCGTGGGCGTGAAAGACGCTTCGTGTGTGGACGTCTGCCCGGTGGACTGCATCCATCCCGCCGAGGGAGAGCCAGAGTTCGAGAGCGTCGAGATGCTCTATATCAACCCCGACGAGTGCATTGACTGCGGCGCCTGCGAGCCGGCCTGCCCCGTCACGGCGATCTTCGAGGAGAGCGCGGTGCCGGTGCAGTGGCGCGAGTACACCCAGATCAACGCCGATTACTACAAGGACAAATAGCGCCCGCCGGTCCACGTGGCCCGTGTGCGCCGAGCCATCGCTCGCCACGCGGGCCGCTTCACTTCACGCAACGTCTGGAAGGGAGGACGCCATGGGTCCGCACGATGAGGTCGAGGAATGGATCGCGCGCGGCATGCTCTTCGGCGAGCAGGAACGCTACGACGAGGCGCTGGCGGCCTATACACGGGCGGCCGATCTCGCGCCGGACCTGGCGGGGGTCTGGGTGCTGAAGGCGGCGGCGTTGAGCGAGCTGGGGCGGCACGACGATGCGCTGGTGGCCTACGACCGGGCGCTGGCGCTCGACGCGGATGAGGCGCCGGTCTGGCTTTTCAAGGCGGACACGCTGGCGATGCTGGAGCGCCACGAGGAGGCGCTGGCGGCTTGCGACCACGCGCTGGCGCTGGACCCGACGGACGGCGAGGCGTGGCAGGTGCGCGGCGCCGTGCTGACAGAGCTGGAACGCTATGAGGAGGCCGTCAAGGCGTACGACCGGGCGCTGGCACTGGACCCGGACGAGGGCGACGCGCTGGTGGGCAAGGCCGATGCGCTGGTGGAGCTGGATCGCTACGAGGAGGCGATTGCGATCTACGATCGGACGCTGGCGCTGGATCCGCAGGACGAGGCGGCCTGGAGCGGCAAGGGGGATGCGCTGACGGAGCTGGATCGCTACGACGAGGCGCTGGCGGCCTACGATCAGGCGCTGGAGATTGATCCGGAGTCTGATCAGGCGCTGATCGGCCGGGCGGACACGCTGGCGAGCCTGGATCGCGATGGCGAGGCGCTGGAAAGCTATGAGCTGGCGCTGGCGCGGGACGGCGAGAGCGCTTGGGCATGGATGGGCAAAGGCTCCGTGCTCACGGCGCTGGAGCGGCCGCACGAGGCGCTCACCGCCTTCAACCGCGCGCTGAAGCTGGAGCCGGAGAGCGAACGCGGCTGGTTCGGCAAAGCTGTCGCGCTCGCGGCGCTGGGGCGCGACGGCGAGGCGCTGGCGGCGTCGAAGCACGCGCTGAAGCTGTTGCCCGACGATTCGGACCTGTGGACGCTGCGCGCCGACGCGCACCTGCGGCTCAACCAGACGGAAGATGCGCTGCGCGCGTACACACGCGCCGCGACGCTCGATGCGGACAATGCCTGGGCCTGGGGCGGCAAGACGGTTTGCCTGTATGCACTGGGTCGGGGCCGGAGCGCGGAGGCGCAGAAGGCGGAGAAGCGCGCGCGCGCGCTCGGCCTGACGGTCCAGGTCGAGCAGACGCCATCTGGTGGAGAGTAGTCGCGCCGGGCGAGGCGGCGGTTGATGAGGTGTGACGAATGAACATGGAGAGACCGCCGCGTGGGCCAGCTGGCGGTTGAACCCGCGCCTGGGGGCCGGTGGCCGCGAGGTCCGGCCGGAGCCGGACTGGGACGAGGAACGCCACCGACCGATCCGCGGCGCGTGTCAGTCGTTTGCCGGCTCCTGGCCGGGCCGCTCGCCAGGGAGCAGGCCTTCGCTATCCTCGGCGCTGCCGCCCTGGATGGAGGCGCCGATGGGGAAGACGCCTGAGCTGCCACCCCATCCCGGTGGGCCGCCGTCGTCTACGGACTCGTCGGCGGGGTAGTCGGGGTTGGCGCCCATGAAGTCGCCTTCGGCGCGGCTCGGCGCGATGCCCGCCTCGCGCAGCACCTCGTCCGCGGAGTGGAAGCGTTTGCTGTCGGGCAGGCGCAGGTAGACGCCCAGCGGCAGCGCACGGCACTTGGCGCGGATCTGGTCGCGTGTCATGGGTTGGCGCCAGTCTAGCTCGTCAAGCTGGATCGCGGCCTCGATGGCGACATCTTCGGGGACGGCCAGCGCGCCGGCGGCGTCGAGCGCCTCGGCGTTCGTGTCGCGCGGGAGCCCTAGTTTGCGCTCCTGGCCGCTGGTCTTGATGTAGTCGTCGTTGGTGGACGGCATCGTCCCGCTCCTCTCCTGCTGGCCGCTGTGTGGGCGTGCGCCTGGCCGCATTGTACAACGTGGTACAAAAACGCGGGCGTCACATGAGCGCAAGCGCGTATGAGCACCCATGGGCACCCATGGGCACACAGGCGGCGACGCAAGGTGTGTGCCGTACCCGGTGATGAGGAGAAACCTGTCCGGCCAGGCGGAGATCGCGCTGGCGCTCAACGCGGTGCAGACGATCATCGCCGCCAGGCATGAGGGGCGGTGGAGCATCATGCTCTTTCAGAATACTCCGGCGCGGTTTCATGGCAGGCCGGAGCTGGCGCGGCAACTGATGGATGAGCCGCGGCTGGCGCGCTAGGCTGTGACGCGCGGGGAGTCTTCACCCCCGGCCCCCTCGCCGTGCGCGGCGAAGGGGAGCCAAAGAGGCGCGTACAATCTGGCACGAAACCTGCGCGCTCACCCGCTTTCGTGGCGAGCGCCGCGTGTGAGATACGGCTTGCCAGCGCATCCGGCATTCTGGGTAGGGGGTGTCAGAGTCGGGCGTGCGCTGGCGCGGATATGGAGCAGGGAGGGGATGCCGTCATGGCCGAGGGACAACACGAGAAATACCGGGAGGAACACACGCAGCCGACGCTGCCCGCGGCGGCGGGGCGAGGCTGGCGGGCAAGCCGCCTGCTGCGCAGGCCGGTGGTGAACGTGCGCGGCGTGGCCGAGATCGGCCGTATCAGCGATGTCGTCTTCGATCCCGACGATTCGCGGCTGGCGGGACTGATGATTGACACGGCGCCGGCGGACGGCCGGCTGGCGACGATTGCGCGGCGCGCGTTCACCGCGCCGAATGCTGACTATATCCCAGTCGAGCGCATCGTGGCGCTCAACGGCGATGTGGCGACGGTGGATGTGGAGCCGGGGCAACTGGCGCGCATGGGGCGGCTGCCGCGACTCAGCCAGGTGCGCGATCTGCTCGTGATCACGCTGCACGGCATGGGGTTGGGCCGGATGGTTGATCTGCTGCTGGACGAGAGCGGGGCGGCGGTGACGGGCTATCTGCTCAATCCGAGCCGGAAGGCGGCGCGTACGATACCCGCGGCTGAGCCCGCTGAGGCGGAGGATGTGAGTGAGACGGCCGCGCCCGCCGAGGCGTCGGCGCCACTCCCCGCGCACCTGCGTATCATCCCAGCGTCGCCGCGCGTGCGCTTCGGGCCGGCGCTCATCCTCGTGATTGACGTCGTGGCGCCGCTGGTCGGCCGCGAGGTGCGGATCGAGATTCCCGACAGTGCGGGGCGTGGAGACGACGATCAGCGCGACAGGCGTGCCGATCCGTCCGGCTGGCACATGTTGGGCGTGCGCGGAAGCGGAAGCGGAAGCGGCGGCGAGCTGGGCGGCGCGGACGGCGCGGACGCGCGCACGAGCCACTGAGACGGGTGTGATGCGGCGGACAGCGGCGGACAGCGGCGGACAGCAGCGGACGACGCGCTGATCATCGTGATCGATCAGGTCGAGCCGGCGGTGGGCAGCGGTGCGCGGACCGACCGGCGCCGCCGCCTGGCAGGTGATGAGCGCGCCCATGCGCGCTACCCGCCGCGTCCTGGCGCCCAGCCGATAGCCGCGTTTTGTCGCGCCATGCCTCATCGCGCATCCCGCGTCACATCCCTTGCCACCGCGCTCGCGGTCCCCAGTTGGGCGATGATATCCTTCAGCGTCTGGCGAAAGTGCTGGAAGCGCTCCTCGCCAACACCGCGCGCCCATTCGGACTCGACCGCCTGAATAATCTCGCGTGCGCGCCGCTCCACATCCTGGCCTTTGTCGGTCAGGCGAATGATCTTGGCCCGCCGGTCGGCAGGGTCCGGCACGCGCCGCACGTATCCCCGCTCTTCCAGGTAATCAACGAGCGCGCCCATGGATTGCTTGGTCATCTGGGCGAGCTCTGCCAGCTCCGTGAGCCAGCGGCCCGCTGGCGTCATCTGCTGGAAGACGGCAAAATGCGCGGGACGCAGATCGGTGTATCCGAAGGCGCCGAGGCCCTCGGCGATGCGTGCGTTGATAGCTTGAAATGGGACGCGCAGCAACGCGCCAATCAGCCGGCGGTCGTTTTGGGCTTGCTCCATCTCGATCATCCTCTTGATCATCTCCCACGTTGCGGGTATAATTCGTCATATAAGCTTACTATAAGCTTAACTGACTATCAAGAGCCCTTGCCACCAACCGCGCGTGCCAGCGGGTAGGCGGAGGACGGTGCGCGGAAGCGCTCCAGCACATGTCCCAGTACAAAGGAGATAACGCATGCCGGCTGTCGAACCGTATGTGCTCCCCGCGGGGGAAGGCACGCCGATCTGGTTCCTGGGAACGCTGCAGACGTACAAGGCGGTCGGCGAACACACGGGTAACGCCTTCACGCTCGTGGAGTGCCTGATGCCGCCAGGCTTTGGGCCACCACCACATATCCATCATCACGAGGAGGAAGCGTTCTATCTGCTGGAAGGTGAGCTGACGGTCTCGTGTGGCGACCGCGTGTGGCGAATCACCCCGGGCTCCTTTGTGTTTCTCCCGCGCGGCATCAAGCACAGCTTCATGGTGGAGGGCGCAACGCCGGCGAGAATGCTCCAGATCACGTCTCCCGCGGGCTTCGAGCACTTCGCCAGCGAGATGGGTGAGCCCGCCCACGCGCCGGTGCTGCCGCCGCCGGGGCCGCCCGACGTCGAGAAGCTGCTCTCACTTGCCGCCAAGTACGACATGGATATTCAGGCGCCGCTGGCGCACGGCGCCGAGAAAGCCTGACCACCCTGACTACGAGAACGGCTGCCTGTGAGGGCAGCTCACAAAGCGGCCGTCGGGGCGTGGCTCGCGCTCCCCGACGGCCGCTCGTGTGCCTCCGCGTCGTATGAGCGCAACGCGCGGCCTACGCGAAAGGCTGGCCGAAGCGCTCACGCGAGACGACCTCGCCGAGCGGCTTGCGCTTCTTCTTGCCCGCGCCAATGGTCGCGACGGGGTAGCCGAAGGGGACGATGGCGAGCACGTCCACATCGTCGGGAATGCCGAGCAGGGGCTTGACGGCGTCCAGGTTGTGGAAGCCAACCCAGTTGGAGGCGACGCCGCGCGACCACGCCGTCAGGATCATGTCCTGAACGGCGCGGCTGGCGTCGGAGACGCCGTATGGGCTCGCCGCGTTGATGCCGACGACGACGGCCAGCGGAGCCTGGGCGATGTAGGGGCCGGTGCGGGCGAGCGTGCCGAGCTGGCGCAGCGTGTCTTTCTCCTGGACGACGATGAAGTGCCAGGGCTGGCCGTTGATGCTGCTGGCCGTCAGGTGGGCGGCCTCGACGATCTGGCGCACGATGTCGTCTGGGATGGGCGTGTCGCGGAACTGGCGCACGGCCAGCACGGTGCGGATAGCGTCGAAGGTGTCCATTGGGCGGTCCTCCCCTCTCACATACGAGAACTATAGCCGCCGGACGCGCGGTCGTGCCCTATTCAACACTGGCGAAGGCGCGCACGGCGAATGAGGTGCCGCCGGCGATGGCCGGTGGCGCGGCGAAGAAGCGGAAGCCGGTCGCGGGGAGCTGATCCAGCGCGCGCAGGTGCTCGACGAGGGGGATGCCGGCGGCGAGCAGGATGGTGTGCGCGGGGCGGGTGGCGTCGGCCATGTCGTCTATGTTGGCGCAATCAATGCCGACCAGCGCGGCGCCGGCATCTACGAGCGCGCGGCAGGTCGCGGCGGGCAGGAAGGGGCCAGAGCGGAAGTAGTCGCCACCGCCCCAGCGCCGCGACCAGTCCGTGCGGAAGAGGACAGCCCGGCCGGCGAGGTTCTGCCCAGCGAGCGCATCCGGCGGGATTGGGCCTTCGCGCAGCATGGTGATGACTACGCCGTCGAGGTTCGCCAGCCGCTCCAGGGGAAGCGCGGCGAGGTCGGGGCCGTTGGGATGGCGGTGGAAGGGGGCGTCCACGTAGGTGCCGGTGTTGCCGCCCAGCTCGTAGACGGCGATCTGGAAGGTGGTGCCGGGCGCATACGTCCCGCGTGCCGCGCTCTCTTCGTGGGTGAAGTGCGTGTGGAAGCGCGGCTCTGGCAGCCCCGGATACGATGGCATGCCGGGTGCGAGCGGGTGGCTGAGGTCAATCAGCTTGGGCATCGTTCTCGCCTCATTCCTCACGATCTTCGCGATCCGCCCGCTCCCGTGCCTCGCGAATCCGCTTCGGAGATGGTGAGCGCGTGACTCATGGGAACACCTCATTGCGGAGGCGGTTGCGAATGCTGGCCCCAGTGTATCATGCTGGGCGGCGGGCGGCGATCAGGCGCGCACGGCGAAGTAGACGGCCTGGGGATGGGGGACGACGATGGCGGCGGTGGATTGCTCCGGCACAAGCTGGTGGCTCTCGGTCAGCATCACGCCGATGGCCTCTGGCACGCCGAGCAGGCGGAAGACGCGCTCGTGGTCGGCCAGCTCTGGGATGGCGGCGTAGCCCCAGGAGTAGCGCCGCGCGCCGGCCTCGCCTTCGCCCAGCCCCAGCTCCGTGTTGATGCGGGCGTTGACGTAGTCGGCCATCGCCTCGGCCATCTGCACGCTGAGGCCGTGCAGGAAGTAGGCTTCGCTGTACTCGCCGGCGTCGTGCAGCCGCTGTGTCTCGCCGGATGCGCGCTCGCCCATTGTCACCACCTGGAACGCGACGGCAGCGGCGGAGCCGTCCGCCGTCGTGAAGTAGTCCGCCAGCGAGAGGCGCTCACCGTTGGGCTGGCGCGGGAAGGGGAAGCGATCCAGCGCGCGGGCGTGGTCGTTGGGGTCGAGGATGAGCAGGTCGTCGCCCTCGGCGCGACAGGGGAAGTAGGCGTACACGGCGCGGGGGTGCAGGTAGCGGCGCTGGCGGGCCTCGCGCAGCATGCGCTCCAGCCGCGGCTCGAACTGCTCGCGCACCAGCTTCGCGTACTCCTCGCCGTGGGCGACGCCGCCCCAGCGGCCACGGTAGAGCGCGTTGAGGTCGAGGTACTTCGCCACGTCCTCCACCGCGACGCGGTCGAGCAGGCGCGGACCCCAGAACGGCGGGCTGACCGCCGGTGCGGGGGCGATATTCGAGCGGGCGGGCACGGCGGCGGCGGGCGCGGCGGATTTCGCCGCCGCGCGCTTCGCCTCGGCCTCGCGCGCGGTGAGGGCGTCGCGTTTCACTTGCTCGACCAGGGCGACGCGCTTTTCGGGTTCGGTGAGCGCGTCCATGATCGCCAGCCCCTCGAAGGCGTCGCGGGCGTAGAAGACGCCGGCGGGGAAAGGCTGCTCGTGGCCGTTCTCGCCGACGAAGAGGATGCGCCGGCCGTAGGCGCGGTTGATGGCGGCGCCGCCGACGATTACCGGGATCTCCAGCCCGCGCCGGTGCAGCTCCTGCACGCAGAGCGGCATCTGCTTCGAGGTACTGACCAACAGCGCCGAGAGGCCAATGGCGTCGGCCTTGACCTCCAGCGCCTTCTCGATGATGGTGTTGAGCGGCACCTGCTTGCCCAGGTCGTAGACGGTGTAGCCGTTGTTGGAGAGGATGGTGTTGACGAGGTTCTTGCCGATGTCATGCACGTCGCCAAAGACCGTTGCCAGCACGACGCGGCCCTTGGTGTAGCCCTCGGCGCGCTCCAGATAGCGTTCCAGGTGCGCGACGGCCTTCTTCATCACCTCGGCGGATTGCAGCACGAACGGCAGGATCAGCTCGCCGGCGCCGAACTTGTCGCCGACATCCTTCATCGCCGGCAGCAGCACGCCGTTCAGCACGTCCACGGCGCGGCGCGAGAGGTCGGGCGTCGTCTGCCAGCCG
Source organism: Ktedonobacterales bacterium (assembly GCA_025935195.1). GTDB lineage: Bacteria > Chloroflexota > Ktedonobacteria > Ktedonobacterales > JADMIN01 > JAICVS01. The sequence goes on from JAICVS010000115.1 coordinate 13,573, forward strand.
TCTAGGGGCTCACCGGGCGCGGGCACACCCTCGGCGCGCAAGCCGGGAGCCGCGTCCTCAGCCGGCACATCCATGACGCGATAGGCCACCGCGGCATCAATCAGCGCCTCGATGCCCTCCTTCTTGCGGTGCAGGATCTGATAGTGGATGCGCTGGTCAACGGTCATGCCGGCGGTGGGATCGGCCTGCTCCTCTTTTTTGGCCGCCGTGCCGTGCGACTCGTAATAGGCGATGAAGCGCGGCAGGGCGTCTTCGGAGCGGTTGAAGATCAGGTCGTCGCAGAGTGCGCGCTCCTCTGTCGGCACCTCGGCGTAGGGGGTGATGTGCGCGGGGTTGACGATGGCGGCGTCCAGCCCGGCGGCGACAGCGTGATAGAGGAAGACGCTGTTGAGCGCGGCGCGGGCGTGGGGCGCGACGCCGAAGGAGACGTTGCTGACGCCGAGCACGGTCAGCGCGCCGGGCAGCTCGGCCTTGATGCGGCGGATGCCTTCCAGCGTCTGCACGGCGCTGTCGCGCAGCTCCTCCTGGCCCGTCGTGACGGGGAAGGTGAGCGCGTCGAAGAGCAGGGCTTCGGCGGGCAGGCCATACTCGCGCGTGGCGATCTGGTGGATGCGCGCGGCGACGGCGAGCTTCTTCTCGGCGCTCTTCGCCATGCCATCTTCGTCAATCGTGAGCGCGATCACCGCGGATCCATGTTCGCGCGCCAGCGGCAGCACGGCGTCTACGCGCAGGCGGCCATTCTCCAGGTTGATCGAGTTGATCACGGCGCGGCCGGGATAGGTCTCCAGCGCGGCCTGGATGACGCCAGCCTCGGTGGAGTCAATCACCAGCGGCGCCTCGATGCCCATCTCCAGCTTCTTGACCGCCGCGCGCATCTGCTCGGCCTCGTCGCCGCGCTCGGTCAGCGCCGTGCAGACGTCCAGCACGTGCGCGCCGCCGTCCACCTGATCGCGCGCGACCTGGAGCAGGGTGTCGTAGTCGTCGGCGAGGAGCGCCTGCTTCACCTTGCGGCTGCCCTGCGAGTTGACGCGCTCGCCGATCAGCAGCGGGGCGGGGTCTTGCTCCAGCGAGGCGGCGCGCACGGCGGAGGCGACGAGCAGCCGGCCCTGGCGCGTGCGCTCGCCGGTAAAGTCGCCGAGGCGCTCGTGCGGGCGCATAAGTTGTTGCGGGGTGAGGGCGTCGAGGTGGGCGCGCAGGGCGCGGATGTGGTCGGGGGTGGTGCCGCAGCAGCCGCCGACGACGTTGACGCCGAAGGCTGCGACGAACTCGGCCAGCGCCTCGGCCATCGGCTCCGGCTGCATCGGGTAAACGGCTTTGCCGGCGACGTTGAGCGGCAGGCCGGCGTTGGGGATGGTCGAGATCGGCAGCGGGAGGTTCTCGGTGAGGTAGCGCACCGGCTCGCGCATGTGCTCCGGGCCGGTGGAGCAGTTGAGGCCGACCAGATCCACGCCCAGGTGCGCCAG
>JAICVS010000016.1 GCA_025935195.1 Ktedonobacterales bacterium
ATGCTCGTGCCCCGTCCCACTCCCTTTGACACATCCCATCCGCCGCGCCTATGCTGACGGCGCGTGCATGCGCGCCCGTGGACTGCGGCGCGCGTCAATCTCCTGTCTCCCGTTGCTCTCAATCGCGACGGAATTGCGACGGCAGACAGACCAGGGAGGGGGACTCCGTGCGGCAGCAGCGCCGGCTCAAGAAGACACCCATTCAGGAGGGCGACGTGGAGCATACGCCTGAGACCTGGGAACCTGGCGGCCGCACCGTCTACCTGATCGAAGGCGGCGTCCCTCTGCGTGGCGAGGTGCGCCTCAGCGGCGCCAAGAACGCCGTCACCAAGCTCATGGTCGCCTCCCTGCTCACCGACGACCCCTGCCGCCTGCGCAACGTCCCGCGCGAGCTGGGCGACGTCACCATCACCGAGAAGGTGCTGCGCGCGCTCGGCGCCCAGGTGGACTGGCCCGCGGACGATACCGTCACGCTGCGCACCCCCGAGATCACCAACACCGTCATCCCACTCGAGCTGGGCCGCAAGAACCGCCTCGCCGTCCTCACCGCTGGCCCCGTCCTGCATCGCGCCGGCCACGCCGTCATCCCCACCCCCGGCGGCGACCGCATCGGCCCTCGCCCCATCAACTACCACCTCGCCGGCCTCGAACAGATGGGCGCCGTCGTCGAGGAGCGCGATGGCCTCTACCACCTGCGCACTAGCGGCCTCACCGGCGCCACCATCGAGCTGCCCTTCCCCAGCGTCATGGCGACCGAAACTCTGCTTATCGCCGCCACCCTCGCCAAAGGCATCACCATCATCCAGAACGCCGCCATCGAGCCGGAGATCCTCGACCTCGTCAAATTCCTGCAAAAGATGGGCGCCATCATCGAGCAGCGCGTGGACCGCAAGATCGTCGTCGAGGGCGTGGACCGCCTCCACGGCGCCGAGCATGCCGTCCTCTGCGACCGCAACGAGGCCGTCTCCCTCGCCATCGCCGCCTACCTGACCAAAGGCGACGTGCGCCTGCTCGGCGCCGACCAGGGCACCCTGCTCACCTTCCTCAACACTCTCTACCGTGTCGGTCTGGACTTCGCCGTCGAAGACGACGGCATCCGCTTCTTCGGCGCCGACCAGCCCCCACGGCCCATCGCGCTGGAGACCGACGTCCACCCCGGCTTCATGACCGACTGGCAGCAGCCATTCACCGTCCTGCTCACCCAGGCGCGCGGCATGTCCGTCATCCACGAGACCATCTTCGACGACCGCTTCGGCTACACCTACGAGCTGAACCGCATGGGTGCCGACACCGCCCTCTTCCACAAGTGCCTGGGCGAGCTGGAGTGCCGCTTCAAGGAGCGCCACATCCTGCACTCCTGCATCGTGCGCGGCCCCACCCCGCTGCGCGCCGCCGACCTCGTCATGCCCGACATTCGCGCCGGCGCATCCTATCTGCTCGCCGCGCTCTGCGCTCAGGGCATCTCGCGGGTGCGCGGCATCGAGCACATCGAGCGCGGCTACGATCGCCTCCATGCGAAGCTGAAAAGCCTCGGCGCGCGCATCGAGCGCATCGAGCCAGATGAGCCCGCTGAGTAGAACGAGTCCCCGCACACAATCGGGCGCTGGCGTCGTCGCTCTGCCCCCCTCGCCGCGCGGCGAGGGGCTGGGGGTGAGGATACCCCGCACGGGGCATATCACGAGACGAGGCAAAAGACAAGAAAGAGGATAGACGGACGCCGGAACGGGGAGTTCAAAGAGCGCCGCCTATCCCCACACGCCTGCCGTGCTACGCATCCCGCGTGCCGGCTCGTACAGAGCACATACCGTTCCAAGTGCGGTTCAAAGAGCGGCTGAAGTGAGTGTGCCGGGTTCCCTCACCCGTTGTTCGTTTCCCGCGCCTCATTGCCGGCGCATCGTGGTCGCTGTGTCATGCGCGGTGAGCCTCCGCGCCTCGCGGGGGAGGGGAGCGCCGCCCCATTGGCGGAACGGCGCCCCCACCCGCGAACTATCGCGGGACGCGATGGGCCGCTACTAGCAGCTCAACCCGTCCAGCGGCTTGACCGGACACCCGCTGCCCGTCTTGGGATAGACGCGCATCAGGCCCCACATGCCGGCAACCGTGAACGACCGCCGGATGTCGCCGTAGAAGTAGTCACCCGGCGCCTGCGCATAGCCGCCCGCGCCGTTGGCGATCATCGCGTCAATACCCGCGGCGGGCACGACCGCGCGCGTGCTGAACATCTGCGAGTTCGGGATGTTGATGTCGGACGGGAACGCCTGGCCGCCCAGGTTGAACTGATGCGGCTGATCGCTGCCCGGCGAGACTAATGCGTGGACGAACACCGGATCACCGGCGTACGCCTTCAAGATCGGTGTTGCCGGATCGCCATGCACCACCGAGCTGAGCATCTGCGCGTCGTCGTTACGCGCGCCCGCCGTAGCGTAGTTGATCGTCGCCACGCCCTGCACATGGTCGGGGTACGGCATGTGGCTCTGGCCGATCTCCGGGTCGGAATCGCCCATGATCTCGGTGAAGTCACGATACCCCTTGGTGCCAGGCACATGCACAATCACCTGCGAGCCGATATCCTTCGCCGCGCCCGTTACCGGGTCGGTGAAGGTCGCGCCCGCCGGCGAGACGACCACGCCGCCATACAGACCGATCGTGCCGGTGTTGTCGCCGCCGAAGTCCGAGAGGACGCCCGCGGTCTCCTTGGAGGTGTCGGCGTAGTAGACGTACGTCCGCGACTGCCCCGACGCCACCGACTGCTCCGAGCTGAAGCCGATGTCAATGCCGCTCGACGCCGGCGTGCTCGTCAGCTCACTGCCCGCGTGGAACGACGCGCGCGCGCCGTTGCGCTGGTTGGTGAAGTTGACCGTCACGCACTGGCCCTGCGCCACGTGCAGCACCAGCGGCTCCAGCGCCTTCTTGCCAGAGGTGATGGCGCTCACGTCGCTCGTCGGCACGAACGCCGCATGGATGCCGTTGTCGTTGGCCCGCTGGCCGCCGACCAGCACCACGCTGCTGCCCACGTCAATCGCCGTCACGTTGAACGTGTGCGCGGGAGCGCCCGCCGGGCAGGGGTTGCCCGGATTGGTCGTCGCCGGGATGGACCCATTGCCGCCGGAACCACCGGAACCACCGGAACCACCGGAACCACCGGAGAGGTTCGCGCTCGGCGTATTCGGCGTGCTTGGCGCCTTCGGCGTCGCATGCACTGCCGCGCCACCCGAGCACGACGGCACGCTCGAGCCAGGCAGGGCTTCCGGCCCACTCGCGGACTGGCAGCCCAGCACGCGGACGATGCCCCATGCGCCCTGCGCGAAGCGGTAGTTCATCGTGTTGTTGTAGAGGTAGTCACCCGGTGAGTGGGTGAGACCTCCCGCCCCGCCCTGTAAGATCAGGGTGTAGCGTTCCGACACGCCATATTCGAGCGTATCCGTCGCCGTCGAGAGCAGGTTGCCGTTCGCGTCGACGAAGCGGTTCTCGTAGAAGAACTTCGCCCCGTCCACGTGCAGGCTATCCACCTGTTCGCTGACGTTGATCGTTCTGATCACGAACGAGTCGCCCGCATACCCCACCGGCAGCGGCGTGATCGGGTCGCCGTACGTGTACGAGCTGAAGCGCTGCGACGGATCCCCACTGGAGCGATCCGAGAACGGCGCCGCGCGCAGGTTCAGCGACGAATCGGTGGTCGGGGTGTCGTCAATCGTCCAGAGCGCCAGCTCGCGGAAGCTCCCGTTCACGCCGAGCGCCGGCGCCAGCGGGTTGGACGTGACGATATCCATGATCGTGCCCTGAAGCACCGGCTGGCCGGTCTTCGGGTCGAGGTACTGCGACCCCTTCGGCTCGATGATCAGCTGGCCGACCTGCCCATGACCCCACGAGTGGATGCCGTCCACGTGGTCATGGAAGAAGATGTTGTCCAGCTCGACATCCGGATACCAGCGATATTGCACGAACTCGACGCCCGTGCCCTCACCCGACGCGTGCGTGTTGGTGAGCGGCTTGGTCAGCGTCAGGTTGTTGCCCGCCGCGTCAATGGAAGCGATCTGGTGAATCTCGATGCTGTCTTTGCCTTCGCCCACGGCGATAAACGCACCGAGGTGGAACTTCGAGACGCTGGTCAGGTGAATGACCGTGTCGCCCGGATTGGCCGCCGACGCGAGGTTCGGATCCTCGAGCTGGTGCGGCCGGACTGACATCTCATACTCGAAGCCGGTGATCACGCCGTCCGACGCCTCGGTGTCGAACTGCACGTGGTGGATGTGGATGTTGACCTTGGTGAAGGGCATCTCGTTGGTATCTTGCGTCTCGTTGGTCAACGTGACGGCGATACAATCGCCCACATTGGCGCGGATGGCCAGCGGGTCCGCCGGCATCTGGCCGGCCAGAATCTGGTCCTTGTACTGCGCCAGCGTGTAGATGCGGCCTTCCTGATCCGTGCGCGCCGGGCTCGATGTCACCTGGATCGGCAGCTGGATCGCCACGATGTTGTAGTGGCGCACCGGCGCGTTCGCCGGGCAGAGGCCGTCAGGCCGGCCGGCGTACGGGTCCACCGTGCTGGTGGGCGCCGCGTCCACCGTCTCGCCCAGATACGGGGCGCCGGTGTGGCCGAGGCCGGAGAACGGCGGCCGGAAGCCGACGTGCGTGCGCGTCAGCGGCCAGGAGATGCGGCCGTTATCAGGATCGAAGAGAATCTGCGGGCGGTTGCCCTCGAAGACGTCGCCAAGCTCGCCGCTGGGGTGGCCGGGGATGACGTCGGGGAAGTCGGGCCAGGTGGTGTTCGTATCCTCTGGCTCGTTCAGATAGATCGGGGCCGCCGAATTGCTGTTGTCCACGGTCCAGTTCAGGACCGAGGCATCCATGTCGTCGGTGCGCACGCCCGGTGGCGGCAGCTGCGGACGAATCCACTGGTCGAGGTTCTGCGCCGTGATCGTCACGCCATTGTAGGTGTGGCCGATCAGGCCCGCGGAATTAACGGCCGCCGGGTATGCCGCGCGATCCGGCAGCACCGCCAGATCTGGCTGCAGCGTGTTGTAGACACGCCAGAAACTCCACATGCCGGAGATGTAGTGCTTGGCGATGTGGCAGTGGAAGAGGAACTCGCCCACGCCCGCCTGCACGCCGCCCGCGCCATCCTCAGGATCCAGCTCATACGCCTCGCCGGGGCCGAAGGCCTGCGAGTCGAGCCGCTGCGAGTCCGAAAGGTTGGTCTCCGGAACCTTGTCCAGCCCGGTCTTCTGGTAGTCGAAGGTCGGGTCGGCCAGCGGGTTGTAACGCCAGCGGATGCCGCCACCATGCAGGTGGAAAACGTGCATCAGCTCCGCGCCCATGTGGATGAGGCGGATCTTGGTCGGGTCGCCCTGGTAGCCGCGCGGCATCGGCGTGGCCGGGTCGCCAAACGTGTAGCTGCCGTAGCCCTGCGCCTCTTGCTCAGGCGCTGCGGACAGGCGATCGAAGAACGGCTCGGAGCGGTAGTTCATCGCGCGCGAGCCGGGGCGATAGCTGTCCGTGAACGGATCGACGCGCGGCAGCGGGCTGCCGTTGCGGTCGAAGACGTCCTCGTTCTCGTTGCCGACTTCGTGGAAGCCCAGCACGTACTCGCGGAACGACTTCGCGCCGGTACCCGGCACGATGGTGGCGGACCAGCCGCTCGCCATCGGCTGGCCGGTCAGATTGGAGAGATAGGTCGAGTTCGGCGGCTCAACTTCCAGCGCCCCGAAGAGGCCGTGGTCCACCGCTGCGCGGTCGCCCGGTCCGGGGTGCAGGTAGTGCGAGCCTTCCAGCGTCGGGTCGTTCGGCACGTAGTACACGTACGAGATCGAGTTCCCGTTCGACACGTCGGACTCAGGGTTGTTGCCAACGTCGTCGCCCGAGGAGCCCATCTGAAACGCCAGCCCGTCAATGTGGATGCCGACGTTGCCGACGTTCGAGTGATTGGTGAGCGTGATGTGGACACAATCGCCCTCGTTGGCGCGAATCACCAGCGGCTGGATTGCATCATCACCCTTCTCACCGATGGAGACCTGCTGGCTCGCCTCTTCGGCGCGCACCGCGTTCACCATCGAGGAGAGCACGAACATGTGGCCGTTCGGGTCATTGTCGCCGAAGCGGTTCAGCGGAATCTTGAGGTCAATCGCCTGAACGTCGAAGCTCTTCACCTGCGCCGTCGCCGGGCAGGGATTGCCGGGATCGACCGAGGCCGCGCGCGCCAGCGGATTGAGGCCGAAGGTCTGCAACCCGACCGGCACCGCCACCAGCAGCGCCAGTGCGCCGCCGATGATCGCGCGCATGCGGTGCTGCTGCTTCGTCTTGCCCAGCACCATCTGCCGGATCTCATCCGCCCGCGTCGGCGCCGCCGCCGCGACCGCCGCGCTCGGTCGGTTCGCCTCGACGAGCCGCGCGCGCAGCAGCCAGGTGGCGCCCAGCGCCAGCGCGAAGGTCGCCGTCGCCAGCAGCGCGCCGTCGTGCAGCATCGCCAACAGCAACGGCTGCTTGCCGCGCGCCGTCTCACCGAACATCTGCCCGATCGCCGGGTAGGCGACGGCGAGCAGGACACTCGTGAGCAGTGCGGCCAGCGCGGCCAGCGTGATCGCCACGCTCGTCACGCTCATATCCTGGCGTGAGCGCGCCAGGAAACGCGAGGTCAAGAGCAACGCCGCCCAGACCGCCAGCACCGCCAGCGGCAGGGTCAGCGAGGCGTCCCGCAACCAGCTCACCCACAGAGGTGAAGCCTGGCGCGCGGTCAGACCTTCGACGCCGTGCAGCAGCTGCAGCCACAACCCGCCACCAAAGGCGAGCGCCACAGCCAGCACAACGACGAGGTCCGGCCGCGCCTGCAAGGACGACATTCGGCGCGAAGGTGTGCCTGGATGTTCGTCATGCATAAACGTTTGGGTCCCCTTGTTCCAATCAACTTGCCAGCGCGGGCTGGTCCTGCTATTGCCCTCGTCTCCAGCTCGCTCCGGCACGCCGCGATGTGTTTGTTCCGACCCCGACCCCCGCAAAACAGGCTTGCCCTGTACCTGGGCGCGGCACACAGCAAACTGAGGAGCGCGTCGGACGGCGAATCGAACGATGACCCGCCATCCAGCCGCCGCGGATCGCGCCGCGGCGGCGGAACAGACAAACTGCTACCGCTGGATAAAGCCTCGGTCGCTACTGGGTCACGATGATCTCAGGCTTGCCCAGGTCGATCACGACCGGCTGCCCAATGACCAGATCCGTGTAGCGGAGCAGCAGCTTCTTCGCCTCGATCGATGTGATGAAGGTGAGCGTTCCCTCCACACGCGAATGAGGCGCCAGCACCGTGGAGGTGAAGCTCGAGCTGTTCACCTGCACCGCCTGCTTGTCGGTATCGGTCACCAGCTCGAACTGGTCAGGACCGTACGTAATCGCCGCATCCGTCGTGTTCGACAGAACCGCGATCACTTCCACCTGCACCTGGTCGGGGCCGACATTGTTCTGAATACCGTGCGTCACGCCGGAGAGCTGTTCAGCCGTCAGGCCCTGGCTGCGCTCCGCACTCTCCACCGCCACGCTCCCGAAACTAATCGGGACGTTTTGATTGATGGCATAGAGTTGTGTCTTCCCCGCGGCGCCATTACCCGCTCCCGATGCGAACGCCCCGGCCGCGACGATGCCCCCGGCCAACGCCGCGAACACCATCACCCCCAGAACGATCACCACCGGACCCGGAACGCCCCGGGCATCCATCCCGCCGCGCAGGCGGCGGCCCGCCCCGCGCAGAGACCGCGCGAGACGGCGCATGGCCGGCAATCCTATTCCGCCCGCGTGCCTGCGCGCGGGCGCTTTCCCCCCCTCTCCTTTCCATTCGTCATAGTCATCATGTGTGTCGCCTGGTCGTATGCGAGCGGACACACGCCTGCCGTTCCTGGCGCTCGGCGCCTGGGCAGCCGCGGCGTGTGATCCGCGCGTACGCTGAGTTGTCGTTCCCGCCCGAGCGGCGGCGGCCGGCATCTCACCGGCGCGCGTTCGCGTCTCGCGGGGCGTCTCCAGCACCTTCAATGTCCTTCCCCCTTTTCCGCCGTTGTTCCGCCGTTGCCGCATCTGGGCCGGCCGCGCGCGAGCCGGGCTAGTAATGCAGCTCGATCAGAATGGGCTGCGACCGGCCGGGGTCGGCGAAGCGGAGCGTGAAGCTCTTCGCGCCCGCCGGCGCGACGAACAACAGACTGCCCGCGATGTTCGCCCGCGACAGGAGGGTGGCGTTCTTCAGGCTCGTGGCCGACACCTTGATCGGCGTCGCGCTCTTGTCGCTGAGCAGCGTGAATTCATCAGGGGAGTACGTCACCGGCGATGACTGCTCATTCGTGATCGCCACCACCACGCGCACCTGCACCTGCGTCGGCGAGACCGAGACCTTGCCCACCTGCGAGACGTTATCTGGTCCCGTGTGGGTCTCCATGCTCTCCGCCGCCACCACGCCAAAGCTCGTCCTCACATCCTGCGTGAGATGAAAGGCGCTGGACCCACCGGCTCCCCCGCGCAACCCGACCAGATCCCCAACCGCGAGGATGCCGCCGGCCAGCGCGAGCACCGTGATGACTCCTATCAGCGCCAGCAGCGGCGTGTTGCGCTTGCGCGGCGATCCACCGAGACCCTCACCCGCGCCGGTGTCCCGTCCCGGCTCAGTCGTCGAGACCGGAGTGTTGGTTGCCATGCGTCACCTACTCCCCTTCCCTGTGCTCGACACAGCGCGCGGCCGCGTCACCAACGCCGTCACCACGCCGCCATGTCCCTGTCATACTGAAAATGCCCTGACGCCATCAGCCCATCGAACGCTGCCGGCTGCCCGGCTCGCCACACAGGTGTTCCTTCGGTATCCCGGCCCACCCGCGTGACAAATCAAGCGTATAGGGCTGGTACATCTGCCTGGTAGCCATACTCAGGTATGTAGGGTGGCGTATTTTTCCCACCGGTAAGTGTTAGCATTGTGTAAAAGAATGGCCGGCGCGTTCCCCCATGAGCGCGGCCATCAACCGGGCGCGGACGCCTGCGATTCCCCAATTCATCGTGCTTCGGCATCGCGGCGTGACATAGATAGGTGGAGCGGGCAACGAGCGCAAGCAGACTCACCTACTTGCCAGCAATGGTAGACTAGAGCGCGTAAGTGGAAAGGCGTAGACCCGCGCGGGGCCGGGTGACGCGGCCCGTAGGCGTGGTGTCTCACATGCTCCGACCGACGACCTTTGGATGGATGTCCAGATCGCCTCTGGAAGCATCGGAGCCGGGCATCAGGAATTTTTAGAACGGGGAGCGAGGAGGACCGGCACGTGGGCTTTCGTATCGTCAACGACAGCATTGACGCCTGGACACTATCGGCCTTCGGCGCTATGCCTCCCGATGTGGCGGCGCGACTCGACGCGCTCAAGCAGCGCGCCACGCGCGCCCAGCGCGACGCCGAGACTCCCTGGAGGTACGCCGGCGAGCCGTTGCGCATCGAGCAGGCCGGCATGCGCCGCCGCGGCGGCAAAGCCTGGAACTGGGTGCTCTCCAACCGCTTCCTGCGCGCCGATCTCTGTGACGGCGCGGGCGACGACCTCATCGCGCAACTCCAGCCAGACCCCGAAAGCATGTACATCCACAGCGCCGCCGCCGTCCTCTCCATGTCGCGAGCGCTCCTGGCCGATCTGCTCGGCGCCGCGTCACGGCTGGAGGTCGCCGAGGCCACCCTCTGCGGCAGCCTGGCCGGCTGGGCCTGCACCCCCATCGAGATGCAGCACTTCATCCTCCGCCGCCACCAGCAGGTGCCCCGCCTGTACGGCCCCATCCGCAGCCCCGGCGTCCCCGGCGCCTGGCAGCCCCTCTACACGCGCGCGCATGAGCGATCGGTCAGCGGCTTCCTCGAGCATGTCTTCGAGTGGGACGCCCCTGGCCGCTGCCGCATCTACAACAAAAAAGCCGACATTGATAAGAAGATCAAAGCCCGGCGTGAGTACCTCTACGACCACTGGCGCCAGCGCGGCTGGAACGGCAAAGAGCCCGTCATCCGCGTCGAGCTGACCTACGATCGCGCCTGCCTGGCCGGCATGGGCCTCGCCGAGCCGGACGTCCTCCTCGATCAGCTCCCGACCCTCTGGGCCTACGTGACCCACGACGTGCTGCGCCACATCGAGCCGATCCCCGGCGTGCCGTACGACCAGTTGCCCATCTCCCCCCCCTGGCGCATACTGCAAGCCGCGTTCGCCGATCGAGCCGTCGCTCAGGCCACCTGAGCCGCCCGCCTCACCTCCCCACGCAGCGCGCGACTGGCATCCCCCCTCCCACCGCTGTTGAGCCGCGGCACACATTCTGCGCTTGACAGAACAGCAACGCCGTGCCCATGTGCGGGCGGGCGGAGGGAACCCGCGGCCTGGTCGCCGCCACACGTCCCACATCGCCCCACGGGAGGTGAGTATCATGCGCGCCTTTGGCACCTTCATCCTAGGCATACTCGTCGCCATCGCCGCCATCATCCTGGTGATCTTTGCCGTCGAGAACACCCGCACCGAGCAATTTTCCTTCCTCGGCGGCACCTTCACCGCCGACCTCTGGCTGATCGCCGTCATCCCCGCCATCGTCGGCTTCATCCTCGCCCTGCTGCTGACCACCCCCGCCCGCGCCGCGCTGGACTCACAGCATCGCGCGCTCGGCCGCCGCTACCGCGACCTGGACCGCCAATACGGCTCCATCCGCCAGCAGCACGAATCGCTCATGTCTCAGCACGCCGCGCTGCAATCCGAGCGCGACGCCATGCGCGAGGAGCACAGCCGCCTGCTCGCCTCGCACGACGACCTCCGCTCCCGCATGGCCGCCATGTCATCCGAACGCCCCACTGAGCGCGTCACCCGTGAGCGCGTCACCGAACCCGTCACCGAGCGCATGGATGAGCGCGCCCCCGAGCCGGTCGTCGAGCGCGTGGATGCCCGACCGCGCGACCGCACGGACCGCACGGACCGCACGGACCACCGCCGCGAAGATGAGACCGTCGAGGAGCGCACCGCGCCTGACGGCGCCGCTGGCGAAGAGCGCGAGGTCGTCCGCGAGACCGCACCCCAGCACCGCCCATCCCTGGGCGAGCGCGTGCGCGGCTGGCTGCGCCCCGAGCGCCCCGCCGAGCAAGACTATCCCAACGGCCCCCTCGCCCCCACCGCCTAGCGCTCAGAGGCGCCGCACGCGAACAGGCGCGGGATAGGCTCCCTGCCGCCCACCCGCGCCCCTGTCTCGCCCGTGTGTTATCTCAGCATCCATTGGCCCCGCGTATCCACCGTGCGGCCGGCCTACGCCAGCTCCAGCAGCGGGAACGCCCGCCGCTGGCGTGGCGGCACCAAGAAGTTCTGCCGTCGCGTCGCCGTGATGAACCGCTCCAGGCCGTTGTCCTCCTCCGCCACCCCATACTTCTCGACCAGATCCAGCGACGCCTGGTTCTTGCGCATCGTGTTGAAGAAATCCCCCGTCGGCACGAACGCCGTGAACTGCAGCTTCGGCTGATTCGAGCCGTCCGGCACGTCCAGGTTGTCGTATCCCGCACCGTCCATACGAATGTGGACCGGCGTGCCATCCTGCGCCCGCGACGAGCGCTGCAGTGCCGGCAGATGGCCCATGCGATGCTCGCCGCCGAACGTGTTCAGCCCCTCCGCGTTGCGCAGCGCATCGTCCGTTCCCTGGAAGACATTCTCCAGGAACGCCGGCCCGCCACCGTTCGCGAACTGATCCGCGTTGCCCGTCGCGGGGATCGGGTTGGAGCGGAACATATACTGGCAGCGCTCCGTGAACGGCTCATCCGGGTTCGCGTAGAACTGCGCCAGATCCTGGATGTCGTGTGAGAGGTGCTGAATCGCCCCATTGGCGAAGTAATCGCCCGCTCGCGCCGTTGTGAAGCGCGCCGACGCGTTCCCCTGGAACGTCACAATCGACGCTGGCCCCGCTCCTGAGACCTGCTGATCCGCGAAGCCCATCCACATCGGCGACTGTGGGTTGATCGTCCGCGCGTACGGCAGCCCCACCGAGTCCGCCAGCAGCCGCGGCAGCCCGTTCTGCTGGAACATGATCCGGCTCGACGTGACATGGAACAGCCCCGCGAAGGCCGGCGAGGGCACGCGGCGCCCGTTCAGCCGGTCGCTGCCTCGCAGCCAGAGCAGCACATCGAGAATGTTCCCCGGCACGTCGCTGCGCAGTGTCAGCAGCAGATCATTCGCCTCGATCCGCACCGGCACAGTAAAGGTCTTCTTCGCGATCCCCGGATTCGCCGGATGCACGTCCGTCGGCGCGGGTATCGCCTCCTCCAGCGCGTAACGCCCGTGATCGGCCAGCAGCCGTGGCATGTAGCGCGCCACCAGCGGCCCATGCATTCCGCCTGGCAGCCGCTTGAAATAGGGGATGCCATACGCGACGAACGTGAACACACCGCTGGGGTTGAAGGCGTAATGCGCCTCAATTGTCTCCAGCGCGTGCGCCAGTGTGTGCTGGTCCGCCTTTGTCGGCGTCCGCCGCAGCGCCAGCGTCGTGAACGTCGTGAACACCGGACCGAAGCGCACCAGCACGCCGTCCATCGTCTGCGCCGGCGCGATGTAGTTGCCGATGTCGAACTGCACATCCGGCAGTGCCACCGCCCGCGCCTGCGCCACGCGCCGCGGCTGCCAGGCCAGCGCCCCCACCAGGCCGAGCGTTGCCGCGGCTCCGGCCCCCCTCGCGCCGAGCTGGAGCGCCCGCCGCCGGCTGATCGGCCGCCGCGCGAGCGCTGTCGCCCGCTCATCCTCAGCCGTGGCCCCGCCCGTGTGCGCCGGGCAGGTGGATGTCTGCGTGGACGGATGCATGCGATCGGTCGCCTCGAAATCGCCCATGTCGTCTTCTCCACCGCGTGTGATCGGACCGCGTGAAGCCCCCATCGCTGGAGCGCTTCACCCCCCAAAACCGCCGCACTACGAACCTGTAAAGAGCGTGTCCGGCCGGCGCGGCAGGGATGAGCGCACCGCCGGGCCTCTTCACGTCGCTGCATGTTCGGGACGCCGAGATACGGGCGATGATGGCGTCCCCAGTCGCCGTCTATCGCTATCGCTCTGCATGAGATCGCCGGATCACCCGGCGGGATGCGCTTCGCCTGGTGTGTCTGGGTAGCTGTCCGGATGTATCGTGACGCGGCACGGCGGCGCGTCTATCACATCGCCCGCGGCCGTTGATCCGTGTGATCCATGTGTAGGAAGGCTGAACCTACCTGGGCTGGGCTGGGCTGGATGCGTTGCGGGGTCGGGACCGATGTCAAGGGATCCTTCTCACCATCACCCGATGGGGAGGCGCAGCCGGCAGCGGGAGGAACGCCACCATCCCGCCATGCTCACACATGACCAGTCCGACTGCTAACGCGACAATTCTACCTTTCAGTAGTTTTTTCGTCAACCTTCATGACCCGGATGGGTGACACCGCGTCAGCCACGCACCGCGGCCGCTCCCATCTCTCTTGTCAACCTGTGCCCTCGCGGCATCCGCTTGACATCCCGCCTCACCCCTCGCTACAGTGATCGCCGCGCGAGCCGCGCCCGGAGCGTCGCCAGCGTTGCCATCAAGGAGGGTATGCGTGACGACCGACCAGCTTCTCATCGCCGCGCTCGCCGGCGCCGTCATCCTGCTGCTCGGCCTGCTCATCGGCCTGCTTGCCGGCCGTCGCGCCCGCCCTGTCACCGCCCCCTCCGCCAAGCCGGACCTCGTTCCGCTCGCCACTGCCCCCGCTACCGCTCCTCCCACTCTGGCCGGTCCGGACACTCTCCAGCCCGTCGTCGCCGACCTGCGCGACCGGCTCGCCGGCCTGCGCGACGACGTGCGCACCCTCCAAGCCGCCACCGCCGCCGCCGCGGCCCGTCGCGGCCCCGAAGACCAGGCCTGGCAGTCCATCCAGCGCGTCGAGCGCGCCCTCGCCTCCCTTGCGTCACTCCCCCAACAGCAGCAATCCCTCCAGGACCAGCTCGGCGGCGCCCTGCGCGACATCGCCGCCGTCAAAGAGCTGCAAGCCGAGCATCGCCAGCGCTGGTCGCGCGAAGATGTCGCCTTCACCTCGCTCCAGCGCCTCACCGCCGTGATGCTCGGCTCCGCCCGCGCCGGCGCCGCCGGCGAGCGCCTCGTGCAAGAGACCCTCGCCAACCTCCCCGCCCAGTGGCGCGCCGCCAACCACGATGTCGCCGGCAAGCAGGTCGAATTCGCCGTCCGCCTCCCCGACGGCCTCATCCTGCCAATTGACAGCAAGGTCGTCGCCCAGGCCGACCTCGACGCCCTTGACCAGCAGACCGACCCGTCCCAGCGCGAGCGCCTGGAGCGCGCCATCCGCGCCACCCTGCGCCAGCGCGCCGCCGAAGTGCGCCAGTACGTCGATCAGCGCACCCCCGGCTTCGCCATCCTCGCCGTTCCCGACGCCGCCTACCACCTCTCCGGCCCCATCCTGCCCGACGTCTATCACGATCACCGCGCCCTGCTCGTCCCCTACAGCCTGCTTGGCCCCTTCATCCTCATGGTCTACGAACAGCACCAGCGCAACGGCATTGACCTTGAAAGCGCCCGCGTCGCTCATGCCCTCGCCGACGCCCAAGCCCACGTCGAGACCGCTCTACGCGAGAGCGAAGGCCGCCTCAGCGACGCCCTCACCCGCCTCACCAACGGCCGCGACACCCTGCGCCACGAGCTTGCCGACGCCACCCAGGCGCTCATCCTGCTCCGCCACGCCGCCAGCCGCGACAGCCATCCCTCAACGTAAGCGAATCGCTATTCCGTGCAATCGCGCATGCACATTGCTCCATCAAGCTGCCTCCGGCGACTCAGAAATCGGTATCCTCATCGAACAAGCCGATCTGACTAGACAGGCGCCGGACACCGTTCCCCTCTTCGTCTTCACTCTCCTCATCCTCCAACTCGCCAGCCGCCCCTTGTTCAATAGCGGGAACCACCAATGGAGCTGAAATCCCAAGATAATTCTCCGCGCTCACTACGGGCCGGCCTGTCTGCGCCTCGATGTCGCGCCGTGTCCGCCCCGCCACGTCGCCCGCGTCGCGCGCATCTCCAGCCAGCCGGGTGAAGCCCTGAGTATCACGCGCCTGATGAATCGCCGTCGCTGTCGCCTCCCCCACCATCGTAATCACCAACTCCAGCGGCGTCATATGGTCGCGGAGGTTCTCATGCCGCAAACCCTTGGTTGCTTTGTGTTCCCCGATGTCCACATCGAACGATGCGCGGGCGATCTCGTTCGTCAGGATGGCATATTCGATCCCTTCCCGCGCACCTCGTTCCCTCCACTCCGCCGTCAACTCATTGCGGATCGCGATACCACGCATCCGCGCCTCGATCCAGTTCTTCGGATACCCCTTCGCCTCGTAGAGCGCACGCTGCCGCTCTGCCAACAGCTCCGGATTGTCAATCTCCTCCAATCGCTGCGCACCCACCTCGGCCAACCATCGCTTGAACGGCTCCGCGTTCGGTGAGGGGATGGACTGGATGATGCGCAGCAGCGTCGCCGCATCCGCCGCATCCGTCAGCCGCATCTTGCCATCAGGCGCTTCCATCTTCAACTGTCCCATATTTTGGGACACTTCAACATAGCCCTCGAAGATGAGCTTGGTCTTGAGCGCATTCCAGTACTTGCGCGGCCGCGGGCTTTCAGTCAGCACCGCGATCACGTCAATTACCGAGAAGAACCAGCGCTCCTCGTGCCACACCCGGCGCACGGTCTTCTCCTGGAACAGCGCGACACTCATCTCCGGCGCCTTCTTCGATCTCGGCATGTTGCCCTGCCTCCTCATGTCACATCAACGATCCTAATACCAGCAAGATACCTGGGGCGGAAACGACAGCGGAACACCCGATACGGATCGTCTGTCTACTCATTGTCTGTAGACTGATAATATGCCGGCGACGGATACTTGTCAACCAGAGAACTCTCGCACCCTGTAGGCTCCCATCCTATCGCGCTGAGGTGAGGCATGGCTTCCGCGTCATCAATCGAAGTGCGCTTCGGCCGCCGGGTGCGCCAGCTACGGACCGAACAACACTGGTCCCAGGAGGATTTGGCAGATCGCTCTGGATTGCATCGCACCTACATCAGCTCGCTCGAGCGTGGCGAGCGCAACGTCAGCCTCCGCGCCGTCCAGCGCATTGCCGACGCCTTCGGCATCTCCGTTCAGATACTTATGGACGTGTAGCCCCAACGATTCCAGATCTCCAAGTGTCTCGATATTAGCTTCTCAACCATATCGCCACCCATTTCCACCACATCTCCATCACATCGTGACCATACTGTGACCACACGCCCGCATCCTGTGATGATGCTGCGCCCGGCGCGGCCTATGCTTTGCTCGTCTTCACAGCAAACGAATTGCGTCGAGCGGCCATACGTTCGCTCACGCTTCTCACCACCCTTCGTCTCTTCGTCGCGCCGGCCGCTCTACCAGCAAGGAGCTTTCCTATGACCACCCGTGCGCAGGCTCTGGCGGATCGCTTCATGGACGCCGCGGGCAGCGTTATGCTCGCCGTCGGCCTCTGCCCTGAAGAGGTCTGGCGCGCCCCCCGCTATGACGGCCGCTCCCTCGCCGATCTCACCTATCGCTTTACCCGGCGCCTGCGCGACCACGGCGCCGCCATCGCCGCCCTCATCGCCTCCGGCGACGGACCATCAAGCCCATCCCCCGCCCCCGATTCCGCGCATGATGCCCGCGAATCCCTCGCCGCACCCGCTGACCGCACACAACAGGATCTGCTCGATCTCCTGCGTCAGACGGCCGATGAGATCGCGCGCGCCATCGCCGGCCTGACCGACCAGCAGCTTGCCCGGCGCGTCGCCGACCTCAGCGATCCCACACAGCGCATCACCTTTGAGGACGCCATCAAGAGCCGCCTCATCGTGCCCACACGCCGGCACTTCCGCCGCTACGTCGCCCTCTGGGAGCGCCGCCCCGCCATGTTCCCCTCCGCCACTCCATCTTCATCCGCATCCGTCCACGCCGCCCTTCGCTACATCGAATCCACCCGCTGATCGCTGCTATCCCTCTTCTCCGCTGCCCTCAGCGCCATCCGCACGCAATGCGCACGCCCAAATGGACACGGCAGCCGCGGCGCCAGACGCTTGATTTCCCAACGTCCGCATGGTATAACTTGCCGCGGATGCCCAGAGCTATTTCGCAACAACCTGATGCTATGCGAGCCGCGCGTCATGGACACTGGGAAGCGGGCGCGACGGATCGCGGCTGGGCGGGCGCAACGAGCGCGCCCGACCCTTGCTTCGCGTAAGGAACTGGAAGGAGTTGGTATCCATGGCGACGCGCGTCCTTCGTACCTATCAGGCGCTGCTTACACGACCCGAAAGCTTCGCGCGCGTGTACAACGCCCAGCGCGTCATCGAGCGCGCCGGTGGCAAGATTCGTCTTGCGCCCACCGCCACACCCGGCATCGTGACGGCCGTCCTCGAGCTGCCCCCGCCCGCGCAGCCTGGCGACTTCCTGCCAGGCCTCCCCTTCTACCCCGCCTAACCACGAGCGCCGCGCATCCTCGTCATACGCCCTTTCCGCGCGGGATACGCGGTACCCGCTCCCACGCCCACAGCTAGCCAGAGGATCAGCCTCAGGAAAGGATAGAGCTCATGCCGACCTTGCTCCGCCGGCGCCGCACCGTCGTCGTCGATCCCAGCGAGGATCGCCGTTTCTGGGTCTTCGGCGGCCGCCGCCACCTCGCCGCCATGCCCTACCCGCTGCCCAAAGACACTGGCGAGATCAACCGCCTCGACTTCCAGCACTTCCTGCTGCGCACCGGCTTCCGCGGCAACTACGCCGCGCCGCTCGATCACCCGCGCGACATCCTCGATGTCGGCTGCGGCTCCGGCCGCTGGGCGATGGAGCTGGCCGCCCACTTCCCCCAGGCCCACGTCGTCGGCCTCGACGTCGTTCCCCCGCCCGCCGACGACAGCCGCACGCTCGGCAACGGCCTTGATCAACGGCCGCCCAACTACACTTTCACCCCTGGCAACGTGCTGGAGGGCCTGCCCTTCCCCGATAACAGCTTCGATTTCGTCCACCAGCGCCTGCTCATCACCGCCATCCCCGCCGAGCGTTGGCCGGCCGTCATCCGCGAGCTGGCCCGTGTGACACGGCCGGGCGGTTGGGTCGAGCTGGCCGAGTGCGGTGTCCCCGAACACGCTGGACCTGGCCTCACCGGCCTCTGGGGCACCTGGATCGAGCTATGCGCGAAGCGCAATGTGGACTTCACGATGGGCCACACCATCGGCCAGTTGCTCAGCGATGGCGGTCTGGCCCACGTCCAGCGCCACCATCTGTATTTCCCCATGGGCGCCTGGGGCGGCCACGTCGGCCGCATGTCCGCCACCGATTGCCTCGCCGTCGGCCAGGCTTTGCGCGCCGGTGTCACCGCCGCCGGCATCCTCCCGCCAGCGGACTACGACAAGCTCTACGCCCTCACCCAGACCGAGCTGAGCGCCCCCAAGGGCCACGGCATCCTCCCCTTCTACCTCGCCTACGGCCAGCGCGCCCTCTAGCGCCCACACCCCATCGGGCGCCGCTCCACACGGCGGCGCCCCCTCTCAATCCTCCTCCGTTTACAACCCACTCACGGCCCCACTCCCACCCCACATCCCTCCGTGAACCTCCGCTTCCTCCATGTTCGTTCTCATACTGGTTCGTTCTGGATTGTTGTCATTGCCACGACCGGTTTGAAGACCGGGATTACCCCTGGCATTCATGCCAGGAGGCCAACAAACGACAACAGCTCAGCACGAAGCAGTATCATCTCTCTCTCCTCCGACCTCCGCTCCTTCCCTTCCCTCCGTGTTCGTTCTCGTTCTTCCTCACGGGATGAGCAGCACTTTGCCCTTCGTCTGGCGATCCTCCAGATAGCGATGCGCTTCCGCCGCCTGCGCCAGTGGGAACGTTCGGTCAATGCGCACCGTCAGGCTCCCATCCCGCATCCAGCGAAACAGCTCATCCGACCGCCACACCAGCTCCTCACGCGACGCGATATAGTTCGCCAGCGTCGGCCGTGTCAGGAACAGCGACCCCTTCGCGTTCAGCGCCTGCGGATCGAACGGCCCCACCGGACCGCTCGACTGCCCGAACAGCACCAGATACCCCCGCGGCCGCAGACTGTCCAGGCTCCCCGCGAACGTCTCCTTCCCCACCGAGTCGTACACCACATCCACCCCCTGCCCATCTGTCAGCCGCCGCGCCTCCTGCGCAAAATCTACCGCGCGGTACCCGATCACCTCATCCGCCCCCGCCGCGCGCGCCAGCCGCAGCTTCTCCTCCGACCCCGCCGTGCCGATCACCCGCGCCCCCAGCCGCTTCGCGATCTGCACCAGCAATTGCCCGACCCCGCCGCCCGCCGCGTGAACCAGCGCCGTCTGCCCCGCCCGCAGCGGAAACGTGCTATGCGTCAAATAGTGCGCCGTCATCCCTTGCAGCATCACCGCCGCCGCCTGCTCCAGCCCGATCCCCTCCGGCACCAGCACCACCCGCGCCGGATCGACGATCACATACTGCGCGTCCGACCCCGGCTGCTGCGCCCATGCCACCCGGTCGCCCACCTTCAGCGCATCCGTCCCCGGCCCTAGCGCATCCACCACTCCCGCGCCCTCGGACCCCGGCGTGTAGGGCAGCGCCATCTTATACTGCCCCTTGCGCTGGTACACCTCGATGAAGTTCACCCCCGCCGCCGCCACCTTCACCCGCGCCTGCCCCGGCCCCGGCTCCGGCGTCGCCACCTCCTCCAGGCGCAACACCTCCGGCCCACCCAGCTCATGCACGCGGATCGCCTTCATCATGCCCCTCCGTTCTCCGTGCGCTTCCACGCACGATCAGCATTCCCTGGATTCCCCGCCGGCACCGCCCCGCACGCTTCGCCGCCCCTATTGTACCCGTTGCGCCTGCCGCACCCCAATGTGCCGCTCCGCATCCTCTTATCTCCCTGGCGCGCACAGGCTTGTGAAGGCTCGATTCCGGCGGCTGGAGCGCATCCGATTCCACGCAGGTGGACTTCGCGGCCGCGGGCCCTCCAGGCGCGATTTCAATCGCCAGTCCGCTTGCATACCTGGCCCGCCATGTGCTTTCTCTGTCCAGTGTCCCAGTGGCGCCCCAGCGGCGCGCAACCCGCGCCGCCCGTGAAGCGTCTTGTATCATAGCGAGTTCTCAGGAGAAACCGACCGGACAGCAGTTCCCGCACACGCACGACGACCCGTGGCACGAAGATTCACCTCTTCACATCTCCTCTGCGTCCTCTGCGTCATCCGCGGTGAATATTCCTTGATCTCCAAGGACGGCAGGAGGCAGCGCGCGTGAGCAGCAACGACCGCCGGAGCGTCCCCACGCGCCCCGTCCCCGACAACTCGCACCTGCCCCCCGTCTCCGGCTTCTACGGCCCGCCCTCCGCCCCCATCCGTCCCGGCCGGCCCGGCGAATGGGAACGCGCCGCCGGCTGGAAGCCGCCCCGGCCCGCGCGCCCCTCGCTGGCGGGCCGTCTCCCCCGCGGCGTGCTTCTCGCCCTCGTCGCCCTCAGCCTCATCCTCGGCTTCGCCAGCGCCACCGCCATCACCCGCCTCGCCGACCTCGGCCTCGCCACCACCGACGCCGGCCTCCAGCTCGCCTACCTCAAGAGCGAGGTCTCCGGCGGCTCCATCCTCCAGACCGACCGCCTCGTCTCCACCAAAGCCCACCTCCAGCAGCTCGACAGCGACCTCGCGCGCATCCAGGCCGAGCTCCCCAACACCGCCTCACCCGACATGCGCAGCGTCGTCCACCTGCTGCGCATGGGCCGCGACTTCACCCAGGCCGGCATCGAAGGCATAGACGTGCCCATCGCCCTGCTGCCCGCCCTCAAAGGCATGCTCTCCGGCCTCGGCGGCTCCTCCGGCGCCTCCACGCCCACCGCCGCCGCGCCGCCGCTCACCACCGCCCAGATCGACGTCCTCGCCGCCAAGACCGACCGCGCCGCCGCGCTGGTGGAGCGCGGCCTCGCGGAGCGCGCCCAGGTTCACGACGCCGATCTCCAGCGCCTGCACCTCGGCGCGCTCGTCCCCACCCTGCAAAAGCTCGACGCCCAGACGCCCAAGCTCCGCGCCTACCTGGCCGACGCCAGCGGCGCCGTGCGCGCTCTGCCCGATCTGCTCGGCCTCAGCGCCCCCGCGCACTACCTGCTCTTCGGCATGGACTCCGACGAGCTGCGCCCCACCGGCGGCTTCTACGGCAACTACGCCGTCGTCACCCTCGCCGGCGCCCACCTCCAGGGCGGTGTCCACCTGCGCGACATCTACGAGCTCGACTGCCCCACCGGCCTCGATAGCTGCTCCAACAACGGCATCCCCAACAAATTCGCCTGGTTCGACTTCCAGCACGTCCACCTCACCGACTCGATCAACCTGCGCGACTCCAACCTCGACCCCGACGTGCCCACCTCCGCGCAGTCCTCCGAACAGTACGCTGTGCAAGAGGGCCTGCCCCAGGCCAGCGGCGTCTTCGCTTTCACCCCCGCCCTGATGGAGCGCATCCTCACCCTCACCGGCCCCATCCGCGTGGACGCCTTCAACCGCACCGTCACCGCCGACAACCTGCGCGACACCATCCACTACTTCCACATCCTCAACGCCTTCTGTGCCTCCGACAACCACCCCAACGACCCGCGCTGCGCCGAGCTGAAAGGCGCCAACACCAGCAACCTCAACACCTCGGACCGCAAGGCCTTCGACGCCGCCCTCGGCGCCACCCTCTTCCACACCATCGGCGCGCTGCCCGCCTCCGACCAGGGCAAGCTCTTCCGCACCGTCCTCGAAGCCCTCCAGACCAAAGACCTCGTCCTCTACTTCAACGACCAGCGCCTCGAAACGCTGCTGACCACCCTCACCTTCGACGGCGCCGTGCAGACACCGCCCGGCGACAGCCTCTTCCTGGTAGACACCAACGTCGGCGCATCCTACGTCAACGGCGACGTGCGCGAGCGCGCCCAGGATGTCGTCACCCTCGGCGCCGACGGCTCCGCCACCCACGACCTCACCCTCACCTACGACTACCCCGTCGTCCCGCACACCTGGAACGACATCTACCTCCCCTCCGGCGGCAACTGGCGCTACCACGACTTCGTGCGCGCCCTCGTCCCCACCAGCGCCTCTACCAATGCCATCAACGGCTGCGACCCCTTCCCCGCCGCGCAGGAGCAGAGCGCCGTCCTCTCCTGCTACTTCTTCCTCACCCGCGCCGACACCCCGCGCTACTGCGACGCCGACTCCTGCCAATCCGCCACCCTCACCCTCCACATACAATGGACCGTTCCCAGCGCCGTCACCTCCGCCAACGGCGCGACGCAATACCCCCTGTTCATCCAGAAGCAGCCCGGCACCACCAACGCCTGGGACATCACCATCGTCCCGCCCAACGGCGCAGCGCTCGCCCTGCCCGACGGCTCCCCGCTCACCCTGGACGGCAACGGCCACGCCCACTACTCCAGCGTCCTCACCCGCGACCTCCCGCTCCTCGTCACCCTCTACTCCTGAGCCGTCCCATTCCCCACCATCACGCTCGGATATGGACTGTCAGTGCGCGGCATGCCGCACCCGCTCTCAACCGCCATTCCCACCGCGCGCACCAGCGCACGCGCCCCGGCAATCCGTAGCCATCACCCTTGATAATCATCGCAATTAGTGGTAAATCAGTTCTATTCACGCGGCGCCACCCAACGCCGCCAGCACCTTACCAACCGCATAAACCCGCAAACACGGCAATCTCATCCGCTGGTAGCCGTACGCCAGACAGCCTGGATGCGGCCGCTATCCATCCGAACCTTGCCACTTTTGCCACCCACCGTGCCACTTCTTGCCGTTTCTTGCCGCGATCGTGCCGCGTTTGCCACCCAGAACGCGCACTGTCACGTTGCCGGATCGCGCAAACCGGCTTGAATGCTGCATCCACGAGGAGAACGTGTCCGACACGAAATGAAAAAGCGGCAAAAACGGCAATGTTGACCATCGCGGTCAACATCATCCACCCGCCCGCCGCTCCGCCTCTCCTCGCAAGGAGAGGGGGCCGGGGGGTGAGGACACCTCGCCGCGGTACACATCCTGCCGACTTCGATCCGCATATCGCGCCCGCGCCGAACGCCGCCCCTGATCCAGCCCATCGAGAAAGGAGCCACCAACATGTCTGGCTCGCTACACGTCGCCACCATCGCCGGCATCCGCATCAACATCAACTACACCTGGCTGATCGTGCTCGTCCTGCTCACCTTCTCGCTCGCCGTCGGCTGGTTCCCCTTCGCCGCGCCCGGCCTCTCCACCGGCGCCTACTACCTGCTCGGCTTCATCGCCGCCATCCTCCTCTTCGTCTCCGTCCTGCTCCACGAGCTCGCCCACTCCATCGTCGCCCGTGCCCGTGGCCTGCCCGTCAGCAGCATCTCGCTCTTCATCTTCGGCGGCGTCTCCAACATCGAGCAAGAGCCGCGCAGCCCCGGCGTCGAGTTCCAGATGGCAATCGTCGGCCCCGTCACCAGCCTCATCCTCGGCGGCATCTCCTGGCTGCTCGCCCAGGCCGTCGGCAGCGCCAGCCGCCCCGTCACCGCCGTGCTGCTCTACCTCGCCGTCGCCAACGTCCTGCTCGGCCTCTTCAACCTCATCCCCGGCTTCCCGCTCGACGGCGGCCGCGTGCTGCGCTCGATCATCTGGCGGGCCAGCGGCAGCCTGCGCACCGCCACCCACTGGGCCGCGCGCGTCGGTCAGGTCGTCGCCTTCCTCTTCATCATCTGGGGCATCATCCAGGTCTTCACCGGCAACCTCGTCGGCGGCATCTGGATCGGCTTCATCGGCTGGTTCCTGCTCCAGGCCGCCCAGAGCGCCAACACCCAGGTCATGCTCGAAGCGCTGCTGCGCGGCGTCACCGTCCGCGACGTGATGCGCCCCGTCGCCGCCGCCGTCCCGCCCGACCTCACCCTCAGCCAGATGGTGAACGGCTATATGCTGCCGCTCGGTCTGCGCGCCGTACCCGTCACCCGCGACGACCAGCTCGCCGGCCTCATCACCCTCGCCGACGTGCGCCACGTCCCGCGTGACGAATGGGATCAGACGCCGGTCGGTCGCGTGATGATCCCGCTGGAGCGGCTGCACGCTGTCGGCCCCACCCAGAGCCTCAACGACGTGCTGCCCCTCATGGCCCACCAGGACGTCAACCAGCTCCCCGTCGTCGCGGCGGACGGCCGCCTCCTCGGCATGGTCACACGCGAAGCCGTCGTCCACTTCCTCGAAGTGCGCCGCGGCCTGGGAGTGAATGAGGCCGAGCGCCGCACCAATACACGCCTGCCCGCCGCGCCTGCTTCTCCTGTCCCGCCCGCCCCGCCACACGCGACCGGCGCCCCCTCCTAGCCCGCATCGGCACGGCTCGTGCGGCTTGCCCATCACGCACGTGCGGCCGTATCTCCCGCCTATTGGTATGTGCCTCACACGGCGCTACATGACGAAGGAGCCAACCACCATGACCACCCCGCAGGCTGAGCCGCTGTTACAGGCATACGCTCAGGGCCAGCGCGCCTTCCATGGCCGCAACATGAGCGACATCGAGCTTCCCGGCGCGGACCTTTCCGGCGCCGACTTCACTGGCGCCGTCGCCGAGCGCGCGGACTTCACCAACGCCAACCTCGCGCAGGCGATCTTCAAGGAAGCCGATCTCGAAGGCGCGGACCTCGCCGGCGCCAACCTCTCGGACGCCGACTTCACCGGCGCGAATCTGACCAAGGCGACGTTCTCCGGCGCCAACCTGACCGGCGCGATCCTGCGCGAGGCCACCCTCGCCGGCGCGGACCTCGCCGGCGCCCAGCTCGAGAACGCTGACCTCACCCTCACCATCCTCGAAGGCACCGACCTCGACCGCGCGGACCTACGCGACGCCAGCCTGCGTGCCGCCGATCTCTCAGACGCCACGCTCCAGGGCGCAGACCTCGCCGACGCCAACCTGGCCGACGCCACGCGCGCGCCCGACGATCTCGCCCAGGCGTTTGGTATTGACGAAAACGTGCGAGATACCAACGCCCAGCCCGGCGGCCCGGCCTAGCGGTCGCGCCGATGGTCCCTCGGTTTGGCATACCAGGTGCTTCACTCTCTGCCGGTCGGCGTTGGATGCTCGGCGCCGCACCGGAAGGAGCGAAGCATGACCATCGGCCCGGTGCAATTCTACCTTTTGATCGTCGCCTTCACCGCCGTCGCCGGCTGGCGGCGCGGCTGGGTGCGTGAAGTCATCACCTGCACCATCATCCTTGCTACCCTGCTCTTCCTCACACTCGGCGGCGCGGACATCCTTGCCAACCTGCTCGGCGGCCACGGCCTCGCCCTCGTTCCCACGGCATCCGCGCACCCGCTGTACCCCGCCGGCGGCGGCAATCCCAGTGGCGGCGGCCTCCCCGGCCAGCCACCCGCGCCCGGCACGAGCGGCAGCGTCTCCGCCTCCACCGCCTGCCCGACCAACGTCAGCGCCCAGGCGCTCGGCACGCTGATCTTCGCCGGCATGACCTGGTTCGCGTACCGTATGGGCACGCGGTTCGGCTCGCCACCGTCCAGTCGCGGCCAGCGCTGGGCCGGCGTCATCCCCGGCGCGGTCAACGGCGGCGCTATCGCCTACTGGGTCAGTCGTACCTTGCTGCCCGGCCAGCAGATCATCGTGCAAAGCCCCAGCTCCGGCGTCACCGTCGCGCTGCTGCCGCTCGTCTTCGGCTTCGGCCTGCTCGCCCTGCTCGCCATCCTCTTCATCGCCAGCCAGACCAGCAAGGGCGCCAAGCCCGGCGGTGGAGGCAGCGGCGGCAAGTAAGAGGGAGAAGGCGAATCCACACCGGCTCACTTGACAAACCAGAATTCCTGTTCTATCCTATCCGTGGTATCGCATAGTGTGCGAACGCGGCATGGGAACAGGAGCGGCTCGCCATGGACTGCCTACTTTGCCATCCCCTGCCCGGCTACGAGGTCTGGGAGCGCGCGCATTGGCGGCTCGCCGTCAATTACAATCAGAACACGCTCGGCAAGTGCTTCCTCATCCTCAAGCGCCACGACGAGGACATCTGCGACCTCACGTCAGACGAGCTGACCGATCTGTGGACTGCCATCCGCCGCGTCCGCGACGCCTTGCGCACTCGCTTCCAGCCCGACCGCTTCAACTACTCATTCCTGATGAACCAGGATCGCCACGTCCACCTGCACGTCATCCCGCGCTACGACGCGCCGCGCGCCTTCGCCGGCTTGGACTTTCTCGACCGCGACCCCATCCCACCGTTCTCCATCCCCGATCCCATTCGCGATCAGCTCGTCATGACATTGCGTGAGGCGCTGGATGAGCAACCTCCCGTGATCATCCCGCATCCGCTACCACACAACGCCGTGGATCAAGACACCGCTTTCTTCCCTCAGCGTCCTCAGCGTCCTCAGCGGTGATGTATCCGTCCTTGACGGATCGCCGCCGCTGCCGTACAACCGTGGGGACGACCGCCAGCCAATACGCCGGCCTGATCATCAGGGGGAGGACATGTATGGGGATGCCAGGCGCGAATATCACGATTGACGTCTCCCGCGTCGTGCCAGAGGCGCGTGAGGCCGTCGAATGGGCCGGCCGCGTCTACTACGAGCACACGCGCCCATGGTTCGTCGGCCTCGTGCTGCACGGCTCCGCCGTCAAGGGCGGCTTCATCCCACGTTGCAGCGACATAGACTTCCAGCTCTATCTCGGCCCCGCCGCCTTCACCCCAGAGGGCTACCTGCCCTTCGCTACGAGCGCCGCCATCCAGCGCAACCTCGCCTGGATCGACCCCAAGCCCTTTGCCTACCTCCAGTGCTACGCCTATCCCGGCACGCTCGCCGAAGGCCAGATCGGCCCCGTTCCCGGAGCGTATGCGCTGCTGGCCGGAGAGCTGCCCGTCCCAGAGGCCACCGCCGAGCAACTCCGCGAATCCGCCCGCCGCGCGCTCGATGCGCTGGACCCCGTTCCCGGCGCGCTCAAGACCGGCCTACTCGAACATGGCGACGGGAAACTCGAGCGCATGGTGCGCTTGCTCTGCACGGACGTCTGGCCCGTCGTCTACCAGATCGTCGCCATCCAGCACGACGAGCCGATCCGCGCCTGGAACCTGCGCAAAGACGCCGCCATCGCCCTGCTGCCCAAAGACGGTGAGCTCCACGCCCACGCCTCCAGCTTCCACCGCACCGTCCGCGCCTACTACCCCTCGCGCCACGCCCACGACGCCGCCGTCACGCTGCTCGAACACGGCGTCAACTTCCTCACCACCGCCAAAGCCTGGTGGCAGCAGCGCCGCGACGCATGAGCCAGTCAATGAACCACGAGATCGTCGCCGCCCTCATCCGCCGCGACGACGGCGCCATTCTGCTCGTGTGCCAGCAAGGCTCGGACGACCCGGAACCGGCGTGGGCGTTGCCGGGCGGCGTGGCCGAGCCAGGTGAGCTGCTTGACGAGGCCCTTACCCGCGAGGTACGCGAAGAGACCGGCCTGGATGTCACCGCCCTCGGCCCGCTGCTCTACGTCACCCAGTTCCATAACCCCGCCAGGCGCCTGCGCGGCGACTGGTCCGACCGTCCCGCCGGCTACTCCGCCACCGCCTTCATCTTCGCCGTCGCCGTGCGCGCAGGCGAGATCGCCGTTGCCGACCCGGACGCCTTCGTCTCCGCCGCCCGTTTCGTCCCGCTCCCCGAAGCTATTGCCCTGCTCGAAGCGCATCCCCTGCGCGTCATGCGCGAGCCGGTCGTGGCGTACCTGCGTGGCGAGGCCGCGGCCGGCGCCGTCTGGCTCTACCGCCGTTTGCCCGACGGCAGGGATGCCCTGCTCGCCCGCCTGTGATCACCCTCAGTCGCCCCGCGAATGCTCGACTGCCTTGACGCCGTGCTCGATCAGGTTGCCCGTGCTGAGCGCCTCCTTCTCCGCGAACTTCGCGGTCTTGAGCAGCGCGCGCACGCCCTCGCCCATCAGCACGGTAATCGCGCAGGCGTAGCCCGCCAGCCCGGCAATGGCAATCGCCGTGATCTCCGTCAGCCGCGTGGGCGGCCACTGCTGCGTCTGCGTGTAGCTCACCAGCAGTGTCACCCCCGCGCCGAGCGCCGCGGCCAGCACGAACGTGAACAGAATGCGGAAGAATGCCCGGAACGCCGTGCCGATCAGATGTCCGATCACTGCCATCGAATGTAACCCCTCCCGTGCTAGCGCTAACCGTGGGCCACATGCCCGGTTGCCGGCCAATACCTAGCAAGTGCGATGCCGGGTGAGCGAGCATGCCGCCGAGGTGACAGGCTATGCTATGCTGGCCTCACCCAACTGTGCGACTCATGTCTTGTTCCTTGTGACTATTCGCCCGGAGCCGTTTGCCGATGCACGCTCAACCCCACGGCATCGTCGTCTATCCCAACCGCCTCAAGCTGCTGGGCTTGGCGGCGCTCAGTGCAGTATTTGTCGTGCCAGTTCTCCTCCTCAGAAACTCGGCAAGCGCCCAAGCCGATCCACGCACCCCGCTCGTGACGTTCTGTGGTGTGCCGCTCTTCGGCATAGCGATGATCTTCTTCCTCGCTCGCGCGCTACGGCCAAGCCCTTCTCTGGTGATCAACGACGAGGGCATTGTGGATGGCGTCTCCGGCGTCTGGCCCAACGGACATCTGGTGCCTTGGAGCTACATTGCAGGGCTTGTTGCCGTCACCACCAAACAGGCTTTCTGGAAGCAGCGCCGCCTGTATATCTTCCCGCATGATTTAACTCCCGAAAGCAGGGTATTTCTCGCGCGCTCGCGGTGGCGCCGCACCACCGCTGGCAAGATGGTACACATGACTGGCAGACCGCACTTGCTCATTATACAGGCCTGCCTCTCCATGCCCATCCCTGATCTTCTCCACGAGATCGAGCGCCACTACCCCGCCCAACTGCACGAGCACGGCATCATCGTAGTCGCCGACGGCTGATCGCATCTCGTGTCTCGGCGTATACTGAGGGCCACCGCACCACCGCCGATCTCGTTCCCAGCCAGACAGAAAGGATCGCCCTCATGCCCGGCACGAACGGCAGCCACGATCACGACCACGACCACGATCACAGCCATGCGCACGACGGCCAACATGCCCACGAGACACAACCCGTCCCGCTCGCGCTCCAGCCCTATCGCGGCCTCACTGGCAGCGGCGCCCCCTTCGATGGACCCGTCGCCATCGTCGGCGCGCGGCTGATTGACGGCAGCGGCGCCGATCCGGTGGATGACGCCGTGCTCGTCTTCGAGGGCGAGCGCATCACCGCCACCGGCCATCGCGACACCGTCGCCATCCCGCGCGACGCCGCGATCCTGGATGCCGCCGGTAAGACGCTGCTCCCTGGCCTGATTGACTGCCACGTCCACTTCCGCGGCGCGTGGGGCTACGACCTGCTGCGCTCGCTCGTCACCCCGCCCTCGCTCGGCACGCTCTACGCCGTTCCCAACGCCCGCGCCACCCTCGAAGCCGGCATCACCACTGTCCGCGATGCCGGCGGCACCCCCGCCGCCGTCAAGCAGGCGATAGACCGCGGCCTTTTCCCCGGCCCGCGCATGCTCGTCGCCGTCTCACTCCTTTCGCAGACCGGCGGCCACGGCGACAGCTTCATGCCCTGCTGCATCGATCTGCGCGACAACGGTCCTGTTGACGTGCCGAAGGGGGTCGTGGATGGCACGGACGAGATGCGCCACAAGGTGCGCGAGATCCTGCGAGCCGGCGCCGACTGGATCAAGCTTTGCACCAGCGGCGGTGTCCTCTCCGCCGCCGACGCGCCTGAGTCCGCCCAGTTCACCGTGGAGGAGATCGCCGTCGCCGTCTATGAGGCAGCCGCTCAGGATAAGCGCTGTATGGCGCACGCGCAGTCCACTCGTGGCATCAAGAACGCGCTGGCGGCCGGCATCGCCAGCATCGAACACGGCATCTACCTGGACGACGAGGCGATCCAGATGATGCTCGATCGCGGCGTCTATCTGGTGCCCACGCTCGTCGCCCCGCAGGACGTGATCGAGCTTGCCGAGGCCCGCCCCGGCCTGCTCCCCGCCTACGCCATCGAGAAAGCTCGTCATGTGATTGATGCCCACCGCGCCAGCTTCCGCCGCGCCGTCCAGGCCGGCGTCAAGGTTGCCATGGGCACGGACTCGGGCGTCGGCCCGCACGGCGGCAACGCCCGCGAGCTGGGGCTGATGGTCGAGCATGGCGGCATGACTCCCATGCAGGCCATCGTCGCCACCACACGCTCCGCCGCCGAGCTGTTGCGGCTGGACGCCGACCTCGGCACGCTCGCTCCCGGCAAATATGCCGACCTGCTCATGGTGGACGGCGACCCGCTGGCGGATGTACGTGTGCTGGCGGACCCCGCGCGCATTGCCTTCGTCGCCAAGGGCGGCGCCGCTGTCCGCTCCACCCTCACGGCGGCGAAGCGGCCGGTTCCCACAGCCGCGGCGCACTGACGGGCGCAGTGGGGAAATCACATGGGGCTGGCTCGCTGCCGGCCCCATCACGTTCGTACACGCACACAGCCCACGTTGCCGGCACTGAGCCAGCTAACGGTCCCAATGCCCGCGCATCCGAAAGTCTCCGGCCCGCTCAGCGGCTCCCCACGCGCTGCCGCTTCCCGGACTCCGCTTCCGCCTCCGTATCGCCCGCCAGCCGCAGCAGCGTCCGCACGACGGTGTCGCGCCGCGAGCCTGCCGGCGGCGCGATGCCCAGCAGATCGCCCAGCCAGAGTCCATCCGCCGCCAGCCGCAATGCCGTCGCCAGCCCTGGCTCCAGCCCGTCGCGCTCCGCCCGCTCCTCCCAGATCGTGTAGGCCTCGCGCATCGGCTCTAGCAGCGCCGGATTGGTCGCCACCGCCGCCAGCAGCTCGCTCACGGTCTCCGCCTCCACCGGCGTTGGTGACTTCGCCGCGGCGTGAATATACGCGCGTACCCAACGGCCGACCGTCGGCTGGCGCGTCAGCTCGCGTGTCAGCGCCCGCTCCAGCTCCCGCTCGAACCCATGCAACCGGTGTTCGATTATGCCCGCGATCAGCTCGTCCTTGCTGCGGAAGTAGTAGAGCACGCCGCCCTTGCTCAGCCCAGCTTCCGCCGCCGCACCGTCCAGCGTCAGGCGCGCGACCCCCTCGCGCCGCACCAGCGCGTTCGCCGCCGTCAATATGCGTTCGCGTGTTCCCTTATCTGCCATGTTTGTACTATACTGTCCAGACGGTACAGCCGTCAAGACGACCTTTCTCCCTACTCCAGCGTGCCGCTAGTATGCTCCCGCTGCACGCCCTAAGCCCTCGATCAACACCGGACCGCGTGTCACATGCGGCGCCAGAATCACGAACATGGTGATCCCGCCGTCCCAGTGGCGCAAGATCTCCAGATGCGGCCAGTTGTTCACCGCCGCATCACCCCAATCGCGCTCGAAGCCCTGATCTTCCCAATATTCTGGTGTGAAGTGGACGCAATAGCGCCCATCCGGCGCCATCTCGGGGCCGTTCGTGCGATCCCCTGCGGATGTACCGCTCGTTCTCGTCGCGAGCTGTGTCCCGATCGTTCTCCGCCACTGTCGTGCCTCCGATTGGGAATAGGTGGTTGTCGCGCCTGAGCGCATGTCCCGTGCCGTTTGTTTTGTTCTGTCTTTATGGCTCACATCTGGAAGCCATCCGACAGTAATACAACGGATGTACTATACTTCCATCCAAAGGACATTTTCCAACTCTGCGGTTCATTCTCTGCTCCCCCTGGTGCCGATCATGCATACAAGCCATCCAGCGCATCAGGATGGATCGCAAGTTCAGCGCATTCCCGTCCAACAACCACACACTGGCCTTTCACGACCACGAGATCGCTCCACAACACGGAACCAGCACAATGAAGCTCTCTGCCGTTCCCGAAAACGCGCTCGAATGGCTCGCACGCGCCGCCGGCGCCGTCCCCACGCCCATCCTCGACACCCTGATCGCCCTGCTGCTCGCCCGTTCCGTCATGGTCGCCACCCGGCTGGACATCTTCGAGGCGCTCGCGGGCGGCCCGCTGCCCCCCGACGAGGTCGCCGCTCGCTGTGGCACTGATCCCTCTGCCACGGCAAAGCTGCTTTCCGCCCTCGCCGGCGCCGACTACCTCACCTACGACGCCGGCCGCTACGGCCTCGCCCCCGTCGCGCGCAAGTGGCTGCTCAAAGACAGCCCCCACTCGCTGCGTGACGCCATCCTGCTCCAACTGCTGGACGCCCGCTTCATCGAACACCTCGACGATTTCGTACGGAGCGGCGAGCCGGTCCACATGCATGAGGGCCTTACCACCGATGAGTGGGCGCTCTACATGCGCGGCATGCGCTCTGGGGCCACGCTCGCCGCGAGCGAGCTGGTCCGCCGCGTTCCCGTTCCTTCCGGCGCACGTGCCATGCTCGACATCGGCGGCGCCCACGGCTACTACTCTGTCGCTCTCTGCCGCCGCCACCTCGATCTGCGCTCCACCATCCTCGATCTGCCCGAGGCATGCGCCGCCGCCGCGCCGCTGCTCGCCGCCGAGGGCATGGGCGACCGTGTGGTCTACCAGCCCGGCAACGCCCTCACCACCGATCTCGGCGTCGAGACGTACGACCTCGTACTCATCGCCAACCTCGCCCACCACTTCAGCGCCGGCGCCAACCGCGCGCTGGTCCGTCGCATCGCCCGCGCGCTGCGCCCCGGTGGCGCGCTCGTCTTCGCTGAGGTGATGCGCCCGCGCACCCCTGGCGACGCCGGCCAGGCCGGCGCGCTCGCCGATCTCTACTTCGCCCTCACCAGCGAATCCGGCGCATGGTCGTTCGAGGAGATGGCCGCCTGGCAGCGCGAGGCCGGCCTGATCCCCAGGAAGCCCATGCGCCTGCTCACCGCGCCGGGCGGCGGCCTCCAGATCGCCACCCGTCCGCGCGTCCGCTCCACTCGCTTCACTACCGACCCCATGGCGCACCCATCGGCCCATCGCGATCGCGATACTCATCTCGCGTCCAGCCTCACTCCCACCTGATCCCGCCACCAATATGACATGCGATGTCGTCTATTCTCACGCATACTCCCCCTGTGGGCATCACACTTGCTGCCCATACGTCCACAACACAGCCAGCCGGCGATTGAAACCGCGCCTAGATGGCCGTTGGCCGCGACGTCCGCCATCGCGGACTGGAGCAGCGGCGAGAGTCCGCATCTCTGTGTCCAACCGCATCAGTGCCGCGATCCAGCCGTGATTCCCACAAAGGAGCACCCACCCCATGCGCTATGGTTTCGTCATCCCCGGTGGTGATGTCCGCGCATTTCCGGCGCTCGCCCGCGAGGCCGAGGCTGCCGGCTGGGAGGCCGTCTTCCTGCCCGACTGCATCTCGATAGACGCGGCGGTCGATCCCGCCTCCGGCATTGGCTTCGATCCGTGGGTGGCCCTCACCGCCATCGCCGCCGCCACTGAGCGCATCCGCCTTGGCACCATGATCACCCCGCTCTCGCGCCGCCGCCCCTGGAAGGTCGCCCGCGAGACCGCTACCCTCGACATCCTCTCCGGTGGCCGTCTCATCCTGCCCGTCGGCCTCGGCGCGCTCGATGACCAGGGCTTCGCCGGCGTCGGCGAGCCGACCGACCGCGCCACCCGCGCCCAGCTCCTCGATGAATCGCTCGCCATCCTCGCCGGCCTGTGGAGCGGCGAGCCATTCAGCTATGCTGGCCGTCACTATCATCTCGACACGATGACCTTTCGCCCTACGCCCATCCAGCGGCCGCGCATCCCCGTCTGGGTCGTCGGCGCCTGGCCGCGTGAGAAGTCTATGGCCCGCGTGTCGCACTGGGACGGCCTGCTGCCCAACACGCTCGGCGACGACGGCTCCCACCAGCCCACCACCCCCGCCGACCTCGCCGCCATGCGGGCCTACATCGCCGCGCATCGCACCGCCTCCACTCCCTTCGACATCGTCATGGAAGGCGAGACTCCCGGCGAGGATCCCGCGCGCACCGCTGAGATCGTCAGCCCGCTGGCCGAGGCCGGCGCGACGTGGTGGCTCGAATCGTTCTGGACGCCGCGACCTACCCGCGAGGGCTACGCCGATCCGCTCGACGCCGTGCGCGCGCGCATCAGTGCCGGGCCGCCGCGCATTGATTGAGAGCTGTTGGGGCGTGGGCATGCGATACTGAGCGCGAGCGGTATTCAGTTCAATCACCTCGTTGAGTGGAAACAGCCCAAGCCCGATCCTCTTGACCCCGCGCGCCTCACCCCCACTGCCTCGCTCAACCGGGCGCGTATCGTAGACCTGCCCGGCCTCGCCCTCGATCCCGATGTGCGCGGCCGGACCGGCTCCGAGCTGCTTTCGGCCCAGGCGCTCGCCGCCGCCATCCGCCCGCACGCCGCCGCGCTCGCGCTCACAGCCGAGGAGCAATCGGATGACATGCTTCTGCTCCCCGCCTTCGACCGTTCTCTCGCATCCCGCGACCCGGCCGTTCGCGCCGTCGCCCGCGATCTTGCCCGTCGCTTCGGCCGCTCTCTCGGCTATCTCCTGCTCACGCTCAGGCGCGGCGATCTGGTGAATCGCCAGGCGCGCGGCGAGTGGGACGACACCTACTGGTCTCACTGGGCTGGCATCCGCGCCATCTGGCTCGGCGGCGGGCTTGTCCGCGGTCGGCTCGGCCGCCACATCCGTCGCCATGCCACCGATCTGCTTGCCGCCAGCGGCGCATCCGATCTCGCCCTGCGCATCTCTATGTCTCCAACCTTGCTGCCGATCATCGGCGCCGCCCGCACCGTCCCACCCTCGATGCACCGCGCGGCGCTCGTCCTCGACTTCGGCGGCAGCGCCGTCAAGCGCGTCCTCGCCCGCTACGACGATGCTGGCGCCCTGGCCGCGCTCCATCCGTTCCCATCGCTGCCAGCCCCACGACTTGCCGGCGATATCACGTCCGATCCCACTCCTGAGCAGGCCCGCTCGCTCGCCGCTGAGATGGCCTGCGTGATCGCATGCTCCTGGCGCGAAGCCTCCACTGCTCATCCTGATCACCCCCTCAATCCATCCATTCCCATCAGCCTCGCCGCCTACGTGCGCAACGGCCATCCGCTGCCGCGCCAGATTGGCACCTACGCCGCCCCGCGCGCCCTCCCCGAAAACGCCGCATCGGTCCTCTCCCAGCGTGTGAGCGCGCTGGTGGATCGCCTTCTCGATGTCTCGCTCATCCACGATGGCAGCGCCGCCGCTCGTGCCCGCGCCGGCACTCCCCATGCCGCCGTCATCCTGCTCGGCACCGCCCTCGGCGTTGGCTTCATCCCGCCCACCGCGGCATCACTCCGGCCTCTTGCGACGGGCTTCACTGTTGCCCTATGACCACCGCGCGACAAGGTCGCCCAGCGCTCTGGCGCGATGGGGC
Source organism: Ktedonobacterales bacterium (assembly GCA_025935195.1). Taxonomy (GTDB): domain Bacteria; phylum Chloroflexota; class Ktedonobacteria; order Ktedonobacterales; family JADMIN01; genus JAICVS01. The sequence goes on from JAICVS010000016.1 coordinate 35,361, forward strand.
GGCGCTGGCACACAATAGGTGCGGAACGAAGCGCCCGCCCGTCTCGAACTTCGGCTTGTGGCTGTCGTGCATTGATACCGCACCTTTCATGAGGAGACCTCCATCACTTATGAGCAGCTCGCGCACCTATGGCCGCGCGCCCTTCGCCGTCGCCGTCTTGCACGGCGGCCCCGGCGCGCTCGGCTCCATGGCCGCCGTCGCCCGCACGCTCGCCGCCGAATGGGGTGTGCTGGAGCCGCTGCAAGACGCGCTCTCCATCGGCGCCCAGGTGGAGGAGCTGCGCGCGATGCTCGACCAGCACGCCGATCCGCCCGTCACGGTTGTCGGCTCGTCCTGGGGCGCCATGCTCGGTCTGATCTTCGCGGCCCAGCATCCCGCGCTCGTGCGCAAGCTCATATTGGTTGGCTCCGGCCCGCTCGACGCGCGCTACGCGGCCGGCATCAGCGAGACACGCCTTGGGCGTCTCAGCGATGACGAGCGCGGCCGGCTCAACGCTCTCGCCGCCGCTCTCGACGATCCGGCCGTGGCGGACAAGAGCGCGACGCTCGCCGCTATTGGCGCCCTCTCCGCCCGCGCTGACACCTACGATCCCTTTCCCAGCGATGCCGGGGAGACGGAGGAGACGGACGTTCGCTACGAGGTGTTCCAGCGCGTCTGGGCGGAAGCCGAAGCGCTGCGGGCACGCGGCGGATTCCTGGAGCTGGCGCGGCGGGTGGAATGCCCTGTCGTCGCCATCCACGGCGACTACGATCCGCATCCCGCCGCGGGCGTCCGCGACCCGCTCGCCGCCATCCTGCCGGACTTCCGCTTCATCCCGCTCGAACGCTGCGGCCACGAGCCGTGGATCGAGCGGCATGCTCGCGATGCGTTCTATCGCATCCTCCAGGCTGAATTGCGGGCTTGATGACTGATAGTCAGTGGGCCGGCGGTCGCAACCGCGCCGGGATGGTCCGCGACGCCTGGCTTGGCCTTGGCCGGACTGAATTGAGCCGCGGGCGGCAATGTTGACTGGCGTGGTGAACATTGCCGTTTTTGCCGCTTTTTGGCCGCGTGTCGGGGATGACTTGCGCCCGAATGCCGAATTCAAGCCGGTTTGCCGGGATCGGGAACTTGACGTTTCGTGTTATGGGCGGCAAAAGCGGCACGATCGCGGCAAAAACGGCAAGGCGAGTGGCACGGTTTTGACCGATTCCGGCACGATCTGGTACGTCCACGGCGCGGTGTATGACGTGGCTGGGCAGGGATGACCGGGATTCGCCTCGATATGCGGTTGTTCAGGTGCTAGCGGCGCGGGGTGGCGCCGCAACAGTAGAACTAATTTACCACAAAGAGATCGGGCTGTCAAGGGGATGGCCGTGATTGTGCATCCCGTACGCGATCATGGCGCACGATCACGGCGCGTTCCCACGTGCGGCGGCGATCCAGTCCATTCGCGAGGTTCTGTTCATCCTATGCCCCACATCAGCGGCCACGACATTACGGTCTTGATCCAGACCTACGGCTATTGGGCCGTGCTGTTGTTCGTCGCGGTCGAGAGCACCGGCATCCCATTCCCTGGCGAAACGATGCTGCTGGCCGCCGCCATCTACGCCGGCGCGACACACCAGCTTGCCCTCCCTTTGGTCATCGCCGCCGCCGCCGCGGGCGCCATCTTCGGCGACAACCTGGGCTTCTTCGTTGGGCGCGAGGGCGGCTATCGCCTGCTGCGCCGCTTCGGCCACATCATCCACCTGGACGCGCGCCGCCTCAAGCTCGGCCAATATCTCTTTTTGCGCCACGGCGGCAAGATCGTCTTCTTCGGGCGCTTTGTCGCCGTCTTGCGCGCCTGGGCCGCGTTCCTGGCCGGCGCCAACCGCATGCGCTGGAGCCGCTTCCTCCTGTTCAACGCGGCGGGCGGCATTCTCTGGGCCGCGCTCTATGGCGCCGGCGGCTACCTCCTTGGCGACACGGTGCATCATCTCAGCGGACCAATTGGCATCGTCGCGCTCATCCTCGCCGCCGCCGCGACACTCGCCGGCTTCCTCTTCATCCACCGCAACGAGCGCCGCCTTGCCGACGAGGCCGACCGCGCTATTGCTGACGATCCGCTGGCGCGCTCGCCGCGCCCGCCTCGGCCTCAAACTCCGGCCACTCCCTGAGTGAGCCAGCGGTTCAAACCGCGCCTGGAGGGCCCGCGGCCGCCACGTCCGCCGCCGCGGACGGGGAGATGGGGAGATGGGGAGAGGGGGGAGACGGGGAGACGCCCTGCGCGGATGGGGAACGGCACGCGCCCTGAATATCCATCCTCCCGCTTGTCTTGTAACGCATCCGGCATCCCGATACACTCTCTAGCGGCGCGGGCACGAGGCCGACCGCCGAGCATCACGTTTGGCCCATTCCCTCTCGCCTCAGGAGAAGCCTTGTGTCCCAGCTCGCCTCCATGCGCATCGTCTCCGTCAACGTCGGGCTCCCGCGCACCGTCGAATCCCACGGTCGCGCCGTGCGCACCGCGATCTTCAAGTCCGCCGTCGCCGGGCCCACCGCCATCCGCCACCTCAATCTCGACGGCGACCGCCAGGCGGACCTCTCCGTGCATGGCGGCCCCGACAAGGCCGTCTATGCCTACGCTGCCGAGCATTACGACGCCTGGCGCGCAGAGCTGCCGGAGGTGGACTTTCCCTTCGGCGCTTTCGGCGAGAACCTGACGATCGTGGGCCTGCGCGAAGATGACCTTGCCATCGGCGACCGCCTGCGCGCGGGCACGGCTGAGCTGATCGTGCGCCAGCCGCGCATTCCCTGCTACAAGCTCGGCGTTCGCTTGGGCCGCGACGACATCCTCAAACGCTTCCTGAATAGCGACCGCAGCGGCGTCTATTTCGCGGTCGCGCGCGAGGGAGTGGTGGAGGCCGGCGACGCCGTCACCGTGCTGGAGCGCGACCCAGATGGCGTCCGCGTCGCGGCGATCAACCGCCTCTACCGCGACCGCCGGTCGCGCCTGCCCACGCGTCTCTCCGCGCTCCAGCGCGCCGCCGATCTGCCATCGCTCCCTGAATCCTGGCGTACGTACTTTCGCGAGCGCGCCGCCCGGCTCAGCGCGTCGTCGCCGGCAGAGTGACCGGCATCGCCACCTGCTCCTCGTCGGCGAAGATCGTCACGCCGCCCGACGCGAAGTTGGCGAGATCAGCGGTTGCCGCCTGACCCTCCGGCGACCCCAACGCGCTCTGGGCTGCCCGCTGATCGCAAAGTACAGGCTGGCGACGCGGTGGTACGGCGCGCTCGCACGTAGAACATGCGGTTCATAGGGGTTCCATGAATCATGCGGATTCGGCGTCAATCATCCAACACACCGGCGGGTGCAACGTAGATCAGGAAATGGGGGAGTGCCGGCGCTCTGGCGGCATGTGTCAGGCCCGCCATGTGCATGAGGATGACGCAAAGGAGTGTTCGCCATGCAGAACAATCCGCCTGTGGAGAGCGACGCGCCGACCTGGCCCGCGCACGCGCCGCCATCGCCTCAGCCATACGCGCAGCCGTATCCGCCGGCAGACGCGCAGCCGTATCCCCAGCCGCGACCGGTGCCTATGCGGGCGCCACCGTCGCGCGGCGCGCGCCGATCCACCTTTCAGGCGGATCGGGTCGCGCGGGCCCTCATCCAGCTCATCTCCCTGGCGCTCGGCATCCTCGAATCGCTGCTGCTCGTGCGTATCGTGCTGCTGCTGCTCGCCGCCAGCCCGAATGCCGGCTTCTCGCGCTTCGTCTACGGCGTGACGGCCCAGTTCGTCGCGCCCTTCCAGGGCGTCTTCCCCAACCCGTTCAGCCTCGGCGGCGCCACACTGGACGAGGCTGCCATCCTCGCCATGATCGTCTACGCCCTCGCCGCGCGCCTCCTCAAAATGGCCGTGCGCATGATCTCGCACCTCTGAACCGCGCGAGGCAGCGGACCACCAGTTGCAACCGCACCTGTATTTCTCCTGATTTCTCCTGATTTCTCCTCCATGTCCTCGGCGGTGAGCTCTCCGCGCAAACTTCCCCCTATCCTTGCGGACCGTCTGCATGTATCATATACGGGGCCTGTCTCCGGCTGTGCGGTTGCTCCGCGCCGGGCATCTGGTCCGTTATAGACATACACGATACGCGCAGCCCATCGCGTCGGCTGGGCGCTCGCCACCCGCGAGACGCGGCACGGTTTGGGGCAGCGGCCGCGCCGGTACGCGCTGTTCCCGCTACCGGCCCACGAGAGGAGAGACCCATGCGGCAAGCGCCTGCCGGCGGCCCCAGCGGCCCCCGTCGCGCCATCACCGACCTCTACGACGAGGAGCGGCGCACGTTCCTCGTGCAATATCCCGTCCTGCTCGTGATCGCGCTCGGCCTCACCGGCGTCGCCGCCTTCGCCATCACCGGCTTCTTCGGCCGCGACGGCTGGGCGCGCGCCATCACCCCGACCGCGCTGGATGACACCTTCCGCCAGCCCTGGGTGCTCTACCTCTGGTTCTGCGCCCTGATGCTCACCCTGCTCGCCTCGATCTTCCGCGACAAGTCATTGCGCGGCCGGCTGATCGCGACCATCGTCGTCGCGCTGCTCGCCGTCATCGTCGTCGCCATCCTCAAGTTCAGCGATTCGCTGCCCGACTTCATCCAGCAGTTGCTGCGCGGCCATCGGCTGCTCGCCGCGTTGACCCAGAGCGCGGCGACCTACAACGTCATCAACTTCGGCATCATCGCCGTCTTCTGGGCCGATACCATGCGCCGCTGGGTGCGCCGCGCGCGCGGCCTGCCGCCCAACCCGTCCGTCAATCTCGGTCTGGGCGACCCGGCGGACTCGGCCGAGCGCGACCCGCGCGACATGCCCACGCTCCAGGAGCTGATCTCCGGCGACCTCGTAGCCGCCGCCGTGCTCACCGCCTTGCTCGCCGTCGTCTTCCAGCTCCACGTCCTGGGCAGCGTCGTGCATCCCATCACGCCCACCGGCGCACCCGCCGCGCCGCTGACGGACTGTCAGCTCTCCTGGCTCGTCGGCAACTGCCCTGGAGTCGCCGGCACGGGCACGGGCGCCAGCCTCCACGATCCACCGACGCTCACCTTCATTGACCTCATCCAGTCGCTGGTCTTCCTGCCGCTCGGCCTGATCATCCTCGCGCTCTCCGCCACCCTCAGCGGCCTCGGCGCCGTCGGCGGCGTGGATGACGCCGCGCTCGCGGCCACGCTGCCCGCCACGGCCACCGGCGAAGGCTCCAGCACCGTGCCCATCGCCGTGGATGTCTCCACCACCATCCTCAAGACGCTGCAAAGCGCGCTCGACCGCCGCCTGCGCGTGCTCGCCAACAACGCCATCCTCTCGATCCGCACCGTCGGCTGGCCCGCGCTGCTCGTCTTCGCCACCTTCGGCCTCGCCAACCTCTCCAGCGGCATCCAGCTCTACCTGCATAGCCTGCGCGGCGGGCAGGACGCGCTCAACCTGCTGCCCGGCCTCGGCTGGGGGCTGGTCGCGCTGCTCAGCCTCGTCTTCTCCGCCACACTGCTCGTCTTCCGCTGGCGTGTCGCCGAGAACACGCTGCGCTTCCTCGGCCTGGTCGGCTTCCTCGTGCTGATCATCCTCTGGATCTTCGCCCTCGCCCTCTTCGGCATCAACAAGCTGGTGCTGGTCCTCGCCAACGCCGGCTTCGACCGCCGCCCCTTCGACCCGCCCAGCTTCGCCACCTACCTCTCAGCGGCGGCGCTCGTCCTCGCCGGCGTCTACTTCATTGGCCTGCGCCGCCTGCGCCCCACCGCGCGCCCCACCCCCGCACCCGCCGCGGCCACATCCCCCGCGCTCGTGAGCGCCGCCGTGCGCGCCAGCGCGGACCCCGGCGCCACCAGCCCGCGCACTCCCATGCCATCCACCACGGAGACGACCCTGCCGCCTCGCGCCGACTGACCTCGCGCCGGCCGGCACCACAGAGGAGGTATCCCTCATGCGCGCCATGCTGAATCGTCCCAGCAATCGCCAACACGCCTATACCGACCTGTACGACGAGAGCCGCCGCGCCTTCCTGGTCCAGTATCCCGTCGGGCTGATCATCGGCCTGGGGCTGGCCGGCGTCGCCGTCTTCATGCTCACCGGCTTCCTCGGCTTCCGCGACCCGCTCGAACCCGACCTCACCGCCACCATCTTCAAGGAGCCCTGGGCGCTCTACCTCTGGTTCTGCGCCCTGATCATCGCGCTGCAATGCTCCATCCTGCGCCACCCCTCGCTGCGGCCCCAGCTCGTCGCCACGCTCGCCGTCACCATCACCTGCATCATTCTCGTCGGCGTGATCTACTACTACAATCGCGACCTCACCCGCTTTCTGCAGGATTTCTTGCAGAACCTCGGTCTGCGCATCCCGCAGATCGGTCAGAGCGCGCTCACCTACACCGTGCTCAATTTCGGCATCATCGCCATCTTCTGGCTCTCGACCATCCGCCGCTGGGCCCGCCGTGCGATGAATAAGCCACTGCGCGTCTCGGCCAATATCGGCCTCGACGAGACCGTTGATCTGGCTGCCACCGAGCCGGAGCTGCCGCAGCTCGTCGCCGGCGACCTGATCGCCGGCACCATCATCGTGCTGGTGCTCGGCTTGCTCTTCCAGGCCAACGTCATCAACGCGCTCTCGAACCTGCTGCAGACGGGTGTCACCATTGACACCTGCGCCGTCACCTTCCCCGGCACCGGCTGCGTCAGTCCCGGCGACCTAGCCGCACATTCCACGCTCAACTTCCTCGATATCATCCAGGCGCTCGTCTACCTGCCGCTTGGCCTGCTGACGCTCGCGCTCTCCGCTGTCATCAAGGGCCTCGGCCAGCAGGTGGACGCGGACGACACCAGCTCGATCTACGAGCGCGTCGTCCGTGAGCTGATCAACACCGTGCGCGCCGCGCTCAATCGCCGCGTCGGCATCGCCTTCAACCTCGCCCTCGGCCTGCGCACCGTGGCCTGGCCGGCGCTGATCCTGCTCGGCACCATCGCCGTCGCCGCCGCATCCCGCGGCATCCAGGGCTACCTGCACCTGCTCAGTGACCAGCGCACCTGCGCCGACGCCGGCTATACCGTCGCCGCCTGCGGCAGCGAACAGGTCGCCGATTTCGTCCGCACCAACCTCGCCAACTTCGCGCAGTACCAGAACGTCGGCCTCGCGCTGCTGTGGGGCGTGATCGCCGTGCTCTCCATCGTCTTCTCCGCCGCGCTGCTGCTCTTCCGCTGGCGCGTGGCCGAGAACTCGCTGCGCTTCCTGGGCCTGGTCGGCTTCACCGTGCTGCTGACCTTCTGGATCTTCTCGCTGGCGCTCTCCGGCTTCAACGGCCTGTTCTCGCTCACGCACCTCTCGGACCGCGTGCCCTTCCCGCAGCCCGGCACGGCGACCATCGCCTCTTTCGCCGCGCTGCTGCTCTTCGGCGGCTACTACCTGCTCCAACGCCTGCGCCGCCCGCGCGCCGGCACGCCGGAGCCAGCCCCGGTCGCCTCGCAGCGATCCCAACAGTGATAACGAAGCAGTGACATTCGCTCCCATCGAGGGCAGCGGCACGGCGGAGGTGGCGGTTCCGCCCGCCGCCGCCTTCGCGTACCTCGCCGACCCGCGCCACGCACCGGAGTGGTTCGCCGGCGCCGCCTTCGCCACAGCGCCGGAAGGGGCGCCACGGCTGGGGCAAAGCTGGTCTTTCGCGCGCACGCGCGGCACCCGTCGCGTGCTGCCCGTCGAGATCGCCGCCTTCGCGCCGCCGCGCCACTTTCTCTGGCAGACGACGCTCGGCCCGCGCCGCGACAACAACGCCTGGGATGTCGAGTGCGTGCCCACTGAAGCCGGTGGTGCCACCCGCCTCATCGTCACCATCCGCCTCATTCCCGGCCCGCTCGGCTGGCTCAGCATCCTGCTGTACCGGCCGCTTGTACGCGGTGCGCTGCGTGAGCGTGCCCAGCGCGCTGCCAATCGCGCGCGTGACGCGCTACTCGCCCATGCCGCCTCAGCTCCACCATCCGCGCGCCCGCGTCCGCATCCCCGTGCCGGTCGCAAGCCGCGCCGGCCGCGCCGTTGACTGGCCCGTCCATCCTGTGCTACACTACGCCGCGACCCTGCTTCCCTCCGCTCCTGGAGGCCGGCCAGCAAGGCGCGTCCGAACGGGATCAGGCGGCCACGCGGAAACGGCCGGCCCTGCTCCCGCACAGTGCGGGAGGCGATTCCCATGGCTCCGCTGCTCTTCGCCGCCGCCGTCGGGCTGCCGGGGTTGCTGGCAGCGCTGCTGTTCCTCCGCTGGCGTGCCGCCGAATCTCGTCCTCCCCACACCAGCGCGCCACCAGCCGATATCGCGGCGCCGGCACTGGTCCGCATGCCTACCCCAGTACCCGTAGTACCTGTCCGTGCGCCGTCCGCGTCCGCTCCCCTCCACAACCGCGACATGCCGCCAGCCGCCGAGTGGCGGGCCTGGCTCTGGACGTACGCCTGGGATGGAGCCACCAGCCCGATGCTCCCCGCCGTGACGGCCACACCCGAAGCGCCCGCATCCACCATGCTCGGCGCGTCCGTCCCCACCGTAGCGGAGGCGCCGGAGCCGCCCATGGTCGCGTCCGCCGCGCCGCCGTCTAGCATGGGATCGCTGGACGAGCGCACTCTCGCCATCCTCACCCAGGTCTATCGCGAGGCCATCCAGGTCGCCTATGATGCGTCGCTGCCCGCGCTCTGCGTCAGCTTCACCGCTTGCCCGGTGCGTACGCCCGACGAGGTCGTGCTCGCCTTCAGCACGCTCCACACCAAGGCGCGCTTGCTGCTGGGCGGCGAGGCCGGCCGGAGCGCCCTGCTGCTGGATGTGACCGGCCTCGAAGTCGCTCCGTCCGTTCAGGCGGAGTGGGACGCCGCGTTCGAGACCTTCCTGGCCCGTGTCTGCGCGGAGGGCCGGCCCGGCGCGTATTTGCTCGCTCGCTTCTCCGCGACGCCCGCCGCGCTCGCCGCCACGCTCCCTCGCGTGCCCACGCCCGCGCTGGCGCGTGCCGCATCTGGCGCTTTCGCGGACATCAACCTCTCGCCCTCCGCTGTCTTCCGCTCGCGCGGGGAGGCCGTGCGCTACCTCACCGATCTGCGCCGCCGACCGCACCTGAGGGAGTGAGACGAGCGGCAGGGCGTATTGCGCAAACCGGTTGATTCGAGCCTCGCCCTGGACACCTCGCCGCCGTGCTGGTACGATGAGCGGGTGTATCCTCTTCGGATGGCCTTGCTCAACGGCGGCGCCTCACTTCCGCGTCCGCCCAGCCCCTCACTCCACGCGAAACGAGGTTGTTGCTATGTCCAGCACTACCACCCAGAGCGACGCCGCCCTCGCTTACGTTGATGCCCACCGCCAGCCGTTCCTCGACGGCCTGCTCGACCTGCTGCGCATCCCCAGCATCAGCACGCTGCCCAAGCACAAGAAGGACATCCGGCGCGCGGCGAAGTACATCGCCGACGAGCTGGAGCGCATCGGCCTCAAGAAGGTGAAGGTGATCAAGACCGAGGGCCATCCGCTCGTCTATGGCGAGTGGCTCGAAGCCACCGGCAAGCCGACCGTCCTCATCTACGGCCACTACGACGTGCAGCCGGTGGACCCGATCGACCTCTGGAAGTCTGACCCGTTCGAGCCGGCGATCCGCGACGAGAACATCTACGCGCGCGGCGCGGTGGACGACAAGGGGCAGATGTACGCGCTGGTCAAGGCGCTGGAGGCGCTGATGCGGGCCGGCGGCGCGCTGCCCGTCAACGTCAAGCTGCTGATCGAGGGCGAGGAGGAGGCGGGAGGTGAGTCCATCGAGGCGTATGTCAAGGCGCACCCGAAGCGGCTGGCCGCCGACGTGGCGCTGGTCGCGGACACGGGCATGCCGGCGCCCGGTGTGCCGGCGCTGGTCTACGGCCTGCGCGGCATCCTCTACACCGAGATTCATGCCCAGGGCGCGCGCCACGATCTGCACTCCGGCGAGTACGGCGGCGTCGGCCCCAACCCTATCCATGCGCTGGCGCTCGTGCTTGCCGGCTTGAAAGGCCCCGACGGGCGCATCACCATTCCTGAGCTGTACGAGCGCATCCAGCCCGTCAGCGATGCGGAGCGCACGCTGTGGGATCGCAATCCCGTGGATGTGGCCGCGCTGCTGAAACAGGAGATGGGCGTGGACGTGCTGCCCGGCGAGCAGGAGTACGACCCGCGCGAGCGCCAGACGGCGCGGCCGACGCTGGAGGTCCACGGCATCCGCGGCGGCTTCGTGGAGGAGGGCGCCAAGACGGTGATCCCCGCCGAGGCGACGGCCAAGGTAAGCCTGCGGCTGCCGCCGGGGCTACGGCCGGCGGATGTGCTGCCGCTCTTGGAGCGGCGCGTGGCCGCGCTCTGTCCGCCAGGGGTGACGATGACGGTGCGCCTCGTCCACGGCGGCGACGCGGTGCTGGTGCCGCTGGACAACGTCTTCATGCGCGCGGCGGAGAAGGCGCTGGAGCAGGAGTGGGACCGGCCGCCGGTCTTCGAGCGCTCCGGCGGGTCGATTCCGGTCGGCGCGCTGTTCGACAGCGAGCTGCACGTGCCGATCATCTTTATGGGCACGGGCCTGCCCGATGACAACATCCACGCACCCAACGAGAAATATCACCTGCCCAACTTCTACCACCTCATCCGCCAGGCGATTCGCTTCCTGGAGATCATCGGCGGCGACCCGGCCATCGTCGCGCGCCCCGGCTCCGCCGCCGCCAGCGGACGCGCGAACGGCCGCAAGCGTGCCGCGCCCACTGGAACCGCGCCGGCGACGGTCGGCAAGGCGGACGTGACAGAGGAGACCGGAGCGGAGGCAGTGCAGCGATGAGCACATCCCTTGATATCGCCGGCATCTACCCGCCGCTGCCAACGTTCTTCGCGGAGAACGAGGATCTCGACCAGGCGACGCTGCGCGAGCACGTGACACGCCTGCGCGACCACGGCATCACGCGTTTTGTGGCGCTCGGCTCCAATGGCGAGGCGGTTCACCTCGACCACGACGAGCGGCGGGCGGTGATCGCGGCGGTGCGCGCGGCGGCCGGGGCGGACGCGCAGGTGCTGGGTGGGGCGGGCGCGCTCTCCACCCGCGAGACGATCACGCTCTGCCGGCTGGCCGCGGAGTCCGGCGCGGATGTGGCGCTCGTGCTGCCGCCGCACCACTATCGCGCCCACATGACGCCAGCCGCCTTGCGCGCGCACTACCTCGCCGTCGCGGACGCCAGCCCCATTCCCGTGCTGCTTTACAACATGCCGGGCAACGCGGCGGGGGTGGACCTGGATGCGGAGACGGTGATCGCGCTCTCCGCCCATGCCAACATCGCCGGCATGAAGGATAGCTCCGGCAACGTGGCGAAGCTGACTGAGGTGGTTGCCGGCGCGCGGGAAGGGTTCGCCGTGCTGGCGGGGAGCGCGGGCTTCCTGCTGCCGGCGCTGGTGGTCGGTGGGCGCGGGGCCATCGCGGCGCTCGCCAACATCGCGCCGCGTGAATGCCTGCGACTGATAGATCTGTACCGTGAGGGGAAGCTCGACGAGGCGCGTGCGCTGCAAGCGCGGCTGGTGCCGATCAATACCGCCGTGACGTCGGGGTATGGCGTGGCGGGGCTGAAGGCGGCGCTCCAGTTCGTCGCGCACTATGGCGGCGTGCCGCGCCGGCCGCTGGCGCCGCTGGGCGAGGATGGCCGCGTGCGCCTGCGCGCGCTGCTCGCTGAAGCGGACCTGCTCAAGGGACTGCGACCGCGATAGTGGACGCGCGGACGGGGCGTGGATGATGGAAAAAAGGGATGCGCCGCATCTGGCGCATCCCCTTGTCCGTCAGGTATTCGTCGCGGGCGCTCGTGCCATCTATGGCTGATCGTTTGCCGGAAAGAGCACATGCGCCGAAATCTCGTGGTCGGAGGCCTCATGGAGCATGCCTGCCAGCACGTCCCACTGGCGCGACAGCGCGATCTCGCGCTCCATCAGCTCGCGTGTGAGGAGCGAGAAGCGCTGCTCTTCCGGGACGGTGCGCTCGTGGCGCTGCAGGGTCAGCCACTCGCGCAGCTGGCGCATCACCGCATCGGACGCCTGCTCAAAGTCGTCCATGCCCTCGCCCGCCAGTTGGCGCAGGCGATCCGCCTGGGCGCGGTGGTCGCGCGCGAGCCGGGCGCGCTGCCGGCCAATGCGCTCCGCGGTCTCCGGCGAGATCAGCCGAATCGTCCGCATGCGGGTAATGTCTAGAGCGGGATCGCCGGCCGGCGCTGGCTGCTCGGAGGCACCATCCGCGCCGGCCGGGCCATAGGAGTCGTCGCGCTGCATGATCGCGCCACCCTTTCAGACGATCTCTGGCGATCTCTGGTCCTTATTACGTAGGACGAATGACGCACGCGCGCGGTAAGTGCAGATATCTCAACCACAGCACAGCGCATGCCAACTTCGCCAAGGCGCCGGCATGCGGCGGCGCCAGCACGTCCAACGACAATCAATCCAGCAAAGCGAGCGCCGCGTCGAGGTCGGGGAGGTCGCCTGCGTGCGCCGGGATGTGCCGCCAGCGCACGATGCCATCCTTGTCCAGCGCGAAGGTGCCGGCCGTCTGCCAGCGCGTGCCGCTGGGGTGACGATTGCGGATGCCGTTGGCCGCCAGGCGCGCGACGGCCGCGAGCGAACGCGCGCCGAGGAAATGCCCCGCGCTCGTCAATCCCAATCCCCAGGCGGCGTACAGGGTCCGGTCTGTGTCTATAACGACACGCACATGCGTCGCGCCGTCTAGCATAGCGCACCAGGATGCGGTCGCATCCGCTGTAGCGTGGCTCACAGCAATGAACTCGACGTCAGGGTATGCTTGGCTGAGCGGCGCGAGCCGGCGGAAGGTGGCCTCGGCAAACGGGCAGCCGACGTGCCGCAGAAAAGCGACGATGCACGGCCGGCCGGACGCGACAGCCAGCCCCGGCGCGGTGGGTGCGGGCGTTCCCAGCGCCGGTATCGGCTGGAGCGGAATCGCTTCCGGACGGATGAACGTGCGGAG
>JAICVS010000227.1 GCA_025935195.1 Ktedonobacterales bacterium
ACGCCACGCGCGCTACGCCACGCGCGCTACGCCACGCGCGCTACGCCACGCGCGCTACATGGCGACCCTGGTCGCGGTGCGCTTCCGCCCCGAATGGCACGCGCGCTACCAGCGCCTGCTCGACCGCGGACGGGCCAAGAAGGAGGCGCTCACCATCCTGTCGCGCAAGCTGCTTGCGGTCATCTACCATCTGCTGCGTACGGGGGCCTCCTACGATCCATCTCGCCTCAACCCTGCGGCGCCGGCGCCGCAGGGTTGACACCGGCATATGAACTCTCTCTCTGCCCTCGGCGTCCTCGGCGTCCTCCGCGGTTCAATTCTCTCTCTTCCTCTGTGTTCCTCCGTGTCCTCCGCGGTAGTTCTCGTCGTCCCTACCCCCGCGATGGCTGCGTCTTGCCCGCCGCCAGCCATTCGCCCACCTCGCGCGCGAACTCCTCCGGCGTCTCATCCTGTGGCAATCCGCCGCAGTCGAAGACACGTAGCTCCGCCCGTGAGTTTGCCTGACGGAACGCCCGCGCGTTCTCCAGCGGTGTGAAGCGCGCGTCCTTGCCCCAGCAGAGCAGGATCGGCTGCTTCAGCAGCGGATACACGCTGGCAACCGGCGTGTTGAGCGTCCCGGAGATGAAGCTCGCCGGCGCGTAGCGCCCGCCCGGCTGGTGCGCCATCGTGTAGTAGTAGTCCACCATGTCGTCGCTCACCCGCTGCCCATCGCTGTAGATCTGCGCTTTCAAGAAGTAGCGGATGCTCGGCCGCGAGGCGATAGCGTTGTAGATCGCCTGTCCCACGATTGGTGAGCGTAGCACCACCCGTCCGATACGCCGCGCCGGCGTCTCCCGCGCATTCGCCAGGTTCTCCATCCCCGTCGGCTCGACCAGCGCCAGCCGGTTGAACAGCCCCGGCCGGTCCGCCGCCGCGCGGATCGTGAACGCCGCGCCCAGCGACGACGCGATCACGTTCACGGGATGATCCATCCCTCCCACCACCTGCCGCACGAAATCCTCGATCAGATCCTCGTAGAGCACCGGCGTGTACACCAGCGGCGGCCGATCCGACAGTCCGAAGCCCAGCAGATCGAAGGCGAAGACGCGGAACCGCCGCGCCAATGCGTCGAACACGCGGCGGAACTCGTACGACGACGCGCCCGCGTAGACGCCATGCACCAACACCAGCGGCTCCCCCTGCCCCTTCACCACATAGAAGATGTCGCCGTGCGCCCAGGAGAACTGGCCCGTATCGCCGTCGAGCGCGCTATGCGGCTCCCCGGCCGCGAGGTCCGCCAGCACGTTGTAGAACGCCAGCGCGCCGAGCGTCCCGGCAGCCGTCAATCCCCCCGCCAACCATCCCCTGGCGGCGCGTCCCGTCTCGTCGGCCATGTGCCGCACCCTCCTTCTCGTCCGCTCTTATCGCGGAGTCCAATCGCGTCCCGCGGCGATCGCGCATTCACATACACACCATATACACCAAGCGCGCCCATCAGCAGCCGCAAGCCGCGTGCCGTTATTTCTCTAACATTGCCCGCTATGCCGTGCCGCCCGCCGTCTCTTTGCCGTGATCCGTCACCCGCGTCGTCAGGATGTCAAGCGCATGCGGCAGCGCCGGCAAGATCGCTCCCAGGCTCTCGCGCACCCCCTTCGGGCTGCCCGGCAGGTTCACGATCAGCGTGCCCCCGCGGCAGCCGGCCACCGCCCGTGTCAGCATCGCCATCGGCGTGTGCTTCAGCCCTTCCAGCCGCATCGCCTCCGCCAGCCCCGGCACCAGCCGCTGCACCACCGCCAGCGTCGCCTCCGGCGTCACATCCGTCGGGCTAAGTCCCGTCCCACCCGTTGTCAGGATCAGGTCCAGCCCCAGGTCGTCCGCCCAGTGTTGCAGCGTCGTCTCGATGGCCGCGCGCTCGTCCGCGACGATCCCGCGCTCCGCCACCGTCGCGCCCAGCGGCGGCGCCGTCACCAGCTCGCGAATGGCCTCGCCCGACGTATCCTCGCGCTGGCCCGCCGCCCCCTTTGTACTCACCGTCAGAATCCCAACCCGCACCATTGTCGCTGCCCCCTTCGCTCGCACCACTCGCAACACGATCTCCAGTCCGGCGTGGCCGGACTTTGCGGCGGCACGCCCTCAGGCGCGGTTTCAACCGCCGGCTGGCTGGCCGTCGCTGACTGGCTGGCCGTGTTCATTCGTCAAACCACATCAACCGCCGGCCCGCCCACACGCGACTCCAAATCAACCGAACATCACTTGACGCCCTACCCGAACACATGTTACACTGGACATGTCCGAAATCGGACACAACTCGTACAGATCCGGGGATACGGCCCGGATGTTTCTGCCAGGCGACCGTAAATCGCCCGACTACGAGATGAAGAGCATCTAGGGTTCCGCTCCCGCCGGCTCCCGCGCGCCGCTCACATCGTAGCGCACCGCGACGGACGGCGCGAGGCCTGGTCCGAGCGATGCGGGCGCAACGGTTCCGCGCGCACTCGTCCGCGGCGGCACTGGCGGCGCTACACCACGGGGACAAAAGCCCGGATGGCAGGTTCACTCGCCCGCGAGGAACTGCCAGGCCGGGTTTTCTCATTTTTACCGGCCGGCGATCTCCTCGCACGTCGGCCCGCGTCACATGGCTCGCGTCACACGGCTCGCGCCTGGCGCTCTCATCCCTTCCCATAGGAGGACGCACCACCATGGCGACGACCGCAAAGCCAAGCGCTCCCACCTCGGCGCTGCCCAGCTTCCTCGCCGATGCCTTCCGACCGGAGCGCCGCGGCAGCACCCACCGCATCGAGTTCACCGCCGGCCTCACCACCTTCGTCACGATGGCCTACATCATCTTCGTGAACACGGCGATCATGTCGGCCGCCGGCCTCAACCCCACCGCGCTGATCATCGGCACCATCTTCGCCGCCGTCGTCCCCACGCTGTTCATGGGCCTCTGGGCCGATCTGCCCTGGGCGCTCGCCCCCGGCCTCGGCTACAACGCCCTCTTCGCCTTCACCGTCGTCGGCGCGCGCCACTTCCCCGTCGGCGCCGCCCTCGCCCTCGTCTTCCTGGATGGCCTCGCCTTCCTGCTGCTCGTCTCCGGCCCCTGGCGCGAGAAGATCATCATGGGCATCCCCCTCGCGATCAAGCTCGCCGCCGGCGCCGGCATCGGCTTCTTCATCGCCTTCATTGGCCTCACCAACGCCGACATCGTCAAGTTCAACGCCTTCGCCGCCATCCAGCCCGGCGCCGCCGTCCAGATCGGCAACGCCAACGGCTTGCCCCAGCTCAGCCAGCTCAACGACCCCGTCGTGCTCGTCGCCTTCGCCGGCCTGCTCATCACCGGCCTGATGATGGCCCGCAAGATGCGCGGCGCCCTGCTGCTCGGCATCATCGCCACCGCCGCCATCGCCTGGATCGTCGCGCTCGTCAAGCCCGACACCCGCGCCGCCCTGCTGCCCGGCGTCAAGAACCCCACTGGCCTCTTCGGCGCCGGCGGCTTCTTCGCCCTCCCGGACTTCGGCACCTTCTTCAGCCAGGGCGTCGGCCGCATAGACTTCGGCGCGCTCTTCAGCGGCCACCTCGCCACCGGCGCCATCCTGCTCTTCTTCCTGACGTTCCTCGTCACCGACATGATGGACTCCTTCGGCACCTTCAGCGGTCTAGCCACCAAGCTCGGCATCCTCGACAAGCGCGGCAACTTCCCCGGCTCCGGCCGCGCCATGGTGGTGGACGCCGCCGCTGGCATGTGGGGACCGCTCACCGGCAACGCCACCATCGCGACGTTCATCGAGAGCGCGTCCGGTGTCGGCGAGGGCGGCAAGACCGGCCTCACCGCCATCTGGGTCGCCGGCTTCTTCCTGCTCGCGCTCTTCACCGTCCCTTTCATCGGCCTCGTGCCGCCGGCCGCCACCGCACCCGTTCTGATCATCGTCGGCTTCCTGATGATCGAGCCCATCGTCAAGATCGGCTTCCAGGACATCACCGATGGGCTGCCGGCCTTCCTCGCCTTGCTGATGATGCCGCTCACCTTCTCCATCGCCGACGGTATGTTCGTCGGCATCGCCAGCTACGTCGTGCTCAAGGTGCTGCGCGGCCGTGCCCGCGAAGTCAGTTGGGTGATGTGGCTCTTCGCTGCCCTGCTCATCCTCGCCAAAGTGCTGGACGCCGCCGGCCTCTAGCGCCGCTAACGTTCTCCCTGTCGTTGTCGTTCGCCCGCCATCCATCCGGGTGGCGGGCTGTTCTTTGTCATATCATGGCCGATGTCAGGCTCTACACGCGGCCGCATCACTCCGTCATCGTCACCGTCGCGGCGATCCACACCATCTACGAGGTGGTTGCCGCTCGCCGGCAGTGCGAGCCACTGCCAGCGGAATGGCCCGCCCGTTCTCCAGAGATCCGTTCCCGCGCTGGTGACGCCCGGTACATGCGTATCAGGCGAGAATTGCTCGCCTCGCCGTATCATCCCACAGGGCAACGATGCGAAGTTCTCCATCCTCACACGCCGCGAGCGACTAGCATCTATCGGAGGCTACCATGAGCGACGACGCATACCAAGCAACACACCCCGGCGAGATCAGCTTCGACGACTTCGCCAAAGTAGAGGTTCGCGTCGGCCGCATCCTCACCGCCGCCCCGCTCGACGGCGCGCGCAAGCCCGCCTACACGCTCAGCATAGACTTCGGCCCCGCGCTCGGCGTCAAGCAGTCCAGCGCGCAGATCACCGTCCACTACCGCCCCGACGAGCTTGTAGGCCGGCTCGTGCTCGCCGTCGTCAACTTTCCCCCGCGCCGCATCGCCGGCTTCAAGTCCGAAGTCCTCACCCTTGGCGTCCCCGACGCCGAGGGCAATGTCGTCCTCATCACCCCCACCGCCGATGTCCCCATCGGCGGCCGCCTGTTCTAGCCATCCGCGCCCGCATCCCCCTCATGCAGCCGCCGCCAGCAGTCACGCGCGATCACCCAGTCCTCTTGCGTCCGCACGATCAGCACGCGCATGCTGGAATCCTCCGCCGAGATCAGCGCGTCGGCCGGCGACTCCGCGTTGCGCGCGGCGTCCAGCCGCACGCCCAGGAAGGCGAAGGCCGCGCACGTCTCGGCGCGCACCTCGGCCGCATGCTCGCCCACACCGCCCGCGAAGACCAGCGCGTCCGCCCCGCCCAGCGCCGCCAGCATCGCCGCGATGCCGCCGCGCAGCCGGTGGACGTACATCGCGAA
>JAICVS010000037.1 GCA_025935195.1 Ktedonobacterales bacterium
ACTACAATCGGGCGCTGCGCCTGGACGACATCACGCCGGTGGCGCTCTCGACGCTCAACGCGGCGCAACTGCCGGTAAGCTTCGCGGTGACGATCTTCGCGCAACGGCTGGCGGGGCGGCGCTGGCCGTTCATCGCCGCCGGCACGGTCTGCGTGCTCTCGATGACCGGCTGGGTGCTGACGCCGCACGCGCTGGAACCGCTGTGGGCGGGGCTGCTGGGCGGCGCGAGCGCGTGCGTCTTCGTGCTGGGGCTGGCGCTGCCGCCGCTGCTCGCCGGGCCAGGCGAGGTGGCGCGGCTGACTGGCCTGACGCTGACGATCAGCTACAGCGTCGCATTCGTCGGCCCGCTCGTTGGCGGCAGCCTGTGGGATACCTTCGGGCAGCCGATCCTGGCCTTCCTGCCGGTCGCCACCGCCGGATGCCTGCTTATCATCCTCGGCGTACTACTGCCCGCGCGAGCGGCTTTCGGCCTGCTCGGCGATCTCGAACATGCCATCGAGCGCGGCGATGTGGGTGATCGGAGCGAGCACGGCGCGGCGGCGACGCGGGCCGGCGGTTGAAACCGTGTGGTCGCGGGCGTACAATCGAGTCGAGGCGTGCGGAGCGCGTATTGCCGCACGCGCGAGAGGCAGGCACGCTATGGGACAGGTTCTCTGGCTGCTGGCCGCCTGGGTCTTCTGGGCGGGCGTGTTCTCTCTAGTGTTCTTCCTCGTCCGCCTGGTGGCGCGCGACTGCGATGAGGAGCAGCACGTCTGCGAGCTGGGCGAGGACTATTTCCGCCAGCCCGCGGCGCAGCCGCCGCGGGCGCTCGCCCTGTAGCGCGCCGACGCGCTGTAGAGCGATGGTCGTGCGATAGTCATGGTTCCCGCGTCGCCGTGACCGCACGCCAGAGGGGAAGCAGATGGGGCGGCAGGATCTCCCGCCGCCCCGTTTTCGTGGATTGCGCCGCGCTCACGGCCGCTCCGCGCGCAGGTACGGCTCCACGCGCTTGAGCAGGACGGCGTTGGTCGCCACGGTAATGGACGACGCGCTCATAGCGAGCGCCGCGATGGCCGGGCTGAGCAGGATGCCGAGCGGGTACAGGATGCCCGCCGCCACCGGGATGGCGAGCACGTTGTAGATCGCCGCCCAGAAGAGGTTCTGCTTCATCTTGCGCACGGTCGCTTTGGAGAGACGGATGGCGGCCAGCACGTCCAGCGGATCGCTGCGCATCAGCACCACCTCGGCGGTCTCGATGGCTACGCCCGTCCCCGCGCCGATGGCGATGCCCAGGTCGGCGCGCGCCAGCGCCGGCGCGTCGTTCACGCCGTCGCCCACCATCGCCGTGAAGAGTCCCTCGCGTTGCAGTTGTTCGACGTAGCGGGCTTTATCCGCCGGCAGCACCTCGGCGTAGACGTGATCGGGCGCGATGCCTAACTGCTTGCCCACGGAGTTAGCGGTCGGACGATTGTCACCCGTCTGCATCGCCACCTGGATGCCCAGCGCGCCCAGCGCGTCAATCGCCTCGCGGGCGCTGGGGCGGATGCGGTCGGCGACGGCGATCAGGCCGGCGGCACGCCTATCCACGGCGACGAGCATCACCGTCTTGCCTTGCGCTTGCAGCGCCGTCACGCGCGCGCGCTCGTCATCGCCCAGCGCGATCCCGCGATCCGCCAGCAGCTTTGGCGTGCCGATCAGCACCTCCCGGCCCGAGACGGTCGCCTGGATGCCGCCGCCGGCAATGGCGGCGAACTGGCTGGATGGCAGCGCGTCGAGATCGCGGGCGCGCGCCTCCTCGACAATCGTGCGCGCCAGCGGATGCTCGGAATCGGTCTCCGCCGCAGCGGCGAGCTGGAGCAGACTGGATTCGTCCAGCGCGGCTGACGCGCCGGAGCCGGAGCCAGCGTCAGAGCTAGGCGCGAAGACGGCGAGATCGGTGACGGACGGCTTGCCCTCGGTGAGCGTGCCGGTTTTGTCGAAGATGATCGCCTGGATGCGCGACGCCTGCTCCAGCGCGGTGGCGTTCTTGATCAGGATGCCGTTGCGCGCGCCAATGCCCGTGCCGACAGCGACAGCGGTCGGCGTGGCGAGGCCCAGCGCGTCGGGGCAGGCGATCACCACGGCGGTGACGGCCAGCGTCAGCGCGAAGAGCGCCGTCTGCTGGATGACGAAGAACCAGATCAGGAAGGTGAGCAGGCCGGCGCCCACCGCGCCGAGCACCAGCCATTGCGCGGCCGCGTCGGCCAGGCGTTGCGCCGGCGCCTTCGAGTTCTGCGCCGTGCGCACGAGCTGGACGATCTGGGCGAGCGCCGTGTCGGCGCCGACGTTGGTCGCGCGCAGCCGCAGCGAGCCGCTGCCGTTGACCGTTCCGCCGATCACCTCATCGTCCGGTTTCTTGGCGACGGGCAGGCTCTCGCCTGTCACCATGCTCTCGTCAATCGCGCTGGCGCCGTCGGTGACAACGGCATCGGTCGGCACCTTCTCGCCGGGCCGCAGCAGCAGCCGGTCGCCCACACGCACCTCGTCCACCGGCACGGTGCGCACCGCGCCGTCCGCGTCAATCAGGTTGGCCTGCGTCGGCGCGAGGCGCAGCAGCGCGTTCAGCGCGTCCGAGGAGCCGCGACGGCTGCGCATCTCCATCCAGTGGCCGAAGAGCACGAACGTGACCAGCATCGCCGCCGCGTCATAGCTGGTCTCCACTTCCGGCGCGAAGATGGTGGCGAAGACGCTGAAGAGGTAGGCCACCAAGACGCCCAGGCTGACCAGCACGTTCATGTCCAGCGTGCGATTGCGCAGCGCGCGATAGGCGCCGGAGTGAAACACCCAGCCGGCCCATAAGACGACCGGCGTCGTGAGCACGAACAGCAGCCAGTTCGGATGGACGCCGAACGGCGTGGGCAGGCGTAGGTGGAACAGGGTCACGCCCAGCGAAGAATAGAGCACGATGGGGATGGTAAGCACGAGCGCGACGAAGAAGCGGCGGCGCATGTCGGCTTCCATCGCGCGCGCCATCGCCGGATCGCTCATGTCGTGCATGCCGCCATGCGCGCCGTGTGCCATGCCCGGCGCCATCTCGCCAGCGCCCATCTCATGCGCCATCTCGTGCGCCACGCCAGCCGTCGCGTGTCCCATCGCCTCATGCTCGGTGGTGGCGGGGGCGCTGAGTGCCGCATGGCCGTCATGGCCGTGCGCCTGCTCATTCAACGTCCGCGCCGCCGAGGCATGCAGCAGGTCCGTGGCCGTTTGCGCCTCGCCGCACGCGAAGCCACAGTCCGTGACCAACTGGCGCAGCTCGTCCTCGCTGATGTGTCGCTCATCGAAGGTGACGGTGACGGTCTGCGAGACGTAGCTGGCATCTACCCGCGTAATCGGCGCGCGCCCGCCGAGGTGTTTCTCAATCGCGCGCGCGCAGGTGGCGAAGTTCATGCCCTTGACGGGTAGTGTGATGGTGCGCATGAGTTTCTTCCGGGTATGCGCCGGCCGCCAGCGCGGCACGGTCACGGCCCGCTCCGCCGCCTGTCATCACGGCAGGGCGTGCCGCGACCCGCCACACCGGCGGCCGCGCGAACGCCAGTCGCTACGCTACTTCGCCACCGGATAGCCGGCGTCGTCGAGCAGCTCCTCGACGCGCGTGATCGGCAACCGCGCCGGATCGAAGCGCAGGTGGACCGTCTTGTTCGCCAGATCGGTGTCTACCGCCTCAACCCCCGGCTGCTCGCCGAGCGCGCCGTAGATCGCGCGGACGCAGTGTTCGCAACTGACATCTGGCACGGACAGCGTAATATCTTCCAGCTTCGTCGTTTCCATCGCAACACGCTCCTCTCGCCAACTGACCTGGCGGACTCTCGAACAGCGTACACAACACACACAACTCAGGCGGCTTCCCGCCGGCTGAACCGGCGCAGCCGCAGCGAATTGCTCACCACCGTCACCGAGGAGAGCGCCATCGCCGCCGCGGCGAAGATCGGCGCGCTCTCGCGCAGCGCCGGGATGGCCGGCGAGGCGATGGCGATGGGGATCAGCACCGTGTTGTAGGCGAAGGCCCAGAACAGGTTCTGCCGGATCACCCGCAGCGTGGCGCGCGAGAGGTCCAGCGCCGTCACGATGCTGCGCAGGTTGCCCTTCACCAGCGCCACGTCCGCTGTCTCGATGGCAACGTCCGTGCCGGTGCCCATGGCGATGCCGACGTCGGCCTGGGCCAGCGCGGGGGCGTCGTTGATGCCGTCGCCGGCGAAGGCGACCAGACCGCCGCTCTCGTCACGCAAGCGTTGCACCCGCTCGGCCTTCGCGCCCGGCAGCACCTCGGCCAGCACGCGCGCGGCGGGGATGCCGACTTGCGCGGCCACGCGCTCGGCGGTGCGCCGGTTGTCGCCCGTCACCATCCAGACCGCGACGCCGAGCGCGCCCAGGCGCGCGATGGCCTCAGCTGAGCCGACCTTCACCGTGTCGGCCACGCCCAGCACGCCCACGACCGCGCCGTCCACCGCGACGAGCATCGCCGTCTTGCCATCCGCCTCCAACGCGGCGGCCAGCGGCTCGACATTCGCCGTCGTTGCCACGCCGCGCTCCGCGAAGAGCCGGCGCGTGCCGATCAGCAGCTCGCGCCCCGCCACGCGGGCGATGACGCCGCCGCCCGGCACCGCCGCGAAACGCTCGACCGGACCGGCCGGCGCGATGCCTCTGGCCGTCGCTCCGGCGACGACCGCGCGCGCCAGCGGATGCTCGGAGGCGGATTCCGCGCCGGCGGCCAGCGCCAGCAGCTCACTCTCCGTCAGCGCCACGCTGGATGCGGGGATCACATCGGTCAGTTCGGGCTTGCCGCGCGTGATCGTGCCGGTTTTGTCCAGCACGAGCGTCGTTACGCCGCGCAGGCGCTCCAGGCTCTCGCCGCCCTTGATCAACACGCCGGACTCCGCGCCCTGGCCCGTGCCGACCATGATCGCCGTTGGCGTGGCGAGGCCGAGCGCGCACGGGCAGGCCACCACCAGCACGGCGATGCCCGCCACCAGCGCCACGATCCACGGGCTGCTTGTCGCGCCGTCCATCGCCGCCGCCGGCTGGAAGCCGAAGACGTAGCCAGCGACCGTCCAGTCGATGAACGTCAGCAGCGCGATCACCAGCACCGCCGGCACGAAAACACCCGCGACGGTGTCGGCGAGGCGTTGGATCGGCGCCTTCGAGCCTTGCGCCTGCTCCACCATGCGGATGATCCCGGCCAGCATCGTATCCGCGCCGACCCTGCTCGCGCGCACGCGCAGCATGCCGGTCGCGTTTATCGTCGCGCCCATCACCCCACACCCCCCGCCCGTCTCCACCCGCAGGCTCTCGCCCGACAGCATCGCCACGACCACCGCGGACGCGCCGGCAAGCACCACGCCGTCAGTCGGGATTTTCTCGCCCGGCCGCACGATCAGCTCATCGCCAGCGCGCACGCGCGCCAGCGGCACATCTACCTCACGCCCGTCGCGCACGACGTGGGCGACGGTGGCGCGCAGGCCCGCCAGCCGCCGGATGGCCTCGCCGGTCTGCCCCTTCGCCCGCGCTTCGAGGTAGCGGCCCAGGTAGATCAGCGTCACGATCAGCGCCGTCGTATCGTAGAAGGTCGTCGCGCCGACGACGCCGGGCGCGACCGTCGCCACCACGCTCATCAGGAACGCGGCGGTCGAGCCGAGGCTGACCAGCACATCCATGTTGGCGCCGAAGTGGCGGACAACGCGCAGCGCCGTGCGGTGAAAGTCCCAACCAACGTAGCCCCAGACCGGCGCGGTGAGCGCCAGCAGCAGCCAGTTCTCGCCAGGGAAGCGGTCCATGAAGAACATCGAGAGCACGACGACGGGGATGGAGAGCGCGATGCCCAAGAGCAGCGTATCGCGCCGCCGCGTGAGCTCGGCCTGCCGCCGCTCGGCGGCCTCGTCGCGCTCCGGCTCGCCCGCATCACTCTCACCGCGCTCGTCCGTGGGCGTCCCATCCGGCTCCGCCTCTGTCGTAAGCTCCGCCGCCGGCGCGGCGATGGGCTGCGCGCCGTAGCCGGCCCGCGCCACCGCCTGTTCCATGTCGGCGAGCGTGACGGCGCGCGGATCGAAGGTGACGCTGGCGCGCTCGGTGGCGAGGTTGACGCTCGCTTCGCTCACGCCTGGCACACGGGCGAGCGCGCGCTCGACACGCCGCGCGCACGAGGCGCAGGTCATGCCCTCGATGGTGAGGCGCACATTCGTCGCGGCCGCATCCGGCGTATCCGTGTCCGTAGTCGGCTCCGCCGTCAGCGGCGCGCGATCTTGAACTTCAGCCATTGTCGCGTATCCTACTCGATTAGCGGTTGCCCGCCAGGTTGTAGAGCTGCACCAGCTCGTCAATCACGGCCTCTTCGCGGCCATTCTTGATGCCGTCGGGCACGCAGCCGTGCAGGTGGTTCTCCAGGATCAAGGCTTCGAGCTTCTCGATGGCCTTACGCACGGCGAAGGTCTGGCGCAGGATGTCCACGCAATACTTATCCTCTTCGACCATCTTGCGAATGCCGCCGAGATGGCCCTCGATGTAGCTCAGTCGCTTGAGCACGTCCTGTTTGTCCGCTTGCATGGTGTTTGCTCCTATCCCATACCCCCTGGGTAGGGGTATACAATGGATTGTACGATCCGCGTCAAGGGCCATGCCAGCGGGACTTGCGCACACGCTCGCCAGCCATGCGGCGCCGCCAAATTGACACCCGCGCCGGCCCCGGCATAGAATGCCTGTGTCCCGCGCCACCAGCCCGCGCGGAACGTCAATGGCGACATGCAGTGGAGGCGGGGACTGCTCCTCGGCCTCCCTTTCTTTGCCCATCTGGCTGTATTGGGATGCCGGCGGGGCGTGCGCCACCAGTGAGCTATCAAGATGAGCCACCAGTGAGAGGAGCCAATGGACCTATGGAGAAGCGCGCGAGCCGGGAAGCCGACCGTTTACAGGAGATCGTCTCGTTGTGTAAGCGCCGGGGCTTCGTCTTCCCCAGCAGCGAGATCTACGGCGGCCTGAACGCCGTCTTCGATTACGGCCCTCTGGGTGTCGAGCTGAAGAACAACGTCAAGCGCGCCTGGTGGGACGCGATGACGCGCATGCGCGACGACGTGGTGGGGCTGGACTCCGGCATCCTGATGGCGCGGCGTATCTGGCAGGCCTCCGGCCACGAAGAGGTCTTCACCGATCCGCTGGTGGACTGCACCAACTGCAAGGCGCGCTTCCGCGCCGATCACGTCGCGGAGATGAGCGGCGATCCCAACGTCTGCCCGAACTGCGGCATGCGCGGCACGCTCACCGAGCCGCGCAAGTTCAACCTGATGTTCAAGACCTACATGGGCCCCGTCGAGGACGACGCCGGCCTGATCTACCTGCGGCCCGAGACGGCGCAAGGCATCTACGTCAACTATGAGAACGTGCGCGCGAGCATGCGCAAGCGGCCGCCCTTCGGCATCGCGCAGATCGGCAAGGCGTTCCGCAACGAGATCAGCCCCGGCCAGTTCATCTACCGCACGCGCGAGTTCGAGCAGATGGAGATGCAGTTCTTCATCAATCCCGACAGCGAGGAGCGCTGGTTCGACTACTGGCGCGACACGCGCATCCAGTGGTATCGGAGTCTGGGCATCAAGCCGGAGAACCTCCAGTTCCACCCGCACGACGCGGACGAGCTGGCGCACTATGCGCGCGCGGCGGTGGACGTGTACTACAACTTCCCCTTTGGCTGGCGCGAGATCGAGGGCATCCACGACCGCACCGACTTCGACCTGCGCCGGCACATCGAGTTCAGCGGCAAAGACCTGAGCTACTTCGACGACCAGACGAAGCAGCGTTTCGTGCCGTTCATCATCGAGACATCGGCCGGCGCAGACCGCACCACCTTCGCCTTCCTGGCCGACGCATATGATGAGGACGAGGTGGAGGGTGAGAAGCGGGTGGTGCTGCGGCTGGATAAGCGGCTCGCGCCGGTCAAGGTCGCCGTGATACCGCTCGCCAAGAAGGAGCCGCTGGTGGCGCTGGCGCACAGCGTCCACGACTCCATCCGCGCGCTCGGCCTGACACAGTACGACGACACCGGCGGCAGCATCGGCAAACGCTACCGCCGCCAGGACGAGATCGGCACGCCCTACTGCGTGGCGGTGGATTTCGACAGCCTGGACGACCAGAAGGTGACGATCCGCGAGCGCGACAGCATGAAACAGCCCCGCGGCCGCGTGCCCATTGCCGAGCTGCCGGCCATCCTTGCCGCCGACCTGGCCGGGTAGGGGGTACGATTTTTACCGCAGAGGGTACGGAGGGACACGGAGGATTTGGGAGGAAATGGAGAATGTGAGTGGAACAGTCAGGTGATGGGAGAGTGTGCATGCGCTCTCATCGGCGCCTGATGTGTTCCCGATTGATGCGGGATAGATCAGGCTGGCTGTCACGCATGTTTCCACTCCCTTCCTCACCTCTGTGTTCCTCCGTGTCCTCTGTGGTGAGTCTCTCTGGAGGCTGCCGATGAGCCTGGACGAAGCGTTAGGCATGTATGCCGAGGCGGCGCAAGACCTCTCCAGCGCGGGGCTGGCGCAGGCCGCCGGCAACCTCTACAACTGCGCCGACCTGTGCAATCAGGTGGCCGAGAAGGTGTTGCAGGCCGTCTACGTGTTGCGGCACGACGCCCGCGCGCCCTATGACCACGATCTGCGCGCGCTCGGCGCGCTGGTGGGCGCTCCACCCGACGTGCTGGCCGACCTCGACGCGCTCACGCCCTACCACCCCGAAGCGTTTCTGGCGCACCGCACCGTCGCGGAGGCGGACGACGCCGTGGGCGAGCGCGCGAGCGAGCTGCTGGCGATGACGCGCGGTGTGCTGCGCTGGGCGCGGCCCATCGTGCTGGGCGCGCAATAGTCCTCACCCCTGGCCCCTCTCCGTGCGGGGAAAGGGGAGCCAGAGCGGGCACAGCGGAAGGGAGGCCGGAGATGACGGAGATGACGGAGATGACGAATCGGGCCGAGATGCGCATCGTCTCGCTGCTGCCGAGCGCGACGGAGATTCTGTTCGCGCTGGGCCTGGGCGAACAGGTCGCCGCCGTCACACACGAGTGCGATTACCCGCCGGCCGCCGCGCGCAAGCCGCACATCACCAAAAGCCTGTTGCGGCCCGACATGACCAGCGGCGAGATTGATGCCGCCGTCCAATCACAGCTCAGCGCCGACGCCCACTCGCTCTACGCCATTGACCGCGCGCTGCTGGCGCGCATCGCTCCCGATCTGATCGTGACACAGCAGCTCTGCGAGGTCTGCGCCGTCGCTTACGACGAGGTGCTGGACGCCGTGCGCGCGTTGCCGCGCCGTCCCGAAGTGCTCAACCTGGAGCCGTCCACCCTGGCCGACGTCTTCGCGGACGTCCACTGTGTCGGCGCGGCGGCGGATCGGCAGGATACGGCCGGTCAGGTCGTCGCGGAGTTGGAGGCGCGCGTCGCGCGCGTGCGCGAGATCGTCTCCGGCGTGGCGGCGCGGCCGGTCGTGGCGTTTCTGGAGTGGATCGATCCACTCTTCTGTGGCGGCCACTGGAACCCGGAGCTGGTGCGCCTCGCTGGCGGGATCGATCCGCTCGGCCGCGAGCATCAGCCCTCGGAGCGGATCACCTGGGAGGCGGTGCGTGAGGCGCGGCCGGAGGTGATGGTCATCTCCTGCTGTGGCTTCTCCGCCGAGCGCGCCCGCCAGGATTTGCCTATCCTGGAGGCGCTGCCCGGCTACGCGGATCTGCCCTGCGCCCGCGATGGCCGCGTCCATGTCGTAGACGGCGCGGCATATTTCAGCCGCCCCGGCCCGCGCCTGGTAGACAGCCTGGAACTGCTCGCGCGCCTCATCCAC
Source organism: Ktedonobacterales bacterium (assembly GCA_025935195.1). Taxonomy (GTDB): domain Bacteria; phylum Chloroflexota; class Ktedonobacteria; order Ktedonobacterales; family JADMIN01; genus JAICVS01. The sequence continues at coordinate 9,825 of JAICVS010000037.1, forward strand.
CCTGAGCTGTTTTAGCGCGCATCGCGCGTCTCCCCTCGCCCCGCCTCGCTATAATCTGCATAATCTGACGGGCGGTCGGATACTGGCCTGGCGCTCCGAACAGGAGGGACGCGCATGATTGTGATCACGGGCGCGGATGGCTTCGTGGGGCGCCACATCGTCGCGCGCCTCGCGGCGGAGGGGGAGCGCCCGCGCGCGATGGTGCGCGGGCCGGAGCGGGCGCGGCGGGTGCTCCCCGCTAACGGGGTGGAGCTGGCGCAGGGCGACACCACGCGGCCGGAGACGCTGGACGCGGCACTTGACGGCGCCGAGACGGTCATCCACTGCGCGTTCGTCGTCGCCAACCGCAAGCAGGGTCCAGGCGTCAGCTACTACGCCACCAACGTGCGCGGCACCAAAAATCTGGTGGCCGCGGCGAAACGTGCGGGCGTGCGGCGCATCGTGGTGATGGGCGGGCTTGGGACGAAGCCCTCACGCCGCGACGCCTATCTGCAAGGCCGCTACGAGGCCGACGAGGCGATCAGACAGAGCGGCCTGGCGTGGTCCATCATCGCGCCGTCGGTGCAGTTCGGCCCTGGCTCGCCCTTCATCGTCGGGCTGGCCGATCTCATCCGCTCCATGCCCGTCGTGCCGATGATCGGCAGCGGCGGCCGCACGTTCCAGCCGATCTGGGTGGAGGATGTCGTCACTTGCACGCTCAAGATGGCACGTGAGCCGGATCGCTACGACGGTCGCACCATTGAGGTCGGCGGGCCGGAGATCATCACCTACGCTCACCTGCTGGACCTGCTGATGCGGACCATGCGCGTGAAGAAGCTGAAGCTGCCGGGGCCAGTGCCCTTCGCGCGCATCGGCGCCGGCATGATGGAGCTGGCGCTACCGCGGCCGCCGATCACCAGGGCAGCAATTGGCCTCTTCACATTCGACAACGTGACCGACCGCGATGCGGTCGAGCGCAACTTCGGCTTCCAGCCGATGTCGCTGCGTGATTACCTCGCCCAGCACGGCGTGGCGTAGCGTTCCCCTTCCTTGCCGGCGCCCGCGGCGAAGGCAGCCCGCGCAAACAGCTCGTGGCTGGGGAAGCCGCGGACGCTATTCGATCACGTCGCGTCGCGCCACCAGCAGCCAGCTCAAGCCGACGAGCGCCGCACAGTAGAGCAGCAGCGTCGCCAGCGCCTGGACCAGCGCCGGTGCCGCCAACACGATCTCGAATTGCAGCGGCGGGCCCGTCAAGACGAGCGGCCCATGACGCGCCGCCGCCTCGACCGCATCAGCATTCACCTGCGGCGTGATGAAGCGTACGCCGTTGCCGCCGCCGGGAAGGGTCAGGAACGCGACGAAGGTAAAGACGGGCAGCGCCACGCGCTCGACGATCAAGACGCCGAGCGCACCCGCCGTACCCGCCGAGGCCGAGCGGCCCAGCGTGGCGAAGAACAACGCGATCAGGCTGTAGAGGAAGAGGCGCAGCGCGACCGCGCCCGCGTAGGCAGGGAGCTGCGCCCACGCCCAGCCCAGCGGCGGCACGGGCGCTGGATGGCCGCCGAGCAGCGGTCCGAGTGTCAGGCCGACGAGCGTGCCCAGCAGCAGCATGCCCGCCGCGATCACCAGGGCCGCGATCGCGAGGGCGAGCACTTGTGCGGCGAGCGCCCACCCGCGCCCGACCCCGCGCATGACAGCGACGCGGCGTGTGCCATAGGTGTACTCGTTGCCGATGAACGTGCCGGCGAGGATGCTCAGCAGGATGACCCCCATGAAATCCGTGTAGTCGCCCGCCGCCGAGATAGAGACCGGGAACGTCAGCCGCGCGAGCAGCGGCCCGCCGATATCGTCCGCCGCGTCGCCAGTCGACGTGACGTACAGAAAGACGGCCACGCCGACGAGCGCGGCGTAGCCACCCAGCAGGAGCCCGAGCAGCACCTTCGCCGCGGGTCTGCGGCGTATGAGCGTGAGCTGCCAGCCGGCAAGCGACAGCAGAGAAGCTCCGCGTCTCCCGTCACGCGCGGCCACCCGGCGTTCAGGCGCACGTGCGGACGCTGGCGAGGTGCGCGGAGCGCTGCTGGCGCTGAGAGCGCTCATGACACGTCTCCTTTCATGGCGCGCGTCGTGATCATAAACGGGCGCGACGGCTGCGAGGGCTCCGGAGGCGTTGTACCTGCCTCGGCCGTGCTCTCGCCCGTGAGCGCGAGGAAAATCCGCTCCAGGCCCGCCTCACGCGGGCGCATCGCCGTCGGAAACAAATCTCTCGCCGCCAGCAGCCGGGCGATCTCCGGCGCCCGGTCGGCGGGAGCGTTCACGAGCAGGCACCAGCCACCGGGCGGAGCATGACCGCCGGCCTCCGGCACGGCGAAGCTGGCCGCGCCCAGCCAGGAGAGCCCGCTCGCCCGTGCCGTCTGCACCGCCGCTAGCGCTCGCGGCAGCTCTTCCGGGCGAGCGAAGCTGATCTCGATGGCCTCCACTCCCGTCGCCAGGTCGCTCACTGGTCCCTGCGCCAGCAGCCGGCCATCCTTCAGAATGGCGACGCGCGTGCAGAGGTGCTGCACCTCGTGGAGCAGGTGGCTGGCGAGCACAATGGTTTTCCCCGCCCGCGCCAGCCGCTCGACCAGCGCGCGCACGTCCACCATGCCGGCGGGATCCAACCCGTTGGTCGGCTCATCCAGCACGAGCAGCTCAGGGTCGGTGAGGAGCGCGGCGGCGATGCCCAGGCGCTGCTTCATGCCAAGCGAGTAGGTGCGGTAAGCGTCGCGCCCGCGTGCGGCCAGCCCGACCTGCGCCAGCGCCTCGCGGATGCGCTCTCGCGTCGCCCTCCCGCGCGGCATGCCGCTCAGGAGGGCGACGCCTGTCAGATTCTCCTCGCCGCCCAGGTATGGATAGAAGGCCGGCTGCTCGACGAGCGCGCCGATCCGGCTCGCCGCCTCGCGCAGCTGCGCGGGGTGGGTGGCGCTGCGGCCGAACACCTCGATTCGGCCCGAGGTCGGCCGCACGAGGCTGAGCAGCATGCGCAGCGTCGTCGTCTTGCCGGACCCGTTCGGTCCCAGCAGGCCGAAGACATCCCCGCGGCGCACCTCCAAGTTGAGGCCGTCCACAACCGTCCGCTGGCCATAGCGCTTGGTCAGGCCCTCGGTACGTAGCAGGAACTCGTCAATCGCTCGTTGCGGCTGATAGGTGGCCGCGGCGCTGGCGCTTCCCACGGGGCCATCTCCTTCCCCTTCCCTCTGTCCGCTCGCTTCAAGTCACTGCGGCGAGCCAGTGCCGCCGGTGCAGGGCCCGCCGCGCTCCGGCGCCTGATCTCCCAGCGCGAAGGCGCGCACGAACTGCGCCAGCCGCGGGTCGCTGGCCGAAGCGAGACGCAATTGCCGTGCCCACGCCGAGGCCACGACGGGCGCCGGCAGGCCGGGATAGGGGCTGACGATCACGTATTGCTCGCGGTGCGCGAGCTGACGCAGCCGGTCCACCTGATCCGCGGGCAGATCGGGGCGGTAGGTGATCCAGACGGCGCCATGCTCCATGGAATGGACCGCGTGCTCGTTCTCGATGGGAGCGGCGTAGAATCCACAGTTCTGCCAGACCGGCGAGTGGTTCCCGCCCACCGGGGGCGTCTGCGCGTAGGTGACGTGGCCGGTCACATGCAGGCGCGACGCGACCGCGAAGCTCTGAACACCAGGGGGCGGCGCCGCCTGTGCCGGAATCTGTGGGATCCAGAGGGAGGCCAGCAGCGCGACAAGTCCCACGGCGGCGAGCGCGCTCGCGGCGCGACGCGGCCAGGTCGGGCGGCCGAAGCGCCAGAGGCCAAGGGCCACCGGCTTGCCAAGGCCGTAGAGGACCAGCGCCAGCCCGATGAATCCGAGGCCGATCAGGACCATCTGCATGACGGCGAGCACCATCACCGCGACGTTGCCCGTGCTGGCCCCGTTGAGGAACTGCCCGTTCTGCCGCAGCACCGCGTCTTTGGTGGAGAGCGCAAAACTAGGCGCACCGGACACGACGAAATAGGTGAGCAACGCCAGCACCGGCACCGTAACCGCCAGGTAGAGCAGGAAGATGCCTGCCGACCACCGCTTCAGCGGTGGAAGCTTGGACCCGGCGGCATCGGGCAGCCGCAGCACGCGCGCCAGGAATGGACCGGCCTGCGAGAAGAAGTCCGGCACGCCCGCCAGGTCCGTGAGCGCCCAATAGCCGTCGAGCCGCGCGAACGGGATGAACTGCGTGATGATGTCAATATCAATCAAGAGGACGATGGCGAGCAGGTACTCGGCGTGCGTGAGCTGATACAGCCCGATGGTGCCGAGCGCGAACAGCAAGTGAAAGTAGATGCCGCCGAGATCGGTGCGCACGCGGGCCAGGCGGCCGAGGCGATAGCTGTCGGTGACATCCGTGTAGAAGGCGGGATAGATGAAATAGAGCCCAGCGCCCATGCCGCGCACCTGCCCCCCGCCATAGCACAACGCCGAGGCGTGGCCGAACTCGTGGAAGACGGAAGCGGCGAGCGCGATGAGCAACACCACGAGCAACAATCCGGGCGTATAGACAGCCTCTTGTACGGCGGCCGCGAAGCCGTGCCGGGCGAAGAGCCACCACTGCGCAAAGACCGCCAGCCCCAGCAGCGGGACGAGCAGCGCCGGCCAGTAGAGGAATTGCAGCACGCGCGTGAGCGGGTTGATGAGGCGCGGGCCAAGCAAGCGGGTCCGCATGTTGAGCCGCAGCGGCGATCGGACCAGCGCGACCGTGCGCTCTGGCGCGGCTGGCTGTGGGCCGAGACTGGCGGGAGCCTGCGCCGTAGACGCGATCAGTCCCAGCGGCGCTAGCTTGGCCTGGATGAGCTGCCGCACCTGCTCCGCCGTCACCAGCCACTCGGTATTCGCCGTGACCCCAGCGGCAATCTCGTCCAGCGCCCGCTCGCCATCAATCTGCTCGGCGACACGGTAGAGCAATTCGGTCACCTGGAGGAAGCGCCCGCCGCGCGCGATCAACCATTGTGTCTGCTGGAATCCCATCCCCTGCATCGGGCCGAGGAGTCGTACATCCGCGGCAAGCGCGGGTCGCTCAGGAAGAGCGGTCACCGGGCGGATAGCGTGATCATCATGGGCGGGCGGCGTGGTCTGCTGGGGCATCGCGCAAGCCCTCCAACGTGTCACGGAGCGGGTCGCGCTCGCGATCCGCTCCGTTGCTGTGTGTCCGTTGTGGCACGAACGTCATCTGATCACTCCGTGCCATCTCGGTTTACTGCATGATCGTGCAGGTGAGATTCTGCGGCGCGATGATGGTGTTGATCAGGTTGACGAGGGCGCAAACCTGCACCGCGACCTTGTTGTTGTTCACGTTGACCGTGACGGTGAGGTTGTTCAACACGTTCGTGATGAACACGTTGATGAGCGCCATTTCCTCCCGGTCCGGAAGCTCCAATGCGGTCTGCGCCTCGAGCTCGTCGAGGGTCAGCACCTTCTTCTCCGCTAGCATGGGTTGGTCGTTTCCTCCTTATAGGGGGGACTTTTCCGTTTGGCCGCCGGCGGTCCTAATGCCGTGCGAGCGCCTGAGAGCACTTCACCTACTGGATGTACCCAACCGCGCGATTGACATTATGTTGAGCAACTCGCGCTCCGGAGGGCTGCGGCACATTACGTGCCACCATCTCCGTCCGCCCTCTCGAAGCAGAATTGTCTGCGCGCCGCGAGACTGTGAGGTGTATCATAGTAGCGGGGCGCTCGCCGGAGTATGCTTGATTCGGCCGGTGAGAAGACAACGGCAGGGCGGCTCCCGTTGTTGTCTTCTCACCGGTTCGTGTTATCCCGTTATCCCCATGTGAGGCTGGATGGAGGGGCGCGTGATGGAAGCCGCCGGGGTGTGCCTGCGCTGCGGCAAGCCGTACGAGCCGGGCGACACCGTCTGCTACTCGTGTGGTGCGCCGATCGGCGAGACGCAGACGCCTACCCAACCGGTGCGCGCCGTGCGCCGGCCGCCGCCGCCGCCTGAGCCGGAGGAGTCTGCCCCACCATTGCCCGCCACTCCCACCGCCGCAGCGCGGCCATCCCTCCCTGCCGTCGCCACCGCAAGCATGCGCATGCCGACCGCGCCGGCCACAGTGCGCCGCCGCGTCTGGCCGCGTGTGCTGCTGCTCTGCCTCGTCGTGCTGGCGGCGCTCGGCGGCGCGGCGTACGCCGAGCGGAAGCTCACGGCCGCCCTGCCGGTCGCCAGCACCGCGATCTATCAAGATGCCGGGCATCACTTCCGCTTCCAGCGGCCGGCACTGTGGACGCTGGCGGCGAGCGACGCGGGCGTGACGCTGACCGACAGCGACGGCGTGAGCATAGCGCGTGTGCTGGTGGCAGAGCCGGCGGCCGGTGAGGATGCCGCCGCCCATGCGGACGCCCTCGCCAAACGGATTGGGCTGCAAGCCGCGCCAACGCGCGATTTCGCGGGCGAGACCTGGCAGCAGCGCACAGGGCAAGTGGCCGGCGCGGACGGTGTGGTGCGCCAGGAAGTGATCCTGGTGGCCGCGCGCGACAGCACGCTCTACACCATCGAGTTCTCCAGCCCGGTCGCCACCTTCACCAGCCTGGATAACCTCGTATTCCAACCGCTGCTCGATTCTTTCGCCTTCACCTGAGGCGTAGCTGAAGTGTGTCGCGCCTGTCTCGGCCAACCCCGCGAAGGCCACCCTCACAACGGCACGCGCATTGCACAAACCCTTCCGTCCACGTTAGGGTATAGCGGTGGCGCCGCATCATCTACTGTAGGGCAGGGAACGCTCGACACGCGCCTACCACCCGATTCCCTTCGCTAACACACACGGGAGACCTTCGCTATGAGCCAGCGCGACGATCAGCTACAGCCGACGCCTCCAGAGCCGCCCAGAGACGGCGCTGTCTTACCAAATGGCACAAACGGCAGAAACGGCGCGAACGGGCATCACGCGGGACGTGTGACTGGCGCGAACGGCGCGCGGGCGGGGACTGCCGGCATCGCCGCGGCCGACATCGCGCCGCCGGAGCTAGATCGGCGTCAGCTCATCCTCGCGCTGGCCGGCGTACTGCTCTCAATCCTCGTTGCCGCGCTGGATCAGACCATTGTCGGCACCGCGCTGCCGCGCATCATCTCCGAGCTGCAAGGCTTCGACCGCTACTCCTGGGTCGTCACGGCCTATCTGCTCACCGCCACCGCCGTGATTCCCGTCGCCGGCAAGCTCTCCGATCAGTTCGGTCGCAAGCCGATCATCATCTTCGGCCTGATCGTCTTCGTGCTCGGCTCCATGCTCTCCGGCGCCAGCCAGACGATGAATCAGCTCATCCTGTTCCGCGGCTTGCAGGGCATCGGCGCGGGCGCGCTCCAGTCCGGCGCCTTCGCCAGCATCGGCGATCTCTTCTCCCCGGCTGATCGTGGCCGCTGGCAGGGCATCATCGCCGCCTCGTTCGGCATCGCCTCGATATTCGGTCCCAGCCTGGGCGGCTGGATCACCGACAATCCCGGCTGGCGCTGGGTCTTCTACGTGAATCTGCCGGTCGGCGCCATCGCGCTGGCGACGCTGATCATCGGCTTCCCGTCCCGGCGCCGCACCGCCGGCAAGCGCCGCATAGACTGGTACGGCGTCGCGGCCATCGTCGCCGCCGTCGTGCCGCTGCAAGTCGGGCTGACCTGGGCCGGCGTCACGTACCCGTGGGCCTCGCCCCAGGTGATCATCGCGTTAGGGCTGTCCGCCGCCATGCTCGTCGCCTTCGTCGCCATTGAGCGCCGCACCCCGGAGCCGCTGCTGCCGCTCGACCTCTTCAAGAATCAGATCTTCACGGCGGCCTCCACCGCCAGCTTCTTCCTTGGGCCACTGCTGCTCGGCCTCAGCGTCTACCTGCCGCTCTTCGTCCAGGGCGTGATCGGCCAGTCGGCGACCAACGCCGGCGCGATCATCACGCCGCTCAGCCTCGGCTCGGTCGTCACCAACATCATCGGCGGCCAGATCGTCTCGCGCACCGGGCGCTACCGGCGTCTGGCGCTGCTCGGCCTCGCCATCATGCTCATCGGCATCCTGCTCATCCTGGGCATGGGCGCCAACACCGACAACTTCACGCTCGTGCGCAACATGGTGATCACCGGCCTGGGCTTTGGCTTCGTGCTGCCGCAGTACACGCTGGCCGTGCAGAATGCGCTGCCCTACAACCGCCTCGGCGTCGTCACCTCCTCGGTGCAGTTCACGCGCTCGATCGGCTCCACCATCGGCGTGACGGTGCTCGGCACCATCGTGACGGACGTGTACAACAGCCGCTTCGTCCAGGCGCAGACGCCGCAGCTGAAAGCGGCGCTGAGCGCGGCGGCGGCGCGCGGCAACGCCGTGCCGACCGATCCACAGGTGCTCGTCAGTCCGCAGGCTCAGGCCGGTATCCGCCAGGGCTTCATCGCCGCGCTCGGCCCGCAACGCGGCGCCGACCTCTATCACCAGTTCTTCGGCGCCGTACAGACCGGCCTGCTCGATGGCCTCCACGCCGCCTTCTTCGCGCTGCTGCTCGTCGCCGTCGCGGCGCTGATCGCCTCGTTCTTCCTCAAAGAGATTCCGTTGCGGCGCTCGATCTCGTCCGGCTCACCAGGGCAACCGGGCGGCCCGCCACAATCCCAGGCGGAAGCGGTCGAGGCGCCGCCACCCTTCGTCGTGGCGGAATAATCGCCCGCCGACCGCTACGCATCGCCTTCGCGGCGGTTGTGTGTGGATCGAGCGGGCGGCGCCGTCGAGCGGCGGCGGCGGCCGGGTCGCGCGCCGTTGTGGTGTTCCTCGGCCGGCGGGCGCTCCGCGAGCGGCGTCATGTTGCCAGCGGCATCTAATACCCCGTTCAGCAGGCCGAGCGATTCGGCGTCCTCGATGGTGTAGCGATAGCCCTGCTCGGTCAGGAAAAGCTGCCGGTTGGCGGAGAAGTCCTGGTCGCGCGTGTCACGTGTCACAATCGTGTAGAAGTGGGCCGGCCGCCCGTCCGCTTTGGGCCGCAGGATGCGCCCCAGCCGCTGCGCCTCCTCCTGGCGCGAGCCGAACGTGCCGGAGACCTGGATCGCCACGTTCGCGTCGGGCAGATCGATGGCGAAGTTCGCCACCTTGCTCACCACCAGCCGCTTGATCTCGCCGCGCCGGAAGCTTTCGTAGAGCTTCTCGCGCTGCGCGTTGTTAGTCCGCCCGGTCAGCAGCGGCGCGTCCAGCAGATCGGCGAGATACTTGAGCTGGTCGAGATACTGGCCGATCACGAGCACCTGATCCTCGGCGTGTTGCGCCAGCAGCTCGCGCACCACCTGCGTCTTCACCGCGTTCTCCGCCGCCATGCGATACTTCTCGCGCTCCTCCGAGAGCGCGTAGGTCATGCGCTGCTCCTCCGGCAGCGGCACGCGAATCTCGTGGCATTCGGCGGTGGCGATCCAACCCTGTCGCTCGAGCTCCCGCCAGGGGACGTCGAAACGCTTCGGGCCGATCAGCCCGAACACCTCCGCCTCGCGCCCATCCTCGCGCACCAGCGTCGCCGTCAGCCCCAGCCGGCGCCGCGCCTGAATCTCCGCCGTCAGCCGAAAGACGGGCGCGGGCAGTAGATGTACCTCGTCGTACACAATCAGGCCCCAGTCGTGCCCCGTCACCAGCCCGAAGTGCGGGAAGTCGCTCTCCTCGCTGGGGCGATACGTCAGAATCTGGTACGTCGTCACCGTCACCGGGCGGATGTCCTTGCGGTCGCCGGTGTACTCGCCCACCTGATCGGGTGTCAGTGTCGTCTTATCCAGCAGCTCGGCGATCCACTGCCGCACCGCGACGGTGTTCGGCGTCAGGATCAGCGTGGACCGCTGCACTGTCTCCATCGCGCCGATGCCCACGATGGTCTTGCCCGCGCCGCACGGCAGCACCACCACACCGCTGCCGCCGCGCGGCGTCCCATCCGCGTAGAACGCGGCCACCGCGTCGCGCTGGTACGCGCGCAGCGTGAACAGCTCGCCGCTGGCAGTGGTCTCGCGCCCCGCGAAGGCTAGCCGCGCGCCCTCGGTGTAGCCCGCCAGATCTTCGGCCGGATAGCCGATGGAGACGAGCGCCTGCTTCACATGCCCGCGGCGGTCCACGTCCACCGTCAGGCTGTGCGCGTCACGCTGGCCGAGGATGTAGGGCTGCATGCGCTTCTGCCGCTGCACCTCCGCCACCAGCACCGCGTCATCCGAGCGCAGCACCAGGTCGGCGCCCTCGCGCATGAGCTTCAGCTTGCCATAGCGGCCGATGTAATCGCGCACATCGCTGACGACGTTCGGCGGCAGATCGTACTTGCTGTAGCGCGCCAGCATCTCGAGGACGCCGGGCGCATCCAGCCCACCCGCCGCCGCGTTCCACAGCGAGAGCGGCGTCAGGCGGTAGGTGTGGATGTGTTCGGGCGATTTCTCCAGCTCGGCGAATTGCGCGAGCGCATCGCGCGTCTCCGCGTAGAGGGGATGATCCACCTCCAGCAGCAGCGTGCGGTCGCTCTGCACAACGAGCGGATTGGCGGTCGTGATCGGCACGGGAGTCGCCCCCCAACTTGGCGGCTGCGCGGCGCGCGACCGCGCAGCGAAACGATGTATTCAGACGCCGGGCGTGGCGGCCCAGCGTGTCAGGTAGTGAACGATGGTGTCCGACGCGACGTCTTCGTAGCCACGCATCAGGTGGCGGGCGCCGGAGACGACGCGCAGGCCCCGATTGGGGATGCGCTCCAGCCACGGCTCGAGCTTGTGGCGTGGCGAGACCTCATCCAGCTCGCCCGTGACGACGAGCTTCGGCCGCTCATAGGCGCCCACCTCCGGCGTGATGCGGAAGGCGGGCGGGCTGATCGCGACGACGGTGCGCACGCGCGCGTCGTGGGCGGCGTATGTCAGCGCCATGAAGCCGCCGAAGGCATGCCCCACCAGACACAGCTTCTCCGGGTGTACGCCGGGCTGGGCCAGCACGAACTCGACCGCGCCGGCGATGTCCAGTGGCTCCAAACGCCCATCCGTCTGCTGGCCCTCGCTCGCGCCCACGCCACGGAAATTGAAGCGTAGCGCGGCGAAGCCAGCGCCCGCCAGATCGGCGGCGAGCCGGCGCAGCAGCGGATCATCCAGCGAACTGGTCGCCGGCTGCGGGTGGCAGAGGACGGCCGCCGGCTGGTCCGCGTTCCCCATGCCGGACGGACGGCGCGCGAGCACCCCCATCAGGGCGAGCGGTGGGCGGCCAGCGCTGGGGAAGGTCACGCGCTGCTCGGCACTCTCATCCATAAGCCCGCGATCCCTCCTCCGTGATCCATCCCGCGCGCCCAGAGCGCCGGCAGGCGCGCGTCACTCATCATAGCCCGCCGCTCCGGCGCCCGTCAATCGGCCGACAACGCGACGGGGCGGATATTCCCGCCGCCAACGGACAGGAATATCCGCCTCACCGCGATTGTCCACGCGCTTGCGCCTGCCGCGGAGCTCAGCCCTTGGATGGCTCCTCGACGGACAGGCCGGCGGCCTTCCAGCCGGGGTAGCCGCCGCCCAGAGCCTGGGCGTCGAAGCCGTTCTCGCGCAGCAGCGTGGCCGCGCGCTCGCAGCGCGTGCCGCCATTGCAGTACGTGATGATCTGGTGGTCGCGGCCAAGCTCGGCCAGCTTGCCCGGCAGCTCGGCGATGGGAATGTTGCGGGCGCCGGCAACGTGCCCGGCGGCGTATTGATCGGGATCGCGCACGTCAATCACGACGGGGTCCGCCCCGGCGTCCTGCCGTGCGCGCACATCCCGCGGGCTGATGCGGTCGGCCATATGGTCTGCTCCTTTGTGATGGAAGTTCAATAGCACTTGGACGGCACGCCCTCTCGCGGTATGCGATACGCGCCGGCCGCAAGCATATTATCGCGCCTCGACAGGCAGCATGTACATGGCTTCGTCTCGCAACCTCTTCAGTGACGAAGGACATGGGCAGGGCATGAGCAGGACATGGGCAGGATGCTCGGACAAGCTATCAGGTCGAGAGGCCATATCGAGTGTATTGACAACTCATCCATATCCAATACAATAGCCGAGCGGACTGCACGACAGTCCGCGCGATCTCGGACAGGGAGGCAAACGATTTCGAGAATGAAGGGATAAGAGCGTGGCAACGCCCCGTTTGCGCTGGCGATATTTCTGGTCTCGGCGCTCACAAAGGCGCACGTTGCTGGCGTTGGTGTTCGCACTGGCTGGGCTGCTCGCGACCATCTATCTCGCACTACCTCCAGATGGTCAACGCCAAGTAGTAAGTGGTCTGCTGACCGTCGCCCATGGCCTAAGCTTGCTCGGCCCAAGGCCCGTGCTTGCTGTAGGTGTGGCGCTCTGCATTGTCCTGAGCTTGGCCTTCATCTTTGTGCCCTCATACCGCCGGCATAGCTATCTCACCACGGCACCATCCATCGTTCCCCCCGTGTCCGTCTATCTCGATGCTGAGAACCAATTGCCTGAGGCAGCGATCCGTCCCTTCATTGAGTTCCTCATCAAGCATCTTGACGGGCGCAGAGCCGATCTCCTCTATTTTCTCGATGCGTCTCAAACAGCAAAGGGTGAGAAGTACAAGACACTGTATCGCTTTGGATTCCGGCCGGTTGATGTGCCGCACGATCCGACGGGCAAAGGCGCCGTAAAGGAGGCGGTAGATCGTGAGCTAGCGATGCACGCCTACGAGCGGGCCGTGCTTGGTCCGCAAGAACAAGAGTTTATCATCGTCACGGGCGATGGTGACTTCGTGCCCCTCATCTATCGACTCGCGGCACTGGGGCACCGCGTGCAGATTTGGGCGACGCCTGTGCGCAAGGCCTATCGCGTGGTCGAGACGTACCTCGGCGTGAACGTCATTGACTTATCGCAGGTGATCTCAGAACTGGAGATCGTCCCGTCAGATGTCCCACCCGCACCTAGCTCCACCCCAAGCAAAAAACCGAGTCGGCCTGCTCAGCGTAGGCAAGCAGCGCGTCGCTCAAATACGTCGTTGCCTCGGCGAATTCCGGCCCCTACCGCGCTTTCGCAACCAGGTGAGCAGCATCTGTATTATGCCGTAGCGGAGACGCTTGCGGCGCATGCCGAGGCTTTGGACAAGCACAAGGGGGATTTAAACAGAAATGGACAATTCCATGCCCTCATACGTGGCGCCTATGGCCCTCGCATGGCAGGAGTGGGCTATAGCGTAGGCAACTGGCTCGACTACTGGCTAGAGCACCTAATCGCACTAGATGTGCTCCTGAAAGTGAACGGTCAGGCATTTCCGAGGCGTGGACCAACCAGTGAGGAGTCCGCCGCTCGAAGCCTGCTCGCCATGTCGAAGGCGGCGGCAAATGCGGCCATACTGGTTGGCTCCGCACACGAAGATGGAGTGGTCCGTGTCAGCGAGGTCTCAGCGGCCTTAGCAGCGCAAGATAGTCCTGTTGATGAAGCCGCCGCTCCACTCTTCAAATTCCTCGCACTCGAAACAGGGAGACGTATTACTCACGTCCGCTACTTCGTGCGTAGCGCGCGGGCGCTCGGACTCCTGGAGTTCGACGACGTGCCAAATTCGCTCGATCTGATCGCGCATCCGCGGCTGCCAGCCGCTACGCCCGCATCCACCGAGCAGGCGGAAGTGCTCGAGACGACTGGGGATGCTGCCGGAACCGCGGATACTGCGGTGAGCCACGACGAGGCAAGCTCCACGTTGGAGGTGACTGCTGTCGCGTCAGCTCTGGAGTCCCAGGCGAATGCGACGGCAGATTCACCAGAGACCGAGGCAGAGACAGCAGCAGTGGTAGATGCCGTCGGAGTACAGGTCGGAGGGCAACGTTACGGCGACCAGCCGAACCATCGCGGAGACCCCGACATCCCAGCCTGATGTCGAGGTCGAGCTGACTACCCTACACCCTCATCAGCTCACCGCTCACCAGCTCACCGCTCCCGCGCCTTGCGTTGCAGCTCATACAGCCGGGTCAGCGCTTCCAGCGGCGTCAGCTCGTCCACCGCCAGTGCCTTCAACTCCTCCACGACGGGGTCCGGCTCGGCCGCGAAGAGCGTCATCTGCATCACCGGCGGCATCACCTGCTCGCGCATGTCGCGCATCGCGCGGCGCCGCGCCTTGGCGTCGCCCTTGCGCTCCAGCTCTTCGAGCACCTCCTCCGCCCGCCGCACCACCTGCCGCGGGATGCCCGCCAGTTGCGCCACGTGGATGCCGTAGGACTTGTCCGCGCCGCCCGGCACGATGGTGCGCAGGAAGACTACATGCCCCTGCTCCTCGGCCACCGCCACGTTGTACGCGCGCACGCGCGGCAGCGTGCGGCTCAGCTCCACCAGCTCATGATAGTGCGTGGCAAAGAGCGTCTTGGCGCCGCAGCGTTTGTTGTTGTGCAGATACTCGACGATGGCGCGCGCGATGGCGAGGCCATCGTAGGTGCTGGTGCCGCGGCCGATCTCGTCCAGGATGACGAGGCTGCGCGGCGTGGCGTGGTGCAGGATGCCCGCCGTCTCCACCATCTCCACCATGAAGGTGCTCTGGCCGGTGGCGAGGTCGTCCTGCGCGCCGATGCGCGTGAAGATGCGGTCCACCAGCCCGATGCGCGCCGCCTCGGCCGGGACGAACGCGCCGATCTGCGCCATCAGCGTGATCAGCGCCACCTGGCGCAGATAGGTGGACTTGCCGGCCATGTTCGGCCCCGTCAGCAGCAGAATCTGCGCGTCGCCGGTGGCGATCTCCGTATCGTTGGGGACGAACGGCACGTCGCGCTGGCTCGCCTCCACCACCGGATGCCGCCCCGCGACGATGTGGATGGCGTCGCCCTCGTCCAGCGCCGGCCGGCAATAGTTCTGCCGCGCCGCCACCTCGCCCAGCGCCAGCGCCACATCCAGCTCGGCCAGCGCGCGCGCCGTCTTGAGCACGCGCTCGGCCCATCGCGCCGCGATCTCGGCCCGCAACGCCGCGAACAGCTCCTGCTCCAGCTTGGCGATCTTCTCCTGCGCGTTCAGAATCAGCGCCTCGTACTCCTTGAGGTCCGGCGTGATGAAACGCTCGCCGGTGGTGATCGTCTGCTTGCGGATGTAGTCGCCAGGCACACGGGCGAGCTGTGAGTTGGTGACCTCCAGGTAGTAGCCGAAGACCTTGTTGTAGCCCACCTTGAGCATACTGATGCCGGTGCGCTCGCGCTCGCTCCGCTCCAAATCCGTCACCCACTGGCGCGCGTTACGCGACTTCGACACGATCTCGTCCAGCTCGTCGCTGTAGCCGGCGCGGATGACACCGCCGTCGCTGAGCGTGAGCGGCGGCTCGTCCTCGATGGCGCGCTCCACCAGCGCGGCCAGCTCCGGCAGCGGCGCCACGCTCGACCAGATCGCGGCCAGCCCCGGCGGCGCCTCCGCTATGGCGTCGCGGAGCCGCTCGATGGCGCGCAGCCCCGTGGCGAGCGCGACGAGATCGCGCGGCGTGGCGATGCGCTGCAAGACGCGGTTGGTCAGCCGCTCCAGATCGCCGGCCTTGGCGAGCGCGGGCGCGAGCCGCGCGCGCAGCACGCCATCCTCAAACGTGGCGGCGACGGCGTCCTGGCGCTGGCGCAGGCGCGTGAGGTCCAGCAGCGGCTCCGCCAGCCAGCGGCGCAGCAGCCGCCCGCCCATCGGCGTGCGCGTCGCGTCCAGCACCCACAGCAGCGATCCCTTGACGCCACCGCCCCGTCCGCTCTCGAACAGCTCCAGGTTACGGCGCGTGTGCGCGTCCAGCGTCATGAAGCCGGCGGTGCTGTAGGTTTCGAGCGCGGTGAACTGCGGGAGCGCGCCACGCTGTGTCTCGCGCAGATACGCCAGCACCGCACCCGCCGCGCGCACCGCCAGCGGCAGCCCCTCGCAGCCGAACGCATCCAGCGTGGCGACGGCGAAGTGCTCCAGCAGCAGCCTCCGGGCCGCATCCTCCCTGAAAGCGCGCGGCTCGAAGGGCGTGACGTGTGTATTCAGCCGCCCATTCAGCGACGCCAGCCGCTCCGCCAGCCCCTCCGGCTCGTCGTCGTCCTCATCCTCGGCTGCGGGGGTAGGTCGCCCCACCCGCACGCCGCGCGGGGCGGTGGCCTCGACCAGCGCCTCGGCCGGCTGCACGCGCGCCAGCTCCTGCACGAGCGCCGCCTCCGGCTGGGCGGCGGCGAACTGCGTGCAGGCGAATTCGCCGGTGGTGACATCCGCGTAAGCGATGCCGACGGCGTCGCGGCCCAGCACGGCGGCGGCCAGATAGTTGTTGCGCTTGGCGGCCAGCATCGCCGGATCCACGATGGTGCCGGGCGTGACCACCCGCAGCACCTCGCGCTCGACCAGCCCCTTCGCGAGCGCGGGATCGCTCACCTGCTCGCAGACGGCGACGCGATAGCCCCTGGCGATCAGCCGCGCGATATAGCCCTCGGCGGCGTGGTGTGGCACCCCCGCCATCGCCGACTTCTCGCCGCGGCCCCAGTCGCGCCGCGTGAGCGTGATCTCCAGCTCGCGCGCCGCCGTCTCGGCATCCTCGTCGAACATCTCGTAGAAGTCGCCCATGCGGAAGAACAGCAGCGCGTCGGGGTGCTGCCGCTTGACGCCCAGGTATTGCAGGCGGATGGGGCTGGATGTGGATGTGGCGGTCTCGGACATCGCTGCGTCTGGCCTCGCTCCCACATGAATAGCATCGCCGGGATGTCTATTCTCCTACACATGGGACGGGCCAGACAAGCGGACGGGACAGCATGGGCGCGAAGGGGCTATGCGCTCAACAGCAGCACCGCGTACGCCGCTAGCCAATGCTCCACCATGTAGTCGTCGCCCGCCACGTGGGGCAGCGCCGCCTCCGCATGCGCCCTGGCCGCCGCCAGCGCGCGCTCGATGCGCGCATCGCCTTCTGGCAACGTCTCCGCGATGCGCCGCCAGCACCATGCGCGGCTCGCGTTCAGCCCGTGCAGGTGGGCGATCTGGCCGTCGCTGGCGTCCGAGACAATCGCCGGCGTGAAGAGCGCCGCCGGCTCCCCCGCCGCGATGCCGGGCAGGAAGGCATCCAGCCAGCGCACGAAGCCATCCGCCGGCAGGAGTTGCGCCATCAGCTCGGCCTCGACCAGCGCCGGCGAGAGGAAGTCCGTGCCCGACGGCTCCCAGCCGCCGGGGTAGTCCCTATCGCCGTCGTACCAGCGATGCGCCGCGGCGGTCAGCGCCTCCAGCAGCGCGGCGTCGCCGCTCCGTGCCCGCTCCGCCGCGTACGGCAGCGCGCGCGCGAGGCCAAAGGCGCTGTTGGCGTGAACCCCATAGCGGACGGGATAGGTCGCCTTGGGCAGCCAGCCCAGGAAGTTCGCCGTCAGCGCCTCCCCCAGTGGTGCCATGTGTACGGCCCAGCGCCGCCCGTCCGCGTCATCCAGCTGGGCCGTCTCGTGGACGAGCGCCAGCGCCCAGCCCCAGCCGTAGGGCCGCTGCCTGCGCCCGTCGTCCGCGCGAGCGATGAACTCCGCCTCGGCGGCCAGCTTCTCCGCCGTGAACTGCGCGTCGAGCGCGGCGCGTATCTCGTCCTGTGGCACATCCGCGCCGGCCTGGCGCAGCAGCCGCACCAGCAGCCAGTGCATCTCCACGCAGGAGTGCCAGTCGAAGCTGCCGAAGAAGACGGGCGTGCGCGTGCGCGGGCGGTGCGGAAAGTCATCCGGCGCATGCATCGTGTGATGCACGTCGGCAGGGAACTCGCGCCCGATGTTCTCTAGCGCCACACGCGCATAGCCGGCCGCGTTCGCGCGCAGCGCCCGCTCCCACTCGTTCGCCATCTCCATCCCCATACTCGCTGCTCCCTCTCTCACGCGCGGGCGTCATACCGCTTGGTCTGAAGTGTTGACGAATCCGCCGCTCGCGTCCAGGCGAGATTTCCCCTGGCATTCATGCCGAGGAGCCATAACCCGCACGCCGCTATCAGCTATACGCAAGGACGACGGCCGGCCCGGCGACCGCATTGGGAATGTCTTCAGGATCGCGCGCCAGCGGATAGTCGTCGGGCGCCCAGAGTTCGAGGGCGAGGCCGATGCAGCGCATGCGGTCCACCTCGTCCACGATCTCCTCCTCCTCCTCACTCTCATTGTCACCGGTGGATGCGGCGGCAGCCGTAGACGTGGCGGGCGCGCTGCCGGCGTCGCGCTCCTCCCACCAGCCGGGGCGCAGCACGACACGCGCGAAGTCGTCGGGCGCGGTGCCGGACGGCAGCAGATCGGCGAAGCGTTCGGGATGGCCGCGAGCGGCGTCGAGATCGCTGGCATCGGGATCGGTTTCGTCGGCAACAGCCTCCCTCTCCTCAGTGATGGCGGTGGGATCGCTCAGATAACTGTCCACCAGCGCGGCGGCGCGCGTGAGGCGGTAGCCGGAGACGACATCGCCGTAGACGAAGGCGGTGAAGACGGCGGCGCCGTCGAGGCGGCGCGACAGCTCGACATCAAGCCCTTCGGTGCGGTTGCCCAGTTCCAGGATGGGCGTCCAGGGGGACGTGTCGTGCGGGCGGAGGATGAGGTAGCGATAGGCGGCGCTGAGGTCGGGATCAGTCAGGCGGGCGAGCACGGCGGCGTAAGTGCCTTCAAGGCGCAGCACGCGCGGCCGCTCCTCGGCGGCGAAGACGGCATCAAGGGCGGCTTCGACGGCGCGCGGATCGCGCCCCTGGACGTGCAGCACGGTGATGGCGGCGGGCATTGGCGTACCCCTTTGAGGTTGGAGCGAGACGGTTGGAGCGAGACGCGAATGGGGAGTGCGGCTGCCGGCATCGTATCACGCCGGTATTGCGCACGGAGCTTAGCGGCCGAGCGCGAGCCAGGAGAGCAGCGCGGCGCAGGGCATCCACACGCCGACGAGCATGCCGGCGCGCGCGGCGCGCGGGAGCGAGAGACGCAACAACGGGCGGGTGACGAGGGGCAGCAGCGCGGCGACGGCGCCCTCGAACAGCAGCACGTAGAGAGGGGTGTGGCCGAGATGTGGGGCCGCGGCATAGTGCCACCAGCCAGCGTAGTAGGCCATCTCTTCGTAGAAGGGAACGATGGCCGCGCCTACGAGGCCGGTGAGCAAGACGGCCAGCGCGAGGGGCAGGCGCGGAGTGAGGCCGGCGAGACGCCAGCCGAGATAGCCGAGCTGGGTGAGCACAATCGCCCACGAGAGCGGCATATAGATCGGTGAGGCCCAGAGCATCGGCTGCGCGGGCGGGTAGATGAGCGAATGGGCGAACGACTCGCCGGCGGCGTCGGTGAGCAGCTCCAGCACCCCGGCGACGATGCCCAGCACGAAGAGGCGCGCGAGCAACGGACGCCAGGCGCGGCGCGCGGCGAGGGTGAGCAGATAGGCGGCGGCGGCGAGGTCCGTCGCGGCGGCGGTCGGCCAGCCGGCGGCGAGGACGGCGGCGATGATGTGCAGCGCCACCATCAGCGCCAGCAGCCCCAGCAAGGCGCCGTCGAGGCGAGTGAGGCGCGGCGCGGCCAGGTCCGCCACCCCTTCCGCCGCCGCTGGCGCGCGGTCCGCGGGAGGAGGCGGAGAGAACGGCCGGAAGGCTGTTGGCGAGCGCATCGTGTGTAATCTCTCCTGCAAACATCTTGCGCGTATCGTAGCGGAGGCGCTCACATTGGATTGTAGCCACGGCGCGGCGGGCGGCACAATGACTGGCAGGGTTCCCTCGCGGGATTACTCCCGCGAGGGCTTGTGTGCTGGTGTGGCCGCACTACTTGTTCACTGGAAACGGCTTGGGCGTCGCATATGGCTGCAACGGCCACGGGGCAGGAATCGGAAACCGAGCGGGGATGGACTCATTGCGGTTGCCGCCGTGCCCGTTCAACCAGAGGTACAGTTCGGGGTAATACAGCACGTAAAGCCCATACAGGACCACGAGCACCAGGAGGACTTGGCACGTCGTCACCAGGACACGGCGTAGACGGCGCCTGCTGCCAGCTAATCCTGCCACAACGCTGCCCCTTTCCGTACGCGCTACCGGACCCGCCCGCCTAGCAGTTCTGGGTGTTCACTGAGTTGTCGCGGACGACGTAGAACGTCCAGTTGTTGGCGTCCGTGAAGTTGGCGACAGTCTAGCAATTATAGAACGCATTACGGTCCTGCTCCGTGCCGCTGCTTGGCACATCTCGTTGCGCTAGAATAGGCCGTCACGGCTCGCTCGTCAAGCGACGAGTGCTACGGGATGGCGCCGATTGGCAGTGAGACGTAGGATGGTGAGGCGTCTGGCTGGCTCCATGAGCACAGGCGGGCACTTGCCACAGAGGTCCGTAACGCGGCCCGTACCCTCGCACGCGCCAATTCATACAGCGCTGCACCGGCAAACCAGTCACTTGATCTACCATACCCCGGTAGGGTATAATGAGGTGATGCCCAGCGCGGGTAGAATACGCAACAGGCAATCCGCTTATTGGGGATGCCGGAGAGATATCCGCGTGACGGGTTTGTAGGAGAATGGACAACATGGCGGGTGAGAACGGCGCCACGGCGGCGCGTGATGTGTACGACGTGATCATCATCGGCTCCGGCCCGGCCGGCTACACGGCGGCGGTCTACGCCGCGCGGGCCAACCTGCGCACGCTGGTCTTGCAGGGCGAGGAAACCGGCGGTCAGCTCATGATCACGAGCGACGTGGAGAACTATCCCGGCTTCGAGGAAGGGATTCTCGGTCCCGAGCTGATGGAGAAGTTCGAGGCGCAGGCCCGGCGCTTCGGCGCCGAAATGGTGGCGCGCAACGCGACGCGGCTGGATGTCTCGTCGCAGCCCTTCCGCGTGTACTCGGATAACAAGGAGTACACCGGCCGAGCGATCATCGTGGCGACCGGCGCCAGCGCGAAATGGCTGGGGCTGGAGAACGAGAAGCGCTTGCAGGGGCGCGGCGTAAGCGGCTGCGCGACGTGCGACGGCTTCTTCTTCCGTGGCAAGGACGTGGCGGTGGCCGGCGGCGGCGACACCGCGATGGAGGAGGCGCTCTTCCTGACCAAGTACGCGACGCGCGTGCATCTGCTGCACCGGCGCGACACCTTCCGCGCCAGCAAGATCATGCAGCAGCGCGTGCGCCAGCACGAGAAGATTACCATCCACCCGAACGTGGCGGTGGCGGACGTGCTCGGCGAGAACGGCGTCGAAGGGCTGGTGCTGAAGGACGTGCGCAGCGGCGCGACGGAGCGCCTGCCGGTGCAGGGCTTCTTCGTCGCCATCGGCCACCAGCCGAACACCGGCATCTTCAAGGGCGTGCTGGAGATGGACGCCGTGGGCTACCTGAAGACGACCGAGTATACGATGACGAACGTGCCAGGGGTCTTCGCGGCCGGCGACGTGGTGGATCATCGCTACCGCCAGGCGGTGACAGCGGCCGGGGATGGCTGCCGCGCGGCGATTGACGCCGAGCGCTGGCTGGAGGCGCAGGGCGAGGTGGACCTGACCAAGACGATGGACCCCGGCGAGTGGGGCGAGGCGCGCACGATCCTGGAGGGCGGCGCCGAGAACGTCTAGCGGCGGCTCCACGATAGAACGTGAGCGGCGGGGGCAATCGCTTCCGCCGCTCTTGCTGTCCGCCTCTCTGTGTTCAGCGTGCCGGAGCGTATCAGGGTCACGAGGTAGTCAGCGGCATCAGCCTCGGCGTGTGGGCATGAGGCCGGCGCGGCGGCGGTGGCAGGTGAGGTAGGCGAAGTCGTCCGAGGTGGCGCGGATGGCGCGGCGCGCGCCTTTGGGGATGAAGAAGAGGCAGCCGAGGCGCAGGGCCTCGACCCGCCCGTCAATCTCGACCGTGCCCGCGCCCGCGATGACGAGGCCAACGACATCCACCTCGGCGTTGATGTGATCGGGCACGCCGTCGCCGCTGGTGAAGTGAAGCAGGTTGAGGTTGAGGTCGGCACTGGCGAGCGACCAGATCGGGCCGATGCCGCCGGTGGCGGATGTGGACGCCGCGGCGAGCGCGGCGAGGTCGTGAATCTGCGGCGCGGGCTGGCTCATGGACATGCTCCTGTGCAGATAGGATGCGGGCGGACTGGTATGAAGGGAACACGCGGGGAGTTGCCATCGTTCCATCGTAGAGCGGCACATCCGATCCACGCAAACACTTGCCAGGGGTCGTTCCGTCTGTATGGGTGTCAGCATCGTGCGGCGGCGCGCGGGCGCGGCGGATTGGCGAGGTTGGCGTGGACTGGAGGAGGGAGCGCGTGTTGATGGTGTACTCCGGACGCGAGCGCGGCGGCGAACTCTCCGGGGCTGATCCAGACCCGGCCGTCGGCCCGCGCGCGGACGACGAGTTCATCGCCCTGATCCCGCTCTATGTGGAGGCGGTGGTGCGGGTGGCGGCGGCGATGGTGGGCCCAGCCGAGGCGGAGGATGTGGCGCAAGAGGCGCTGCTGCGCGGCTGGCAGGCGTGGCCGACACTGCGCGACCGCACGGCGGTGCGCTCCTGGCTGCTGCGCATCGCCGCCAACGTCTGCAAAGACTGGCTGCGCGGCCGCTCCGACGAGGCGCTGGCCGCCTACGACCGCGCGCTGGCCCTCGACCCGAACGACGCGGTGGCGTGGTACAACAAGGGCGTCGCGTTGCGCAAAATGGGCCGTGCGCGCGAGGCGGAGCAGGCGGCGCGGCGCGCGAAGGACCTGGGCTGGCAGGGGTGATACTCCTTGCGGCGCGGATGGCGTTCGCGGGCTCCGCGGCATGATGCGGTTTGACAACTAGGTTCTGTTGACGTTTCACCGCAACCAGACGAGCGCACAGACGAAGTGGACGAAACCGAGATAGGAGCGATCCAGCTTGTCGAAGCGCGAGAAGATGCGGCGAAAGTGCTTGAGCTTGTTGATGCAACACTCGACCAGGTGGCGCTCGTGGTAGAGCCACGTATCGTAGGCGCGCTGGACCTTGGCTGATTGATGCGGTGGGATCACCGCTTCACTGCCCTGGGCTTCGACGTGGGCCACGAAGGCGGCGCCCGCATAGCCGCGATCGGCGATCACCTTCTCAAAGGGAAAGCCATCAATCAAAGCGTCCGCTTGCGTGCTGTCATGGCGTTGGCCAGGCGTCACGAGCACCCGCAACGGATTGCCTAAGCCATCGACGGTGAGGTGGAGTTTGCAACTAAAGCCGCCCCGACTCCGACCCAGCGCTTGCGCACCGTGTTTTTTTCCTAGGGTGGCAAAGCTGGCTTGAGGAGGTGTGCCTCTAAGCGCGCCAGGTAGGTGGCAGGGTTGCGACGGAAGCGAGCTTGGGCACGGCGGGTGACGTGGCGCTCCTCCACCTGCCGCCGCTGCCGCTTCCAGGCAGCGAG
>JAICVS010000092.1 GCA_025935195.1 Ktedonobacterales bacterium
ATCTGGCACTGGGGGGATCGGCAGGCTCTTGAGTGACATGGCTCGGCTCCTTCTTCGCCACAGCAGATGGCGCTGGCTGCCTCAGCATGGGCCGTGCCTCGTCTTGCTCCCTGCTTCCTACCAAATTCGCCACCAGTATCAACCCTGACATCAACCTGGGCAAGCCACGGCGGACGCCGGCGGACAGCGCCGCACGCCAACCCCGGAAATTCCCCCACGTGCCGCACGGCCAGACACGCCGGCGGACGCCGCGAACCGCATCCCGTATGCGCTACCAAGGGAAAGCCCCTCCATCCCGGAGGGGCTTTTTGTCGGCTTGAATGCCGGGCTTGCGCCGTCATCTGAGCCAACGATAGTCGCGTTACGACCCTGCCGGTCGCCTCCGTGCGAGCAGGAATGCGATGCCGGTGGTCAGCAGGCCGAGCGCGGCGGCAGGCACCATGAACCAAATTGGATTGATAAGAAACCGTCTGATAAATCAGAACCAGGTCTGCGACCATAAACGAGAATGCCGAGAGCGATACCGACCAAAGCCGCTGCACATGGGCATACACGCACTCCCCATGCCCCACATGGAAAGAATATGGAATACGAATAGATATGGGCCGGACACCTCGCGCGGAGGTATCCGGCCCGATCAGGACCGCGGGCGCTAGGCGGGATCGGCGTCGTCCGGCTCGTCGCGCGGGATGGCGCCGACGCCGTTGTGGAGCAGGGCGCGCAGGGCGTCCGCGCGGCCGCGCAGCCATTCGGGCCGGCGCCCGCCGATGGATTTGCCGCCGCGCACGGTGCTATAGACCTTGACGGCCTGGGTCAGCGCGAGCACGAGCTGGCGCTCGGTGGGCACGAAGCCGTGGGCGCGCGCCCAGGACATCTCGCGCATCACGCGGGTGTAGCCGTCGCGGTAAGCGACGGCGTCGCGGCTGCCGGCATCGTCGCGCGGGTCGCTCAGGCCGTCAAGCTCGTCGGAGCCGCCGAATGCTGCCATCGTGCGCCTCGCGTTCTCCCGCCGATCCGGGAGCCTACTCAGGGCCTAGTGGCCGCAGCCGCAGGAGCGCGCCTGGCCGGTGTCGCCCGCCGTCTTGAAGCTGTGTCCACAGCCGCAGGTGGAGACGGCGTTCGGGTTGTTGACGGTGAAGCCGGCGCCCATCAGGCTGTCTACATAGTCCACTTCGCTGCCGGAGATGTAGCCCGCGCTCATCTCGTCCACGAGCACGCGCACCCCCTCGACCTCGACGACCACATCGCCTTCCTGCTCTTCGTCCAGCGTCATGCCGTACTGCATGCCGGAGCAGCCGCCGCCCGCCACGAAGATGCGCAGGCCCAGTGTGGCGTCGCCTTCCTCGTCGAGCAGCTCGCGCACCTTCTCGGCGGCGGACGGTGTCATCAGAACGAGCTTCTGCTGCGTCTCGGTCTTCGCCATCATCACGGGCTTGCCCCGCGTCTGGGTCTTCTCCGCCATTGCCCCTGTGCTCCTTTGCCGGGCGAGCCATCCCCCACACCACGCGGGAGTGGCCGCCATGTCGTCTCGCTGAAATCGGCCCGCGAGCGCGGCCCGATCCGAATACTTCACTCTCTGCAGTATTGTACCCGCCGGGTCCACCCGCGTCAATCGCGCCGTCCGGCGCCCGCGGTTGGCTGGCACTATCAGTATACGGCAGGAGGTGGGCCAGCGCACAGGGGGATGCGAGGAAATATTTCCGGTGGCGCTCAGGTTCGGCACAGGATCGGCTCAGGGGCGCTTCAGGCCGGCGTGCTACGCTGTGTCGCCGTGACAGATGCGCGCGGGGAATCGCGGGGAATCGCGGAGAATGGGTGCCGGCACGACCACCGGCGCGGAGGGTGAGGTAAGCGATGCTGGAGATACTGGGCGCGATCGGGGGCATCATTCTGGTGGACCTGGCGCTGAGTGGCGATAACGCGCTGGTGATCGGCGCGGCGGCCTCCGGGCTGCCGGCGCGGCAGCGGCGGCGGGCGATCGTGCTCGGTGGCGGCGGCGCGATCGTGCTGCGTGTGATCTTCGCGGCGGTGGCGACGCTGCTCTTGCAGTTGCCGCTGCTCCAGGCGGCCGGCGGGGCGCTGCTGCTGTGGATCGCCTACCGGCTGCTGGCGGGGCGCGACGAGAAGACGGGCGAGGTGGGCGCGGATGAGGCGTCGGCGGATGAGGGCACGCACGGCAAGGCCGCGGCGGCCGGGTTCGGCGCGGCGCTGCTGACGATCCTGCTGGCGGACGTGACGATGAGCCTGGATAATGTGCTGGCGATTGGCGCGCTGGCGGCCGGGCATCTGCCGCTGCTGGCGGCGGGGCTGCTGTTGAGCATGGGGCTGGTGCTGCTGGGCAGCGCGGTGGTGGCGACGCTGATCCGGCGGCTGCCCTGGCTGCTGGATGTGGCGGCGCTGGTGCTGGGCTGGACGGCGGCCAACATGATGCTGCACGATCTGCGGCTCGGCCCGATCCTGGATCAGTGGGCGTGGTCGGGGCTGGCGGTGCATGCGGCAGGCATCGGCGTGGTGCTGGCGGTGGATGTGGCGCTGCGGCTGCGCGCGCGGGCGCGCAGTGGCGCTGTCACGGCTGAGGGCGCGAAGGCGGGCGCTGAGCGCAAGGTGGTGACGCGCTCGTAGACATGGGCGGTCAGCGGCGGCCAGTAGCACAGAGATAAACCCCTCCGCGCCGGAGATGGAGCCGGGCGGAGGGGTTCGCGCGTGTGGCATTCATGCGCCGAAGTCGTCGCAGGTCGGGGATTATTTCGTGTTCCTGGGGCCGATCAGGCTGTAGAGCAGCGGGCCGATGCCGAAGGGCAGCAGCAGAATGAGGCCGACGGACCAGGCGAATTTCTTCTCCTGAATCGAGTCGAGCAGGGCGACGATCCAGGCGACGGCGTAGAGCAGGAAGCCGAGCACCAGGATCAGCACGCCGCGGAAAGGATGGTTCGGAGTGGCAGTGAACTGATTAATGGCGAGGAACGCGAGCGCGAACGTGATCACCGTCAGGATGAGGACGGTCCACTTGCTGAGGAACGTGTACTTGAACACTGAATTTCTCCCTCCAACCACAGGTGGCCGGGGCGTGCCGGCACGGACGATGGACGCACGACGAGACGCGCGACGGGTGATTGGCTGCGCGTGATGCGGAGCTTGCCACAGATCGCGCGGACTGGCAAGCCCCAATTTGGCAAGGTGACGGGCGATGAGATGCCGGCGAGCGTTAGGGGAGTCAACGGAGGCGGCAAGATCAGCGGATGCCGTGGCGGTTCGGGCCGTCCACCGCGTCCACGGCGGCGTCAATCACGCCGAGGCCGGCGTTGGCGGCGACCTTGGCGACATCGTCGAGCTGGGTGGCGGCGGCCATCATGCCGCGCACGCCCTCGACCATCGCCACCGTCACGGCGATGGCGTAGCTGAGGGTGACGGCGAGGGCAATGGCGGCGACATGGACGAACGCGCGGCGCGGCCAGTCGCCTTCGACAAAGAAGCCGGCGACCTCGGCGATCAGCGCGCCGGCGAGCAGGCCGATCAGCCAGCCTTGCAGCACGCGGCCGAGAGCGTGACGGATGGCGCGGAGGAAATCGCGGCCGAGATGGTCCAACATAGGTGATCTTCACTTTCCTGGCCGGGTCGCCGCACGCGACGAGGCAGCCGGTCTCTCATACACTCTACGCGCACGCCCGGCGAGCGGTTGGGTTATGTGGGTCATGCGCTCGCGGGCATCTACTGGAATCCAACGGACGAGAGAAGCGGATGGGGAGTCCTCACCCCCGACCCCTCTCCGTGCGCGGCGAGGGGAGAGAGGTCATGCCAGGCGTCAGGCAAGCGGCAGCCAGACGCTGAAGGTGCTACCCTGGCCGGGCGCGCTTTCGGCGCTGAGGCGGCCGCCGAGACGCTCGACAAGCGCTTGGGCGATGGCGAGGCCGAGGCCGGTGCCCTGGCGGTCGCGCGCGGGGTCGGCGCGGTAGAAGCGCTCGAAGATGTGGGGCAGGTCCGCGGAGGCGATGCCGGGTCCGGTGTCGCGCACACGCAGCACAGCCTCGGCGCCGGATCGCTCGATAGAGACGGTGACGACGCCGGATGTGCCGCCTCCCGCGTCGCCAGCCGGGGTGTATTTGATGGCGTTGTCGAGCAGGATGAGCGCGACGCGGCGCAGCGTCTCTTCGTCGGCGCGCACACGCGCTGGCTCGACGGCGCCGATGCGCAGGGTGAGGCGCGAGCCTTCGGCGGTGAGGCGGCCGCGCAGTTGGCGCACGAGCTGGAGGATGGCGTGGTCGAGCTCGACGGGCGCCGCCGCTGGGGCGATAGCGTGGGTGCTGCCGGGGCCAGTGGGTGCGGTGGGTGCGGTGGATGAGGTGGATGAGGCGGATGAGGCGGATGAGGCGCCGGCTTCGGGCAGCGCATCGCTGGTGGCGTCGGCGCGGGCGAGCATGAGCAGGTCATCCACCAGGCGGGCGAGGCGCAGTGTCTC
The DNA here is from genome assembly GCA_025935195.1 of Ktedonobacterales bacterium. Classification (GTDB taxonomy): domain Bacteria; phylum Chloroflexota; class Ktedonobacteria; order Ktedonobacterales; family JADMIN01; genus JAICVS01. Next base: position 4,457 of record JAICVS010000092.1, read on the forward strand.
GCCGTGCGCGTCGGCGAGCATGATGCGGCGCTCGGCCGGGGGCAGCTCGTCGGCGTGGCGCTGGAGGAAGGCGAGATTGCCCTGGATGGTGGTAAGGGGCGCGCGCAGCTCGTGCGAGGCGTCGGCCACGAAGCGGCGCTGCGCCGTGCTGGCGGATTCGAGCGCGGCGAGCATCTCGTTGAGCGTGTCCACCACCTGGGCCATCTCATCGTTGCCGGCGGGACGGCGCACGCGCCGGCTGAGGCTGCCGAGGCGGGGGCCGTGGCTGGCGGCGGCGATGGCGCGCGCGGTGGCGCCGATCTCGGCGAGCGGCCGCAGCACGCGCGCGGCGATGGCCCAGCCGCCGGCGAGCGCGGCGGCCAATGTCGCCAAACCGATGATGAGCATCAGCGTGCGCAGCAAGGCCAGCGCGGCGCGCACGTCGCTGAGGGATTTGCCGACGAGCAGCACGCCGGCGATGGGACCGCTGGGTGCGCTGGGGTCGGCGGCCGCCGCGCCGTCCATATCAGCCACGTCGCCGGAGGCGCCGGGGACGGGGGCGCGCAGGGGCAACGCCCGCACGCGCACCGGCTGGCCCTCGATACGCGCGTCATGCTCGACGGTGCCGCCGGCAAGGACCGCCTGGCGGTCGGCGGCGGAGAGCGCGGGGATGGCGCCGGTGGTGGAGCGGTAGCGCACGGCGCCGGAGGCATCCAGAATGACGACGACGCTGCCGGGATCGCGCAGGGTATCTACGTCGCTCAGGGTGAGCGGTGCGGCGGGAAAGTAGGGCGGCGCGGGCAGCAGCTCGCGGCGGACATCTACCAATGCGGCGCGGGCCTCGGCCTGAACGGCATCGTTGACGCTGCGCTCGATGGCATCGCTGGCGAAGATCAGCACGAGCACGGCGAAGAGGCCGAGCGCCAGCGCGACGAGCGCGCCGTACCAGAGGGCGAGGCGCAGGCGCAGCGAGCGCGGCCGCGGGCGCTCGCCCACCTTCACGATATGCACTCCCGTACCGGCGCCGGGCAGGCGCGGCATCGTGAGGATGGCGCGCAGGCGGCTGAAACCGCGCCGGGGCGCCGCCGGCCACGCTCCACTCACATGGGCGGGCGGCTTTGGGCGATCCATGGCGCTCTGGGAATCCATGGAATCCATGGAATCGATTGGATTATTCCTTGAAGACATAGCCGACACCGCGGATGGTGTGAATGAGGCGCGGCTCGCCGGCGGCTTCGAGCTTGGCACGCAGGTAGCCGACGTAGACCTCCATCACGTTGGATGAGCCCTCGAAGTCCAGGCCCCAGACGCGATCCATGATGATGTCGCGGGTGAGCACCTGGCGCGGGCGGCGCAGGAAGAGCGTGAGCAGCTCGTACTCGGTGGGCGAGAGCTCGATCTCGCGGCCGCCGCGATGGGCGATGCGCGTGCCGGTGTCCAGCTCGACATCGCTGTAGCGCAGCACCTCGGCGCGCTCCGGCTGAGAGCGGCGCAGCAGCGCTTCGAGACGCGCGACCAGCTCCTCCGGCGCGAACGGCTTGACGAGGTAGTCGTCGGCGCCGGTCTTGAGGCCAGTCACGCGGTCGGGAACGGCGTCTTTGCCGGTGAGCAGCAGGATGGGCACGTTGTCGCCGGCGGCGCGCAGGCGGCGCGTGACTTCGAGGCCGTCGAGACCGGGGAGCATGATGTCGAGGACGATGGCGTCGGGCGGGCGCTCGAGCGTGCGTGCGAGCGCGTCGTCGCCGGTGGCGGCGGTGGTGACGCTGTAGCCCGCGTAGGCGAGGATCCGGCGGACCAGATCGGTGATGCGTGGATCGTCGTCCACGACGAGGATGTGGGCTTTCATGGCATGCTCGCTTGATGTGCCGGCGGCCAAGTCCAGCCACCGTGCTACTTGGGAATCGTCGTGACATCCGCCGCCTCATGCGTGGTATGCGCGGCGGTGGGGCGAAGGCGCATGGATGCGCGCCGCCACGGATAGCATGCGACATCGGCGTGAAGCGAGGCTGAGCGGATGCTGTGCCGAACCTGAGAGGGGACATTCAGAGCATTCGCGGCTATTCTCAGATTCGCCACAGAGAGCGCACAGGTCCGTCTCATCTCGCCTCGGTATGGTGTGGGGGACGCGGTGTTCTGTGCGAAGGGAGACGCCGCGCCCACGCTCCTGGGGATGGGCTCCCCGGATCAGTCCGCGGACGCGCGACATTCGTCCGTGCCGTCGCCAGGAGCACCTTTCAACAGCATTCTCTTCACATAGATGGCGCGGACGGCCAGCATGGACGGCTTCGCCTCGAGGCGGTGCGGCGCGATGCGGGCAGCGGCGGCGACTGGGCTGTAACAGAACAGCCGCCGTCCCATACAACGGTGTATGGGCCCGCTTCCGCCGCATCGCCGTGATCGCCGTGATCGCTGTGATGCGCGACCCGCGATGGGCAGCGATAGAGGGTGGGGCGGATGCCGGACATCAATGCGTGGATCGAGGCGCTGGGGAAGCTGTACGACCAGTACGGCTACCTGATCGTCTTCCTGGGGGCGATGGCGGAGAACACCGCCTTCCTGGGGCTGGTGCTGCCGGGCGGGACGCTGGCACTCTTGGGGGCGTTCTATGCGCGGCAGGGGACGCTGAGCCTGGGGCTGGTGATCCTGTTCGCCTGGCTCGGCACGGTGGTGGGCTATTCCCTGGACTACCTGCTAGGGCGTTTCCTGCTCTCGCGGCTGGTGCAACGCTGGGGCGCGAGCCCGCTGGGGCGGCGCATGCGGCTGGTGGCGCGGCTGCGGCAGGCGCGGGCGTTCCTGGCGAAGCACGGCGGCAAGGCGATCCTGCTCTCGCACACGGTGGGGCACGTGCGCTCGTTCGTGGCGCTGACGGCGGGGGCGACGCGCATGCGCTACCCGCGCTTCCTGGCGTTCGAGCTGGTGGCGGCGCTGCTCTGGAACATAGGCTATAGCCTGCTGGGCTACTTCCTGGGAGCGCAGCGCGAGCGCATCCAGGTGCTGATCGAGCGGTCGGGCTGGGTGGCGCTGGCGCTAGTGGTGGTGCTGTACCTGATCTGGCGCTTCGGGCTGCCGCGCCTGCGCGAGCGGTTCCCAGGGCTGGCGCGACGGTTGGGGCATGCGCCCCGGTCCAGACCCCGGCCGAAAGCGCGGGCGGCGATCCATCCGTAAGTGGCGAGCGCGCCGAGGCACTGCGCGCGTCGAATGGCCACATATTGCCCCGGTAGCGCGCGAGTGTAGCGGCGTCACGCGGATCGCACACACGCGGATCGCACAGATGAATCCGTTGCCGGCCGGTGCAGACAATTGGGGTAAGCCGCGACGCGCGTAAAGGGGATGCGCGTAAAGGGAAGGAGGGTTGGAGATGGGCCAGGAGATGAGGATGACCGGCGCGGGAATCGCGCATCTCATGCGGCATCCGTCGCCGCTGCCGCGAGCGGTCGCACACTGGTTCCGGCGCAACACGTTCGTGCCGGCGGAGCTGGCGCGGCGCGGGGTGCGGCCGTGGGTGGGCTATGTGGTGGCGCTGGCGCTGCCGCTGGCCGCGGCGCTGGCGGATGGGACGCTGATCTATTTCTTCCCGCGGCTGGCGTTCCTGGGCCTCTTGGAGCTGCTGGCGGTGGTGCTGGTGGCGCTGGGCTGGGGCGCGGGGCCGAGCCTGCTGGCGACGGCGGTCGGCGGAGGGCTGCTGAGTCTTGCCCTGCCCGCGCAGTTGGGGCCGCAGGCGGGCATCGTGGGCGACATCCTGGGCGACGCGCTCTTCCTGGCGGTCGGCGGCGCGCTGAGCGTGGTCGCGGGGCGCGCGGAGCGCGCGCGGCGGTCCGCGCAGGCGGCGAACCGGCAGATGGATGAGTTGATCTCGGTGGTGAGCCACGAGCTGCGCCAACCGCTGACGAGCATCCAGGGCGGTGTGCAACTGATGGAGCGGCGGCTGGCGAAGCTGCGGGTGGCCGAGCCAGCGCTGGTGGGCGGCCGGTCGCGACCAGCGCGACCGGAGCGACCAGAGCGAGAGGGGCCGGATGAGCGCGACAATCAGATCGCGGCGGTCCAGGCGCTCGTTCCAGGCGCGCTGCGCGAGGTGGCGCTGCTCAACCGGCTGATTGACGACCTGCTGGACGCGAGCCGCGTCAAGACACATTCGCTGCGCGTGCGCATGGCGGCGTGCGACCTGCGCGCGATCGCGCGGGCGGCGGTGGAGGAGCAGCGTCTCGCGTGGCCGACGCGCACGATCACCTTGGTGGAGGACGACGAGCCGGGCGCGGATGATGGGATGCCCGTGCGGGCAGACGCGGATCGCATCGGGCAGGCGCTGCGCAACTACCTGACGAACGCGCTGAAGTATTCAGCGGCGGATCGCCCGGTGACGCTGCGACTGCGGCGCGAGAGCGGAACGGCGCGGGTGGAGGTGCGCGACGCCGGCCCAGGGCTGACGCCGGCGCAGCAGCGTCGCGTGTGGGAGCGGTTCCACCGCGTGGATGGCGTGCGCGTGCGCGATGGCGGCGGCACGAGCTTGGGGCTGGGGCTGCACATCACGCGCGAGATCGTGGAGCGGCATGGCGGCCGCGTGGGCGTGGAGAGCGTGCCGGGCAAGGGCGCGACGTTCTGGCTGGCGCTGCCGCTGGTGGATGCGACCTAGCTCCCTTCCCTGTGCATGGGAAGGGGTCACTGGGCGAGGCGTTGGGGCGGATGGTAGCGGGAGCGGACGATATGTGGTTGTCAGGTAGGGCGATAGGTGCGCAACGGATGGGACGAAGAATAAGCAGACGAAGGGGATTCTCCCACCGCCCGTTATAGGTTCGTAGGTTCAAGCTCGCGGGCCATAGTTTGGAGATCCTTCCGCACCCGCTGGACTTGACGATACCGCACTGGGTCACTGCTTTCTGTTGTGTGGCCCAGTGCGGTATCAATATAACCTAGGCCTCGCTTCGCGTCGGAATAGGCCGTCTTTTGATCGCTAGACGCGAGGGCCGTTGCTCGTACCAAGTAGAGATGGCCGAGGCGTGTTCGGATGTCGTCACGGTCTTGGACAGAGCCCCGTCGCCCCATGACAGCTAGCGCGTCTTCGTACGCAACAATGGCTTGTGATGCGAGAGAGGACTTGTCAGAGGGTGCGCTTTGCTCGGCCAAGTCGGTCAGCAGTTGGCCGAGTTGGCGTTGTGTCTCCACGCGGTCTGTTGCGGTTGTCTCATCATTGTATTCGGACACCGCAAGACTATACGCCCGAACAGCTTCCTCAAATAGGCGGACACGATCCATCCCATCTTGCAGCGAGCCCAAGTTACGCAGTGCATTACCTAGACGAGCGTAGAGTAGTGCATGATCCGCTGCGGCTTGTTCAGGGATGGAGACTGAGAGTGCATTGCGGTATGCTGGAACGGCCTCACTGAGTAGCCGCATCCGGTATGACCGGTTTGCGCGTGCAGCTCGTTCGCTGCACGATTCGGCCAGGCCGCGCTGGGCTCTAGCCCACCACACCGGTGAGTCCTCCTTGGTGAACACTGATAGGGCCTTGCGACAGGAATCGATGGCTCTATCGAGCGTAGTGCGTGCAGCATCGAGATTAGGGTCCATAGGGGCCTGGATCAGGAGTACGAGCCCGAGGCTAAGGTGTGTCTCCGCCCATTCCTCCGGCGCACTTTCACGGCTCAGCACGCGCAGTGCTTGGCGAGCGGCCTGAATGGCATTCTGCACAACTGCTGGCCGCGCGGGACGTTGTGTGCTTGGCGCCTCTTGTCGGAGTACCGAGGCAAGCGCTCGCTGGCCGCCGGCCCATACAGATGGATCACTCTCGCGTGTGATCACCGTGAAGGCGCTTCGGAAGCACTCCTCAGCCTGCACCATTAGTTCTCGTTCGGGCACTGCCGCATCTTCAATGCGCCGCGCCAAGACGAGGCCCAAACCGTACTGCGCTATCGCCCAGTCGCGCGCAGACTGATCTCTCGTAAGAAGAGTGAGCGCTTCGCGATAGCATTGCTCAGAAGGCAGCAGATTTTCACGGATCCGAAAAGCATTGCCCAGACGGGCCAGTCCTATCCCGTCCCGCCGCGTGACGAGGCTTGCTTGCAGTTTAGGCCAGTCGCCAGAAGCCTCTTCCCGTCCTGTGTAGTCTGGTACGGCCAGATCGAGGTATACCTCAGCTTCCGGTTCGACTGTCGGTTTGCCTGCGAGAGTAAGGCTACCCATTTTTAGGTAGCCCATGCCCTCAAGAGCGGAGAACGATGCCTGCCAGTCCAACGGCGAAAAGCCGAATGTGTCGGCTGCTGTGCCACTGACGCGCTCGATAGTGTACTCATGGATGCCGATAGAGCGTAGCAGCTTGATCGCTCGCAGTATCAGCTTGGCGCTGAGTGGCAGATCGTTATACTTCTCCTTGCCCATGCCGTTGACGGCCATGACAATGGTGCCTGGCCTCCCATCGAGTGCGCCTTCCAACTGTACCTTACGACTACTCTCAGTCAGTTCAGACGCGAGTGTTTGTGCTTCGATAGGCGTCAAATCACCTGGCTGAATCTCAGCGAGCCGATCCCAAAGCAGATTGAGCCGCTCCCCAACTGCCCGTCGCCTCGCTTCATTTCCCGAGCATGTCGCCACGATCACGAAGGGTATCTTTTTGGCACGCAGATTGGCCGGCAATCCGACTGTAGCGGATGGATCGGCAGACTCAGCGTACTTGGTCAGGTTGTCGAGCCACACGATCACTTTCGCGTGCCGTTGTTCCAGTTGATCGAAGAGATCCGGATAATTCACCGGAGTGGCGGGCCAGTCTACGAAAGTCCAGTCGGCCAAAGTCGGTACAGCTTTCATCGCTTGCCAGGCAAGCCTTGTGCATCCGGAGCCGGACTGGCCCACCACGCGCACACCTATCTCCGCGCTTGGCTCCGCGTGCCCGGCATTGTCTGTGGCCTGACGAAGCGCCTGGACGGCAGCTTGGTCGGCACTCTCCTGGGAGCCGCGAATCCTGCGAGGCACATAATACCTATTGAAAAAGGCGATGTACCTTTTTCTGGACGAAAGCGGCTCCACAGATCCAACTGTGTCAAGGTTGTATCGCATGCGCAGGTACTGCGAGTACGGCCGCTTCCCACGGACGCGATGCGCTAGGAAGGCGCACAATACTAGCAGGACAGAATCGGCAACGATGCCGACGGTCACCTCTGGATGCCTGAGAACTGGGTGCGCGAGCGGCCATGTTCTCGGATCGGTCATCCCGGTTGTACCCGTCGTAAGGAGAGAGATAACCACATTCACCAAGACGCCACCGATAATTACCGCGCTTACTACAGAGACGATCACGCGCCAGAGAGCATCCAGGGCGATAGTAAGCGGTGTCCAGATGAACACACGGGGGTGTAGGAAGCGAATGACACTCCGGCTTGTCCCATCAGTCGCTGCATCCGCTGTAGTATCGGACAGAGTTGCCATAAGGTCGTTCCTTCCCCGCACTGCGCAGGTGCATCGAGCCAGTGAGATACCGGTAAGCCGAGCGATTAGTCGCTGCAAGTATAGGGATGCATCGAGATAGTGTCAATCAGCACAGGAAACCGCCATGTCGGCTGTATTGCCTGCCCGTCAAAAATCGGCCACTATTAGAAATGCTCGCGCAGCTCGGTGAAGCGGTCGAGCGTGAGCAGGGTACGGCCGGCGATGGCCTGAATCTCTTGATGCTCCAGGCGCCAGGTCTGCGGGTGTGGGATGTAGACGGCGTGCAAACCCGCGGCCAGCGCCGGATTGATGTCGGAGCGCGGCGAGTTGCCGACCATCCACGTGCTGCCGCTATCCAGGCCCAGGTCCGCGTCGTCGAGCAAGCCCTGGTACGTCGCCACATCCTTCTCCGGCACGACCAGCGCGCGGCGAAACGTCGGCTCCAGGCCCGACGCCTCGATCTTGAGCCGCTGCTCGTCCGTCTCGCCTTTGGTGACGAGCACGAGGTCGTGGCGCGGAGCCAGGTAGGCCAGCGTCTCCGCGACGCCGGGCAGCAGCTCGATGGGGTTGCGGCGAATGTCCGTGGCGAAGGCGTGGACGCGCGCGACATCCTCCGGGCGCACCTCGCGCTCGGCGAGCCGACGATAGGTCGCCTCCAGGCTGCGCGCGAAGCTCGCGGCGCCGTAGCCGCCGGCGCGCTCGATCTCGTCGAGCACGTGGCGCACCTCCTCCGGCGTGAGCGAAGAGTGGGCGAGAAAATCTATGAACGCGGCGATGGCGCGCTCGAAGTAGACGTTGTTCTCCCAGAGCGTGTCGTCGGCGTCAATCAGCAAATGCTGGCGCTGCATCGTGTGGCTCCCGTAAGATGCCTCGGTATATGGCTGCCCTCGTCGCGCCGGCCGTGTCCGCAATGACGGATGGACATCAGCTCGGCGCACGGCCAGCATTGTACGATCGCTGAGCGGCCGCCGCACGGCCGTCGTCGCTCTGGGCTATGGGCCGGGCGAGGCGGTGGGTACGGGCGTCGGCGGCAGCGGCGTGTCCGTCGGCACGGGTGTCGGCGTTGGTGCGTGCGTCGGCGTCGCGGTCGGCGCGTGGGTGGGTGTCGGCTTCGGTGTCGGCTGGGGCGTCGGCATGGGAACGGCGCCGGGGTAGCCGGCGTCGTCCAGCAGGCGCGGCAGTGTGACGGGCTGCAAGCCGCGATCTTTCAGCCCTTGCAGGATGATCGGCAGGGCGGCGGCGGTCTGCTCGCGCAGCGCGGGACCGTCGTGCATGAGCACGATCGCGCCGGGGTGGACGTTGGCGAGCACGCGCGCGGCGATGGCCTGGACGCCGGGGCGCGACCAGTCGGCGGGGTCTACGTCCCAGGTGACGGTGGTGAGACCGAAGCCCTGCGCCTGGCTGACAACGTAGGCGTTGTACGAGCCGTACGGCGGGCGCCAGAACCAGTGGCAGCCACTCGGCCCGATGGCGTCGCGCACGGTGGTCATGGTGTTCGCGAATTGCGCCTGAACGCTGGCGGCCGAGAGCGTGGTCATGTCGGGGTGATCCCAGCTATGGTAGCCGATGGCGAAGCCGTCCGCCCACTCCCGCTGGAGCAGATACGGGAAGGCCGAGACGTAGCGGCCGAGCACGAAGAAGGTGGCGGGCGTGTGCGTGCGCTCCAGCACGTCCAGAATGAGCGGCGTGGAGTTGGGTGTGGGGCCGTCGTCGAAGGTCAGCGCGACCTCGCTTGGCGCGGTGGCGTAGATGCCGCCGCGCACCACCATGGCGGCGGGTCCGGGCGCGCCGGCGAGGCAGCCGTGGTCGAGCAGGTCGGGCCGGTGCCAGAGGTCCACCAGGTTCGCGGCGGGGGGCAGGGGCGTCGGTGGGCTGGGCGGAATCCGCGGCGGGGTCGGCTGTGGGACGGTCGCGGTGGGCGTGGCCTCGATCTCAGTCGGCGTGGGGAAAGCTGTCACGCTGGGGAACGGCGTTGCCAGCGCGCGTGGCGCGGATGTCGGCGTGGGAAAGAGCGGCGGGCCGAGGCCGGCGATGGCGCCGTTCGCGCCGACGATGATCACGGCCAGCGCGGCGGCCAGCGCCAGCAGCACACGCACGCCGCGGCCATGTTGGGCGTGATCGCGCGGCTGGCGTGAGTGTGCGCGGCGCATACGACGGCGGCGCTGCTTTGTGGAGGAGATCGTGAGATTAGGCGCGGTGATCGCGTTCGCGCTGCCCGCGTCATCCATGTCAGTGAGCGTCGCGTCGGGATCGGATATGGCAGCGGCCATACCGGCATGATCCGCCGGCACGGCGACGAGTGACTCGTCAGGGGACTCCATCATAACGCATCCCGCCTCTCCCCGCCTCTCCCAGACGACCAGGCATCACTGGCGGCATGAGCATAGCAGAAATGTAAAGGAACTGTAAGGTCACGGCTCACACTTTGCGGGGCAAATTGGCATGCGGATGGCAGGCGGGGCGAATCGTGCGCGCATTGTGATGCCAGCGCGAGCAGCGCCGGGTATCGCGGCCACGCATCGCGCGCTCCCCCGCCGTGTGAGAGGCCGTCTGAAAAATCAGAATCGGGTGTGCGACCATGGACGGGGATATCGGTAGCGACAGCGGCTCAAGCCAGGACACATGGACATACACGCTATCCCGACGGGCAGACGGGCACAAAGGGCAGGAGGTGATATGAGGCACTTCTGGCCCATGAGGGGCCAGATTCTGATGGATCTGCCGATGTATCAGACGGCCTCTTATACCAGGATGTTCTTGGCCGTTGTCGTTTGTGGATGCGTTGCGGCTACCAGTGGAAGTGTGTGGCAGAGCAAATCAGGTCAGGCCGAGCCTGGAGTGCGACGCAGCGAGCGGCCTGGGCGTCCTCCAGATCCTCGATGGCGGCGAAGTGGCGATTGTCCCGCGCCGTGTTGGTCAGTGGCCACATGTGCTCGACGGGCCGCGACTCGCGCGAGTAGGCCGGTAGGAAGAGCACGTGGATGTAGGCATGACGGCGAAGGCGGCGAAGGCGGCCGAGGCGTTGGTGGCGCAGATGGAGGCGCGCGAGCGGCTGGGCGCGGACGTGGGCGTGGGCATCACCGGGGTGGCGGGGCCGGCGGAGCAGGAGGGCAAGCCGGCGGGTACGGTCCACATCGCCGTCGCCTCGGCGGACCGTGTGAGCGAGACGAGCCAGCACTTCCATGGCGGCCGGAGCGAGATCAAGTGGCGCGCGGCGATCACCGCGCTCAACCTGCCGCGGCTGCACCTCATGAATATGCGGCGGTGATGGCCCACAGGTGGCGGGGCGCCAGGTTATAGAGAATCTAATGTGTGAGGGTCACGGTGTAGATCGCCTGTTGATGCGTCACCTGATCGGTTACGACGATCTGCACATCGAGAGCGACGCCGCACCCCATGCCAATCTCCAGGGTATCGGGGGTGGCGGAGTTGGGCGCAAGCAGATCGCCCGGCGTTCTGCCCTGTTGCACGGCCTGATCATTGAGTTTGTAGTGCATGCTCCCTGAGAGCAAATCATTGCTTTGCCATGCCCACGTCACGAAATGGTCGCCTGTGTTGGTGATGATCTGTGTGCCAACACATTTGCTCGTCGCCGCGAGTGGGTCTCCAGCGGCGGGCGGCGTCATCACCACTGTTTGCGGGCTGAAGACGACGGCGGGACCGGGAACAGCGGTTGGCGCGGGCGGGCCGCCGCCCGGAACCGGTGTCGTTGTGGGGCCGGGCTGGCCGCCGCCTGGGTTGCCGCCGGCCGTGGGCGTGCTGCCGGGCGTGCCGTCGGCGGATGGCGTGCCGGATGGGTCGCCGCCGTTCGTGGAGCCGGGAGTGTTCCGCGCGGCCGCCGTGCGTGTCGCAGTCGCCTGCGCGCCTCCGCCGGAAGTGTTGTCACCAGACCCGCCATTGAGCGTGTCGTCGCCGGTGACGGACTGGCCGGAGTGAGCGCCGGACCCTGGCAGGATGCCCAGGCCGTTGAACAGCGAGCCGGCGCCGCCCAGAATCAAGCCAAGGATGAGCAGCACAGCCACCGCGCCCAGTACGAGCCAGCGGCGTCCTTCGGTGCCGCTGGGCAGGGTCGCCGGCCAGCGCGTCACACGGCGATGCAGCGTCGGCGTAGAGCCGGAGGTCAGTGGTGGTGGAACGCTCAGGACGGGGGATGATGGCAGAGGCGGCAGCAGAGGCGCGGGTACGGCGCCAGGGAACGCATGCACGCCAGAGCGAGCGAAACCCGTGCTGAAGACGCCGGAGCGGGCGAAGACGCCGGGCGCCAGCGGGCCAGTGGTGGAAGGAAGTGGGCCGCTGGTGGCGCGGCTCAACACCGCCTGGCGTAGCGCAACGGCGAAGGCGCGCATGTCCTGATAGCGGGCGGCGGGGTCAGCGGCCAGCGCTAGCAGCGCCACCCGCTCCAACTCTGGCCAGACCTTCGGATTGTGCATCGAGGGCGGCAGGATGGGCTGCGTCAGTGCCAGCGCCGCTACCTCGTACGGTGTGGGCGCCTCGTGCGGCGCCACCCCCGTCAGCAATTCGTAGAGCACCGCGCCCAGCGCGTATACGTCCGCCCGCTGATCCACCGACACCCCGCGCAGTTGCTCCGGCGCCATGTATTCAGGCGTGCCGACAGGCAGGCCCGTCGCCGCCAGCGTGCGCACCTGCCCCGGCTGCCGCAGCACGGATGCTTCGCGGGCGATGCCGAAGTCAGTGAGCAGGGCGGTGCCGGCCTCGTCGAGCAGGATGTTCTCCGGCTTGACATCGCGGTGGACGATGCCTTGCGCGTGCGCCATATCCAGCCCGGCAGCGATCTCCATCACATAGCGCGCCGCCGCCACGATGGATAGCGGCTCGTCCGTGCCGGCCAGCGCCCGTTCGAGGCGGTCACGCAGCGATTCTTTGAGGATGGGCATGACGAGGTAGAGCAGGCCGCGCTCCTCGCCGTAGTGATAGACCGGCACGATATGCGGATGGTCGAGCGCGGCGACGCGGCGCGCCTCGGCGCGGAAGCGCGCGACGTAGCCCGGGTCGCCGGCCAGGCTGGCGGGCAGCACCTTGACGGCCACCGCGCGGCCCAACCCGACATCCAGCCCGCGATAGACCTCGGCCATGCCGCCCGCGCCCAGGAGCGCCGTCAGCTCATAGTCACCCAGGCGCTGCCCGGTCAGGCCGCCCACTACTCCCGATGCCACTGTCCACCCTCCCGCCGCTATGCCCCATATCCGCGGCGCTTGGCTTACTCGGCCTGAAAGACCTACCCAATGACGTACCCAAAATAAGGCGCAAAACCATGCCACCGTTAGTAGGTTACGTACCTGGGTTACTGTGTTACGCGGTCTCTCGCGGCGTGACATGAATCGGGCGGCATTTACGCGAAATTGCGTAGCGCCGCTCGTCTCAGCGAGCGCAGCGGCGAGTCTGCCGTGGGGCGATTGTACCATAGGGCACCAGCCGTAAGAAGAACCAGTATGGGCAACGTACTATATGGATGGAGAGATAGGGGATGGGAGCGGGACGCGGCAGCGTCTCCGGCCCGCGTGCCCGCGTCGTCTACTTGACGTGTGACGCCCGGCCGGTTAGAATAGGCGCCGCGACACAGGCCACTGGGTAACGGTTTATCCACCATTCGGATGGCGCCGCCATCCCTTCTTGACCATGTCGCTGAAGACGCGGGGCGAGAGCGTGGACGCACCAGAGATACCAGGATAAAGGCAGGTAGGGCTATGTGGGCCACACGGCGGACGAACGGCCGGGGCCGCTTCCAGGGATTGCGGCAATCGCGGCTCACGGGGTATGTTGGCCGTGCCAGCGCCTCGGCGCTGCTGGCGCTGATGGTGTTTCTGTTGCTGGCGCTGGCCGACGCGGCAGGGGCGATCCCATCCGGCGTCGCGCCGTTGCGCGCCCGTACGGCCCACGCGGCGCACGGCGTGCTTCCGCTCGCTCCCCCCACCATCCAGCTCATCAGCCCGAAGCCGCCACAAGGTCCGGAAGGCACACTGGTGACGATCTCGGGATCGGGCTTCGACCCGACACTCCCCAGCATACGGCTCTTCGCTGCCTTCGACACCAACTGTACCCCTGCCGGAGTGGGAACCCCCCTCGGAGCCACAGTCCCGCTGACAGGGGGAAGCTTCACGAACTTCACGTTCAAGTGGCCGCAACCGGGTCCCGGCACAGGCACCTTCTACATCTGCCCAGACGGCATAACCGCCACGTCCACCGCGCAGTTCACCGCGTTCCCACCCCCCATCCTCACGCTGGTCAATCCTACCAATGGGCAGGGGCCGGTCGGCACGCACGTGACGCTCTCGGGGAGCGCCTTCCAGGGGACGCAGGCGACCATCTTCGCGGCAACAGACCAGGGCTGCCAGAACCAGTCCGGCCCGCTCGGCACCGTCCCACTGAACAACGACGGCTCCTTCACGAAGGCCATCCTGTGGCCGCTCGCGCTCGGACCAGGGAACTACTACATCTGTGGC
>JAICVS010000057.1 GCA_025935195.1 Ktedonobacterales bacterium
CCGTGGCCGTCGTGCTGGACTTGTCCCGCGACGCCGGCTCCGACGCGCGCGACCTGGTCGCCGTGGACCAGGAGCCGCTCCCCGCCGTCACCGAGCCGGAGCGCGCGCTCGAAGCGAACGCGCCGCTGCTCTACCCAGAACTGGGCACCAATCAGGTCTACCGCCTCTCCGCCGGTGGCGGCGACATCACGGCCGCCTTCGCTCAGGCCGCCGGCGTCGCCCGCCTGCGGCTGGTGAATCAGCGGCTCGCCGCCAGCCCGATGGAGCCGCGCGCCTGCATGTTCGACTTCGACCCCGCCACGGGCCGGCTCACCGCCTGGATCTCCTCCCAGTCCGTCTATCAGGCGGCGGCGACGCTCGCCCGCGTCCTCAACCTGGACCTCGCCAACGTGCATGCCATCAACGCCGACGTCGGCGGCGGCTTCGGCACCAAGACCGGCTTTCTGGGCGAGGAGCTGGTCGCCGCCTTGCTCGCCGTGCGCTATGGCCGCCCCGTGAAGTGGATCGAGGAGCGCAGCGAGAACCTACAAGCGCAGATGCACGGCCGCGGCCAGACCAACTACGTCGAGGCCGCCTATAGCGCCGACGGCGAGGTGCTCGGCCTGCGCGTGCGCACCATCGCCGACCTGGGCGCGTTCCTGTACGGCGTCGGGCCGCTGCTGCCCGCGTTCACCATGCAGATGCTCGGCGGCCCCTACCGCATCCGTGCCGTGGAGGCGCAGGTAGTTGGCGCGCTCACCGACAAGCCGCCCACCGCGCCCTATCGCGGCGCCGGCCGCCCCGAAGCCGCCTACATCCTCGAGCGCACCATGGATCGCATCGCCAGCGCGCTCAACCTCGACCCGGTGGAGCTGCGCCGCCGCAACCTGCTTCCGCCCGACGTCTTCCCGTACAAGTCGCCCACCGGCTACACCTACGACAGCGGCAACTACCAGGCGGCTCTCGACAAAGCGCTCGCGCGCGTGGACTACGCCGGCTGGCGCGCGCGCCAGCGCGAGCGCCGCGCGCGGGGCGATCAATGCCTGCTCGGTATCGGCGTCTCCACCTACATCGAGACCACCGGCGGCCTCTTCGCCCGGCCCGACGCGCCGCAGGAGGCCGCGACCGTGCGCATACAGCCCGACGGCACAATCCTGGTGCAGAGCGGTGTCGCCCACAACGGCCAGGGACACTTCACCGCCTTCGCCCAGATCGCCGCCCAGGTCTTCGGCGTCCCCGGCGCGCGTATCGCAGTCGCCATGAACGACTCCGCGCTGCCCGGCTACAGCCTCGGCACCAACGCCAGCCGTATCACCCAGATCGCCGGCTCCGCCGTGCTGCTGGCGGCCGAGGCCGCGCGCGAGAAGGCCGTCAAGGTCGCGGCGGACGTGCTCGAAGCGGCGCCCGATGACCTGGAGGTCGCCGGTGGGCGCATCGCCGTGCGCGGCCTGCCCTCGCGCGGGGTGGACCTGGGCGAGATCGCGCGCCTGGTCGAAGCCCGACCCGAGCTGATCGAGCGCGAGCCGCCCAATCCGATCAACGGCGCACCCATCGAAGGGCTGGCCGCCTGGCGCTCGTTCACGCCGACCGGGCCGGGCATCTCCTCCGGCACGCACATCGCCGTCGTCGAGGTGGACGGTGAGACCGGCGAGACGCGCATCCTGCGCTACGTCGCCGTGGACGACAGCGGGCGCATCCTCAATCCCTACCTCGCGGAGATGCAGATGCACGGCGCGCTCGCCCAGGGCATCGGCCAGGCGCTCTACGAAGAGGTGCGCTACGATCCCGCCGGCCCCATCCTCAGCGGCACGCTGCTCGACTACACTGTGCCCAAGGCGTCGCAGCTCCCCGCCTTCGAGCTGGACGTGGTGGAGACGCCCTCGCCGATCAACCCGCTCGGCGCGAAGGGTGTGGGTGAGGCCGGCGCCATCGGCGCCCCGCCCGCCATCGTCAACGCCGTGCTGGATGCGCTCGCGCCGCTGGGCATCACCACCATTGACATGCCGCTCCAGCCAGAGAAGGTGTGGGCGCTCATCCAGGCAGCCCGCGCTGGCACACTGGCGCCCGCCGATGCGGCGCCGCCCGCCGTGTTCTCCTCCGCGTCGTGACCATAGCCTGGCGCGTCTGCTTCCCCCTCGCTCACCGCGCGCCGCCCCTCTGTCTCCCCTCTCCTCGCAAGGAGAGGGGTTGGGAGTGAGGACTCCATCATTGCGCGCCGGAGATCTCAGGCCGCGCCCGCAGCGTACCCTCCTGCGCCTGTTGCAGGGTGATCGCGGTGTTGATCAGGCCGATGTGCGTGAACGCCTGCGGATAGTTGCCGATCTGCTCGCCGCTGTCAGGGTCCAGCTCTTCCGAGTACAGGCCGAGCGGGCTGGCGAACGCCAGCAGCTCCTCGAAGCGCTCGCGCGCCTCCTCGACCTCGCCCAGATAGCACAGGTTCTCGATCAGCCAGAACGCGCACGCCAGGAACGAGCCTTCCTTGCCTGGCAGGCCGTCGTCGGCCGTCGCGCTGCTCGACATCCCGCCGCTGGCGTGGCGCGACTGCTCGCCCGTCTCGGCGCCGGCCGGCCGGTAGCGATAGACCAGCGCGTGCGGGCCGGAGAGCGATTGCTTCGTCTCCGCGACGGTGCTGCCGATGCGCGCGTCCTGCCACGGCAGGAAGCTCACCAGCCCCAGGCGCAGGTCCGCCGCGTCCAGCACGTCGCTGCCGTAATACTGCACGAAGCTGTGGAGCTGCTCGTTGTAGCCGTGCGCCACCACATCGTCAAAAATCGCCTGGCGCGTCTGGCTCCAGTGGCGGTCATCGTGGCCGTGCCGCCCCGCCATGCGACAGGCGCGGTCCATCGCCACCCAGCACATCGCGCGCGAATACACGAACGCCCGCGGCGCGCCGCGCACCTCCCAGATGCCGCGATCGAGCCCCTGCCAGTTGCGCGCCACATAATCGGCGATGATCCGCGACAGGTTGCGCAGATCGCGGCTCGGGCGCACCGCGTGGCCCCCATTGTGATAGCCCTCGTGCTCCATGTAGTTGAAGGCCGCGTCCAGCAGCTCGCCGTAGATGTCAAGCTGCTGCTGCGTGGCCGCGCCGTTGCCCACGCGCACGGGACGCGAGTCGCGATAGCCCGCCAGATAGCCCAGCTCGCGCTCTTGCAGCATCGCGCCCGACTCCCCACGGATGCCGTACATGATCCGCAGGTCGGAGCCGCGCTCGATCTGCAAGTCGTGCAGGAAGTGGAAGTAGTCGCGCGCCTCACCCAGGTAGCCGAGCCGGCCGAGCGCGCCCAGCGTGAACGACGAGTCGCGCAGCCAGGTATAGCGATAGTCCCAGTTGCGCACGCCGCCGATGTCCTCCGGCAGCGAGGTGGTGGGCGCGGCGACAATCGCGCCGGTTGGCTCGAACGTGCAGAGCTTGAGCGCCAGCGCCGAACGGCTGACGGCGTGCTGATAGGTTCCCGTGTAGCGGCTCGTCGCCGACCAGTCGCGCCAGTAATCCAGCGTCTCGTCCAGGTCTCGCCCCGGATCGTGATGCACCAGCGCGTCGAGCAGCTGGCGCGCCTCGAAGGGATCGCGCGCGTAGTTCAGCCCCGCGACCAGCCCATTGCCCGCACGCAGCGTCGTGCGCAGCCGGATCGTCTGCCCGTCGCCATCCTCCACCAGCGGCGCCCCCGTGCCCGTCACCGTGTCCAGATAGCGCACGAGCAGGGCGAGGTAGCGTCCATTGCCCGCGAGCAGCGCGCCGAACATGTCGCGCGTCATGCTCTGCCGCTCGATCTCCGGCGCTTCGCGCGCGTAGTCGAACGTCGCCTTGACCACGATCTCGATCGCGACATTGCCCTCCAGGCAGGTGATGATGCGGCTGATGCGATGCGCCGCCGCCACATCGTTGCCCAGCTCGCGCTCCATCCCCGACGCCAGCCCATGCGGCACGTGCGTCGTCAGCACGTGGCCGAGGTGCTCGAGGAAGCTCGTCTCCTTGCGCCGCTTACGGATGGGCATGAAGTCCACCACGCGCAGCCGCCCCGCATCGGTCTGGTACAGCGTCTCCAGGATGTTCGTGCCGGGCAGGTAGCTCATCGAGGAGTCGGCCGGGCCGGTGGGGCTGACACGAAAATAGCCGCCCTTGTCGGCATCGAGCAGGCGCAGGAAGATCGCCGGCCGGTCGAAGTGCGGCAGGCAGCACCAGTCCACCGATCCGTTCGGCGCGATCAGCGCGGCGGTGCGGCAATCGCCGATCACACCGTAGCGGCTGATCGGCCAGTAGCGCGGCTCGTTCCCATCCCCCACACGCGCTGTGACAGTGCGCGATTCCTGCATCTCGACCACCTCTCTGTGGCTCGCCCCTCGCTCATCTGAGGCATGCGTATGCCCATCCGGCGACGCCATCGGTATGCGTTCAGTCTATGCATCCGCATCAGTGCATAACATGTTCCCGCCCGCCGCCCCGCTGCTCTCCACCACTCAGTAGCGCCTGCCGGACGGACCGAACGCATGTATGCTCCTTGTGCGACTATGCCGCAAGATGCCGGGAGCGCGCAACCACGCGACCGCGCAACCACCCCGGTCCATCCGGCGGCGCGCTGGTCGGACTGGCGCGCTATACGCCGGAAAGCGGCAGCATTTCCCGCAAGCCCTGGCCGGTGTCCGAGCCGGGAACCCGCGTGATCTGTTCCGGAGTTCCCTCCGCGATCAGCCTGCCACCCGCCGCGCCGCCCTCCGGCCCAAGGTCAATCACCCAATCGGCCACCTTGACCACGTCCAGGTTATGCTCGACGACCAGCACGGTGTTGCCCGCATGCACGAGACGCTGGCCGACTCCTACGATATCGGCGGCACGACGCGGCTGCTCCACGAGACGGCGACCGCCTACCAGGTGCTGTGCGCGAGGGGCAGCGGCGTCGGGACGCCGACCTGGAGCGGCTGGGGCAACTTCAGGCACTTGCACACATCCTGTGGATATATCTCGGTAGTGGTAGGGGCGGCGCATGCGTCGCCTAGCCGGGGCATAGCAGCAACCAGGCCGGGCGTGTGATCACACATACGCTCCCAATCGATGTGTCAAAACGATACGAGCCGCATCCTCAGCGGATTGCGGCTCATGGGCTTCGCGTCATGTCTCGGTTGTTGGGGAGCCGGTGGACGGATTTGAACCGTCGGCCTGCTGTTTACGAAACAGCTGCTCTGCCGCTGAGCTACACCGGCCGGCGTCACGCCCGCTGTACCGCGACCGCAACGCCGCTAGTGTACCGCATCCCGCGCCCTGCCGTCAAGCAAGGATGAGCGGATACGACTATCAGCCACCCGCCGCCCTTGCGCCGAACTCCCGCCCATGGTACACTCGTTTCATGAACACAAGTTCAATCATCCGTGATGGATGGGCACCTTAACAACCGCATAGCGAGTCTCGATCTGCTTTGGCTTGGGCCGTGGAAAATCCTCACCCCGCCCCACTGCCTCTTCCCTGCCAGGGAAGGGGGTTGGGGTGAGGTTTTGGTTGCCACCCTTGCCACCCTTGCCGCGACCCTTGCCGTTTTTGCCGCTGATCTTGCCACTTTTGCCACGCTCCGGCAACGGCAAACACGGCAAACGCCCTTGAATTCAGACGTCGAGAGGAGGCGACGCCCGAAAAATTTTGAAAAGCGGCAAAAACGGCAATGTTCACCAAAACGGTCAACATTGCCGGCGCGACGCATGGGACGATGAGACGGGCAGGCGGCTCTCACTTGTTCTCGATGTAGCTCAGGATGAGCTGATCGGTGATCTGCTCGATGGGCGCGCGGTCGTCGGTGAACAGCACCGCGTCCGCGCGTGGCGTCGCCGCTCGCACCACCGGCAGCACCTCGGAGCCGACCACGCTCAGCAGCGTCCCGATCGGCACCCGCGCGAAGTTGGCGCTCAGCGTTCCGATGCTCGTCGGGCTGACCGTGGCGATGATCTCCGTGCTGATCGTCTCTGGGATGTCCATCGTGTAGACGCTGGGATACACCGCGCTCAGCGTCTTCACAAAGGCGTCCACCAGGCGGCGGTCCGTGCGCGTGTGGCCGGTGGTGACGGTGACGGCGCCGGTCGGCGAGAGGTGCGCCTTGATCTCCTCGAAGAACTCCTTGGTCGCCAGGTGAAAGGGGATGTACGGCTGCTGATAGGCGTCCACATTCACGAGGTCGTACGTCGCGTGGGTGGCGCGCAAGAAGGTGCGGCCGTCGCCGACGTAGACGTGCAGGTTCGGCTCCGTCATGCCGAAGTAGCGCCGCCCGACATCCACCACCGCCGGGTCCAGCTCCACGCCGTCAATCGGGATCGGCCCGAACGCCGCCGTCACCTGCCGCGCGATGGTGCCGCCGGCCAGCCCAATGATGCCCACGCGCCGCAGCTGCCCCGCCGCCGCGCCACTGTTGAAGAACGGCGCCGCCAAAATGTAGTCGTTGTACCACTCCGGCCCCGTCAGCACGCGGTCGGGGTTGTAGATCGAGTGGACCGCCTGCCCCTCGTTCAGCACCAGCTTGCGCGTACCGTCGGGGTCCTGCACCACCTGGATGTAGTTGTAGAACGACTCTTGCTCATAGATCATGCCGGGGATGCTCTTGAGCGGCCCCAGCGGCGCGATCTGCGGCAGCAGCAGCGGCACCAGCAGCACCGCCGCCGGCAGCGATGCGACGGCGCGCACCGGCAGGCGCAGGCCCCAGAGCGAGGCCGCCAGCAGCGCGACACCGGTGGCGATGATCGTCCGCTGCACCCCCCAGGCCGGAATCAGCGCCAGCACCGGCAGGAACGTGCCGACGATGCTGCCGGCCGTCGAGAGCGAATAGAGACCGCCGGCGCTACGCCCCGTACTGCCGACGGCGCGCACGCTCAGGCGCACCGCGAACGGCGAGACCACGCCGAGCAGCGTCACCGGCACGAGGAAAAGCAGGATCACCGCCAACATCGAGCCGATGAACACCCCCGCGTTGGGCGCGTTGGGGTCAAGCCCGCGCACGGAGAGCTCCAGCGCCGGCTTGCTAATGAACGGGATCAGGCTAGTGTAGACCGCCGCAATCGCCGTCAGCGTGCAGAGCAGCCGCGGCGAGGGATAGCGGTCCGCGAGGCGGCCGCCGATGAAGTAGCCGGTGGAGAGGTAGATCAGCACCAACCCGATCAGGTTGGCCCAGACGAAGAGCGAGGTGCCGAAATAGGGCGCCATCAGGCGCGAGGCGCACATCTCCAGCGACATGGACGACATGCCGCCGACGAAGACGAGCGCGAGCAGCGGCAGACGCGCCAACAGCGCGGCGCGGCGCGTCGTTAGGGTAGCTGCCTCGTCCGCGCGCGGAGAGGTCTCGACGGCGGTTTCGACGGCCGCGCCCGTCACGCCGGATGGCGCCGTCAGCAGATCGCGCAGACGGCCGCGTAAGGGCATACGCATCAGATGGTGGCTCCTATGTCTTGTGACTGTGGCGAGTGGGACTGGCGGGCCGGAGATGCTATCGTGGACGCTATCGGAAGCAGTTGGAGCCGCCATCGCGGCGGCGAGCAATGGGCGAGCAATGCCAGATTGCCGGATGTGTCCGCCCAGCGCATCGTAGCGCAAACGCGACGGATGGGCAACCACGCTCCGGCGCAAAGGGGCGGGATGGCGAATGGCGCGCACCATCCGCCCACACTGTCCAGACGACCGATGCCGCGCCAGTTTGACACGGCGTATGCTCCAGGGGCAAAGCAGTACACACGCGCGCCTGGAATCGCCAGCGAGGGAGGAGCAACCGCGATGGAGCAGTATCTCTGTGTGACCTGCGGCACCCAGTATCCCGCGAGCGACGCGCCGCCCGTGCGCTGCCCGATCTGTGAGGATGACCGGCAGTACGTCAACCCTGGCGGCCAGCGGTGGACCACCCTCGCCGCGCTGCGAGGCAACGGCACACATGCCAACAGCTTCGCCGAGATCGCGCCCGGCATCACGACTATCAGCACCACGCCCAAGGTCGGCATCGGCGAGCGCGCCTACCTCATCCAGACCGGCAGCGGCAATGTACTGTGGGACTGCATCGCCTATCTGGACGAGGCGACGGTGCGCGAGATTGGGCGTCGCGGCGGCATCCAGGCCATCGCCATCTCGCACCCGCACTTCTACACGACGATGGTCGAGTGGAGCCGGGCGTTCGATAACGCACCCATCCTCTTGCATGCCGACAACGCGCCCTGGGTGATGCGGCCGGACCCGGCGGTGCGCTACTGGGAAGGCGAGACACACGATCTGCTGCCCGGCGTCACGCTGGCGCGCTGTGGCGGCCACTTCCCCGGCAGCACCGTGCTGCACTGGCGACAGGCGCACGACGGAAGCGGCGCGCTCTTCACCGGCGACACGATCAAAGTGGTGGCGGATACGCGCTGGGTGACGTTCATGTACAGCTATCCCAACAGCATCCCGCTGGACGAGGCCACCGTACGGCGCATCGTGTCCGCGGTCGCGCCGCTGCCCTTCGCCCACCTGCATGACGGCTGGACATCCGTGAGCGGCGACGCGAAAGAGGCGGTGCGGCGCTCCGCCGACCGCTACATCACGCACCTGCGCGACGAAACGGCGGGGAATGCGCGGCCCGCCCAGGCGTAGGCCCGCGCCCGAAGGAGCCAGCATCGTGCCATGTCCTGAGATGGATACCTGATAGCCGCCGAGCGACACACGGCAACCAGGCAATGATGCGGCGATACAGAGGCTTGCGCAACCGAGAGGGCGTGTGCTATACTACTCACCGCGCCATGCGGCGCACGCACGGGCCTCTAGCTCAATTGGCAGAGCAGCTGACTCTTAATCAGCGGGTTCCCGGTTCGAGTCCGGGGGGGCTCACCACCGATTTAACCGAGGGTTGCGGCAGCCGTCCTACGACCCGCACCAGCGAGGTCATCTGCTCTGCCCGTTCAGGGAGAGCACCTGATTATGCCACCCGCGAGCCCCATTCCGGCGTCTGCGTGGGACTTGTTCCAGGCGGTCGGAGGGGGCTTTGGCGTTAGGGGATGGGTGCCAAGCGTCTTCGCTCACCCAACCGCAGACTGTTTGCTTGCGCGTGCAAGTACTTATGTTCTATGGCATGTTGTTGCCGTTCCTAGCAGTCGGCTTTGGCGTCTATTTATATTTGAGATTGATTGGCACGGAACAGCGTGCCGTCATCGTCGCCTTCGTCGGCGGCCCGCTCATCAAAACCTTCCTCATCCCCTTCATCAAGGGCATCGTGACGGGCGCGCTGTTCAAGTTCTTCGTGCGCTGGCTGCACGGTGGCAAGGCGAAGCCTGCCTAATATGCCACTCAGTCGGCATTGGAAGCCCCGACTCGAAGGTGTTGTTAGGCACCGCTTCGCCTCCTCTCACCCCTGCGTCAGCGGTTGCGCTCCCGCACCAGCCCCCACAGTAACGGCATGAGCATTGCGTCGTGGGCGCAGTGGAGAGGGCGCGGCGGGAGAACCTCAGACCAACGGCGGGAGGTACGCGATGGGCCTGTTCGAGCGATTATTCGGACGCAAGCGGCAGGATGCGCGTCGCTACGACGCGCCGCCCGCGCCCTACCCGCGGCCTGCGGGAGCGGCTCGTGAACCCTACGGGAATCGCGCGCCCGAACCGGCGCGACAGGATAGGCAGGCGCTGCCACACGCCGTGGAGGGAGCGCCGCCCGCGCCGGCAACGCTCACCGACGAGCAGGCGATTGCCCGCTATCGCTATATGTTGCGCACCGCGCCACCGGAGGTGATCGAGCAGGCGCATGAGCAAGCATTCGCCCGCCTCACGCCACCGCGGCGCGCGACGGTGCTGCGCGAGCTGGCCGAAACGATGACGCCCGGCGAGCGTGCGCGGCTGACGCCCGATCAAGACGATCCACGCGCGCTGGCGCGACTGGCGACACGAGCCGAGATCAGGCGGCCGGGCATTCTCGAACGCCTCTTCGGCGGGATGGGGCCGGGTTACGGCTATGGGCCGGGCTACGGCGGCACGTACGGCGGCATGGGGATGGGCAGCGTCCTGGGCGGGAGCTTGCTCGCCAGCATCGCCGGCGGGTTCATCGGCAGCATGATCGCGGATGAATTCTTCGAGCATATGGACCACCGCGATAACGATGACGGCGGCGCGGCAGGCGCGGGCTTCGATCCCGGCGCGTCGAACGACCCAATGGGCGCGGGGCAGCCAATGGATTGGCAGAACCCAGGCGATCTGAACGCGGGGGACGCGAACCCATTGAGCGACGCGGGCGATCCCAGCCGATACGCCGACCCCGGCGCCTTTGACCCCGGCACGGATTACGCCCCCGATCTCGGCATGGACGTAGGAGGCGACTTTGGCGGGGATTTCGGCGGCGATGGCGGCGTATTCTAGCGGCAATGGCATGGCGGGTATGCACACACAACGGCACGACCCGCCATGCGTGAATCCGTGGCAAAATCTCGGGGTGCGGCGGAACGCCACTGTCGGCCGTGTCCGCTCGCCACGATGTGAAGCGAAAATGAGGGGTGCCGCTCGATGAACCGCTGGCTCTACGTCTTGCTCCTCGCCGTGCCCGCCGCGCTGATCGCTGAGGGAGCGCACGCGCCGCCGCTCGCGGTCTTTCTGCTGGCGGCGCTGGGGCTGGTGCCGCTCGCGGGCCTGATCGGCACCGCGACGGAGGCGCTGGCCGAGCGCGTCGGCCCCAAGGTCGGCGGGCTGCTCAACGCCACCTTCGGCAACGCCGCCGAGATCATCATCGGGCTAACCGCGCTGGCGGCCGGGCTGACAGACGTGGTGCGCGCCTCCATCGCCGGCTCGATCATCGGCAACTCGCTGCTGGTGCTCGGCACGGCGATGCTGGCCGGTGGATGGCGCTACGGGCGGCAGCTCTTCGACGCGCGCACGGCCGGGCATTACGCCTCGATGCTGGCGCTGGTGGTCGTCGGCATGGCGATCCCCTCGTTGCTGGCAACCATCGGCGAGGGCGGGCGGCCCGGCGCGCAGACCGTCCGCGGCCTAGAGTTGCACGAGCTGAGCCTGGGCGTCGCGGTGATCCTGCTGGTCTGCTACGTCGCCTACATCGCCTTCTCGATCTTCGGCGTGCGCGCGGGACCGCGCCAGCACATACTGGAGATACACGGGGGCGCGGATGGAGAGGATGAGGGGGGTGCGGCGGAGCCGGCGTCACTACCGCACAAGAGCATCCAGCAATCGCGTACGTATGGAGGTGTGCGGGCAGGGGCGCGAGAGATAGAGCAGGACAAAGAGCAGGACAAAGAGCAGGACAAGAGGAAGCGGGGAATGCCCCAGCGTGAGCGCGATCCGCAAGCCCTGATGGCGCGGCTGGCGCACTCCTGGGAGACGAACATGTGGTTGCCGGTGGCGCTGCTGGCGGGCGTGACGGCGCTGACGGCCGTGGTGAGCGAGGCCCTGGTCGGGGCGATTGAGCCGGTGACAGAGGAGGTAGGGTTGAGCCCCTTCTTTGTCGGCCTGATCGTGCTGCCGATCGTCGGCAACGCGGCGGAACACTTCACGGCCATCACCATGGCGACGCGCGACCACATGGAGGTCGCGATGGCGATCACCGCCGGCTCGTCCATCCAGATCGCCCTGCTGGCGGCCCCTGTGCTGGTCTTCGCGGGGGCGATCATGGGGCAGCCGCTGGACCTGAACTTCACCTTGCTGGAGGTGGCGATCTTCGGGCTGGTAGCCGGGCTATACGCGCTGATCAGCCTGGACGGCGAATCCACCTGGCTCGAAGGGCTACTGCTGCTCGCCTTCTACGCCATCCTCGCGGTCGGCACCTTCTTCACACCGGCCTAGCCACTTCTTCACGGCAAGAGAACGCCCAATGGTTGCCGCTCCGCTCCGCCTCCCACTCTCCCCTCCGTGAACCTCCCTTTCCTCCGTTCCTCCGTGTTGGTTCTCGTCTCCGCAAAGGGAGAGGGGGTGAGGACTCCCAGCTACGCCGATTGCGCGGTTGCGCCGGCAGCGAGTCCGGTCAACTGCTCGCTCACCTCCCAGAATCGGCGCGCGGCCGCACGATCGTACGCGGCGCGCGACGAGCGGACGGGCCGCTGATTGGCGAAATAGCGCCCGCTGACGCCCTCCACTTCGGGCGAGCTGGCGAGATAGATCGAGGTCTGCGCGCCGCGCTCCGTGCTGATGGCAAAGGGGCGGGCGAGCGTGAAAGCCATATTCCAGAGGCGTGTCTCGCCGTGGCCGAAGTTGCTGGCGACGAAGCCGGGATGCAGCGCGTTGGCTGTCACGCCCGTCCCATCCAGGCGGCGCGCGAGCTCGTAGGTGAAGAGAATATTGGCAAGCTTCGTTTCGCCGTAGACGCCGAAGGCGAAGTAGCGGCGGCGGTGCCACAAGTCGTCGAAGGGGATGTGGGCGCCAGTATGCGCCGCGGAAGCGACGGTGACGACGCGGGCGGGCGCACTGGCCTTCAGCGTCTCGAGCAGCAGATTGGTGAGCAGGAACGGCGCGAGGTGGTTGAGCGCGAGCGTCATCTCGATGCCGTCCGCCGACTCACGGCGGCGCCCGAAGAAGACTGCGCCAGCGTTGTTGACGAGCACGTGCAGGCGCTCGTGACGGGCGCGGAACTCATCGGCGGCGTGACGCGCCTGCGCCCGCACGCTCAGATCGGCGATCAGTGCGCTGATGTTGGGGTTGCCGGTCTGCTCCTTGATGGCGGCGACCACCGCCTCCGCCTTGGCGGGATTGCGCGCCAGCAGCGTCACATCGGCGCCGCGCTCGGCCAGCACCCGCGCCGTCACCAGCCCGATGCCTGAGGTCGCCCCCGTCACCAGACAGACACGCCCATCCATCTCCCCCCGCATAGTCCCCTGCCGCATAGTTCCCTGCCGCATGTCCCGCCCCTCTCATGGCGCCGAAGCCGTCCCATTCCTTTCAGGATTCTAGCGGAAGCGCGCCGCGAGACGCCAGAGCCGATGAAAACGGAAGGATCAAACAGCGGGTGTAGGGGCGACGCATGCATCGCCCGCCCGGCTGTGGCATACTGGGCATACTGGCGCGCGTCTGGCGCGCATCTCTGTATCCCCCAGTCCACGCACGTGGGCGTTGCGGCCACCGGCCATCCAGGCGCGATTGCAATCGCCGGCTGGCCCGCGCGGGCGGCTGTCCGTGTTCATTCGTCAAATCGCATTATGCCAGGAGGCCAACCAACGACAACACCCGCGTCGCAAGGAGTATCAGACAGGAGGCTGCCCAGCATGTCGCCAGCAATCGCCGATCTCCTCGATCTGACGGGACAGGTCGCCCTGGTCACGGGCGCGGCGCGGGGCATCGGCCGTGCTATCGCGCTGCGACTAGCCGAGGCCGGCGCGGCGGTGCTGGTGGCGGATGTGGACCTCAATGGCGGGCGCGAGACGGTCGAAGCCATCACCGCGCTAGGCGGGACGGCGGAGGCGATGGTCGCGGATGTGGCGGACATAGCAGAGGGACGCGCGGCGGTGGAGGAGGCGGTGGCGACGTTCGGCAGGCTGGACGTGCTGGTGAACAATGCCGGCATCTTCCCCTTCGCCGTGGCGTTGCGGCTGTCAGAGGAGCAGTGGGACCGCGTGCTAGACGTCAACTTGAAGGGCGCGTTCTTCCTCGCGCAAGCGGCGGCGCGATTGATGATCGCGGCGCGGCGCGGCGGGCGCATCGTCAACATCGCCTCGGTGGCGGCGCTGCGTCCCGGCGGCAACCTCGCCCATTACGACGCATCCAAAGCTGGGCTGCTGGCACTGACCCGCGCGCTGGCGCTCGAATTCGCGCCGCATCACATCACCGTCAACGCCATCCTACCCGGCGAGATTGATACGCCTGGCACGCGCGGCAACACCTCCGAGCTGGATCAGCAGGGCGGCGTCGCGGTGATGGACATGCACACGCCAGAGTTCCTGGCGCGCATCCCGCTGGGGCGGCTGGGAACGCCGGAGGACGTGGCGAACGCCGTGCTGTTCCTGGCGAGCGGCGCGGCGGCGTATATCACGGGGGCCAGCCTGGTGGTGGATGGCGGCTTTCTGCTGGCGTGACGGCGAGACCGCGTGAACGGCGCGTTCAGCCGATGGGGTCCGCGGGCGGCGCGACGGTGGCGGCACGCGGCGGCATGAACGGCGGGCGCGGGCGGCGCGGCTCACGTACGCCGCCAGCGAAGGGGCCGTCGCGCGGATCATCCGGCAAGCCGCGCGGGCGGCGGCCGAAGCGTGTGCCACCACGCAAGCGGCGGACGAGGCCGCGTGCGAGTCGCTGCACCGGCAGCGTTCGCGGCAGAGCGAAGAAGATGGCGCGCATGCGTTGCGCCTCCTTTGCTGAGAATGGCGATAGGCCGCCTGCTCTGGTGGACCCACGAGTCATGACGACTCGTCGGCGGATGCTGCGCCACGCTCGCGCAGCGCCCGCGCGACTTCCTCACGCGCACGCTGCAAGGTGACGCCCCGATCTGTGATGATGCGCGCCGCGATGCCATCCCCTTCCCGCACGAGGCCGAGCAGCAGATCATCCGTGCTGATGTAGCGATGGTCGAGCAGTCGCGCCTCATCCGCCGCCAGCTCGATCACGCGCTTGGCGCGCGGTGTCAGCCGAACCGTACCTGAAACCACCCGATCACCGCGCCCGCTGATCCGCTCGACCTCGGCGCGCGCATCGGCCAGCGCGACGCCCAGGCTGGCGAGGACTTCCGCCGTGACGCCGCCCTCCTCACGCAACAAACCCAATAGCAGGTGCTCGGTGCCCATGTAGATACGCCGCAGGCGGTGCGCCTCCTCTTGCCCAAGCAGCAAGACATGTCGCGCCCGGTTCGTAAATCGGTCAAGGTGGCTGCGACCGGCCACCGCTGGGCGACCCGTCCCTCCATGCCTGCGGAAGAGCCGTACGAAGGCGCGCTTCAACGTGTGTCGCCTGCCCATGGATGCCTCCATTCGTGGGAAATGTGCGGATGTCGTCGTATAGGCGCCGTAGAGTATCGCATGGCTCCGAAGCCTGCGCCATTGTCGCCGGCGTCCACGTCCGGGCCGCTTCAGCTTGTCGAAGCGCTCGGCGGCGGCGCTGCGGGCAAGGTCGCCAAGCGTGCGCGGCCAGAGCCGAAGTACAGCGAACGGGCCGCGGCGGCGGTACGTCTCGCGGCTGGCGTCGCGGAAGACCTGGAGCATCTCCGCGCCGAACTCGCACCGGAAGCGCGCGGGATAGGCGGCAAGCAGCGCCCCATAGAGGCGCGCCGAGGCGGCGACAGGCCAGGGGTCACGCGAGGCGCTCATGCGATCCCTCCCGGCACCGGCGCGGCTCCCGGCTCGCCCAGCAGCCGTTTCGCGCGGGCCATGTCCACGAGCTGGGCAAGCCGCTCCGCCTCGGCGCGAGCGACGCGCCGGCCGAAGGCGGTCAGGCGGTAGTAGCGGCGGCGCTCGTCGTCCAGCGCCGGATCGGGCCGCTCACCGGATTCCTCGATCAAGCCGGCGCCGAGCATCTGCTTGATCGAGCGGTAGAGCGTGCCGGGGCCGAGCCGTGTCTTGCCGCCGGATCCGTCCGCGATCTCGCGCATGATGCCGTAGCCGTGGCGCTCGCCACCGGCCAGCGCCAGCAGAATTTGAAAGGCGGCGGGCGTCAGCGGCAGCAGCGCCGCCACCTCCGGCTCGATCTGGCTCATCAAACCTCCCTGGATACGGATTCACCACAGAGGAACTCAGAGGAACACAGAGGACATCGGCGCATGGATGCCATCCGCTTTTCATCCGCGGATGCTCGGCCCTCACGAGCAGGCGCGACGCGATAAACATCCATATCAGATATAATCATTATGGATATATCTGATATGGATATAATAGCGCGAGATACGCGGGATGTCAAGAGTCGCAGCCGCGCGAACACATCCTTGCCAGCCCTCTCTTTTTATGATATATTAGTTCTATCATCGCGGCGCCACCCCGCGTCGCCAGCACCTGAACAACCGCATACAGCGACAAACACGCCGGGCTCGCCAGATCGCAACCCCGGAACCCTGGGTGTGGCCACATGGACGCGACCGGCGCCCCTCGCATCGTTGCCGTTTTTGCCACCCATAACGCGAAACGTCAAGTGACCGCGGGCCGCAAACCGGCTTGAATTCGGCATCCGGGCGGATGATGCTCCCGACACACGGCCAAAAAGCGGCAAAAACGGCAATGGTGACCATCCCAGTCACCATTGCCGGATGTGGGTAAAGCGGATGCGGGCGGGACGCGCTACGGCGTCGTAGCCGAGACGGGTAGCGCGGCGCCCTCGCCGTCAGCCTCACTGCCGGCGGCGATCATCACATCCCCGTCGCGCCGCAGCGTCCGTGCGAAGAGCAGCAGCGCCGGCGCGAGCAGCGCGCCGGTGACGACGAGCGCCGTGCGCAGGCCGCGCACCATGCCGATGTAGCCGACCGCCGGCCCGCCGATCACCTGCCCAATGGCATCCACCTGACCGGAGAGCGAGATCACCGTCGCGCGCACGCGCGGATCGGTGTGCTGCGCGATCCAGGCGGTGTAGAGCGGGCTGCTCGTCGTGCGCAGCACGGCGACGCACCAGACCAGCAGCACCGCCAGGGCGAAGTTCCCCGCCAAGCCGAAGGCGATCACGCTGGCCGAGAGCAGCGCCGTCAGCACCGAAAGTGCCCCCGCGATGCCGCGATGGCTCGCCAGGTTCACCCGCCGCCGCACGAGTTCCGTCGCCGCCAGCGTCAGTGGCATCGAGGCCAGCGCCATCACGCCGAACCAGACGACCTGATTCCGCTGGCCGCTCAGGCCGGCGAGCGACGGGAAGCGCAGGTCCACCAGGAAATGCGCGTCGGCGAGCCGGTCGTAGCCCTCGCTATACAGCCCGAAGAACAGGCCGATGCCTAGAATGGTGAGCAGCGCGGGGCGTACCCGCACCAGCCGCACCCCCGCCCGCAGCGTATCGCCCATCTGGCCCCACGACGAGCGCTCCGCGCGCGGCGTCGGCCGGAAGCCCGTCTCCGGCATGATGACGAGCAGCGCCGCGCCCATGCCGACCGTGAAGAGCCCGGCCAGCAGCATCGGCAGGTTCAGGCGCAGGCTCGCCAGCGCCACACTGGCGAAGACGGCGAGGAAGCCGCCTATCGTGCCGGCCTGGCTGCCGCGCACGAAGGCGTTGCCCGTCGCGGCCTCGCCCACCTCACCCGCGATCCATGCCTCGGTGGCGCCGCTCGTGAAGGTGTAGCCAAAGCCCCAGAGCGCCTGCGCGACGAGGATCACCCCGAAGCGCGGCACCAGCGCCTCCAGCACAAGGCCGCCGCCCATCACCATCCAGCCGATGATGATCGAGAGCCGCCGGCTGAAGACATCCGCCACCACCCCAGTCGGAATCTCGAAGATGAAGATCGACGCCTCCATGATCGTGCCGACCAGCACCAGCTGCAGCGGGTTCAGCCCCGCCACCTCGACACGATAGATCGTGGAGACGGTAAAATACATGCCCGAAAAGAGCGCCTCCGCGAAGGCCGTCAGCAGGTAGACGCGGTAGGCGTGTCGCGTATGCAAGAGCTACCCTCATTCATTGCGGCGTGGCAGCGGCAGCGCGGCGTGGCAGCGGCAGCGGCCGCGCCAAGCGTTCCATAGTCGCGTATCCATAGTGCTGCTGGCTGGCATGGTAGTGCTCCATTCCACGCTGAATACCACGCTCAAAACGAGCGCGATGAGTTGAGCAAGGCGGCTAACGCTTCGCCACGAACGCCCGGCGATACTTGAGCACGCGCCCAACCGGGCGGAACCCCGCCGCCGTGTAGAGCGCGAGCGCCGGCCCCATGTAGGAGTAGGTCTCGACCGTCGCGCGCCGCGCGCCGCAGGCGCACATGCGCCGGAACATCTCGGCCAGCAGCGCGCGGCCCAGGCCGAATCGCTGGAAGTCGGGATGCACGCCCGTCGGCTCGACCTGCGCGACGCCCATCTCTGGCTCCAGCCAGGCCATGATGCGCGCGGTCGGCCGTGCCCGTGAGAGGGCGCCCGGCACTGCTCATGCCGTCGCCTCCCGTGCGGGCTCGCGCCGCGGCTCATCCAGCGATTGTGTGCCAAGCCTGACGCCAGGGCGCAGCTCCCGCTCGTACGTGTCCCACTGGCGCACGACGCGCATGCCGGTGCGCTCGTAGAGCCGCATCGCGCCGGTCAGATTCTGCGTGTCCACACCCAGGCCGACACGCGGCATGCCGCGGCGATAGCACTCGGCGAAAGCGTGGCGTAGCAGCGCCAGCCCTAGGCCACTCCGGCGCCAGGGACGCCGCACGTAGAGATTGCCCACCCAGCCGAGGTCCGTGCCGGGGAACGCCCAGCAGTGTGCGCCGCCCGCAATCGTCTCGCCGTCCCATGCCAGGAACCAAAGCGTCGGATCGAAATCGCCGCGCTCCACGTTCCAGGCCCTCCAGCGCTCGAAGCTGATCGGCACATGCCCATAATGGTCGGCGAACGCCTCCTGGACGGCCTCGAAGGCGGTGTACTCATCGCGCCCCGGCACGAGCGTCCGCACGGCAATCCCCGCCGGCCACGCGACCGGCTCCGGCGCGGCGTCCAGCGCGATCTCCATACGCCAACTGCTGCGCACGCGCTCGGCGCCGTGGCGCTCGGCGAAGCGGCGGGCCGCCTCATCGCTGGCATCCAGATGGCCTTGCAGCGTGATACGCGCTTCCGCTGGCTCCTCAGGGATGCGCTCGCGTGCCCGCACCTCAGCCAGCCCAATCAAATGCGAGCCGACACCGCGGCGGCGCACGTCTGGGTGTACCCAGAGCGCGGCGCGGAAGCTGCCGTGATCGTTGGAATGCAATTCCTGCAACGCGGCCAGCCGGCCATCAGCCGACTCGACAAGCCAGGCGTCACGCTCCAGCCGCAGCGTGCGCCAGTCCGAGCGCAGATCCTCGGCGGCAAGATCGACCGTATCAGTCTCGAACTCGAACGGGTCGCAGGCGAAGACCAGCGCCGCGGCGGCGGGCAGATCGTCCATCGTCGGGCGGCGCAGCGTAAAGTCATGTGGCAGTTGTGTATCCATGATGAAACTCTCTCTCGCTCGCTCTCGCTATCCATCGCTCAGCGCGCGCACGGCGAGGTCTTCACCCGCGCGCAGCTCTTTCTCATAGATGGCGGCCTGCATCGTAACGCGCATACCGGCGCCTTCATAGAGATGCGTCGCGCCGGTCAGGCTCTGCGCGTCCACGCCCAGGGCAATGGTCCGCTCGCCACGCGCGTAGAATGCGCCGAAGCTGTGGCGCAGCAGCGCCAGCCCCAATCCGCGCTTGCGCCAGGGGCGGCGCACGGCGAGCGTGCTCAGCCAGCCGCAGTCAGGACGGCGCCGGCACAGCGCGACGCCCGCAATTGTGTCGCCATCCATCGCCAGGAACCAGAGCGACGGGTCGAAATCCTCACGCCTGGTGCGCGCGATCCACTCCTCGAAGGCACGCGGCGTGTGGCCCCAGTGGTCACTGAACGCCTCCTCGACGGCCCCGAAGACGGCGCGCTCATCGCGACCGGGCGCGAACGCCCGCACGGCGATCCCCACCGGCCAGTCTGGCGCGGGCGGCGGCGCGTCCAGCGTGATCGCCATACGCCAGTGCGTGCGGACGAGGGAGTAGCCCGCCGCTGCCAGGATGGCCTGGGCGGCGGGGTCGTTCGCCAGCACGGCGTTGCCGGCGACGACGCGGGCGCCCTCCGGGGCGTGGCTGATCAGCGCGGCGGCGCGCGTGTCCATCAGGCGCACCAGCGCGGTGCCGATGCCGTGGCCCCAGTAGTCGGGATGCACGTAGCCGTCGGCCTGCAAGCGTCCCGATCCCTCGTCCGTGAGCGTGCCGTACCCCGCCATGCGTCCGTTCGGCCCCTCGATCACCCAGGCGTCGGCGGTGAGATCGAGCCGCTCCCACTCCTCGCGGATGTCCGCCGGCGCATAGGCATCGGCGAAGCCCATGTGGGCGATGTCGAAGGCGGCCATCAACGCGCAGATCGCGGGCAGGTCGTCCGCGCGTGGCGCACGGACGGTGAAGCCAGCGGGAAGCGTATGGGTCGCGGTGGTCATATGCAATCTATCCTCACTAGCCGGCAATCGGCAGGGACTTCTCGAAGATGTCGTAGCGGCGCTCGACGGCCATGCCGGCACGCTCGTAGAGCCGCATCGCGCCGGTCAGGTTCTGTGTGTCCACGCCCAGCGCGGCGGTCTGTAGCCCCCGGCGCGCGAACTCCGCGAAGGCGTGGCGCAGCAGCGCCATACCCACACCGCGCCCGCGCCAGGGCCGCCGCACCGCCAGAGCGTTCACCCAGCCGCGATCCGCCAGCGCCTCGCAGAGCGCAATGCCGGCCACCTCACCGCCCTCCACTGTCTCGGCCAGGAACCAGAGCGACGGGTCGAAGGCGTCCGTCTCGACGAGCATGGATGCGAACTGCTCGTACGTCTGTGGCTCATAGTGCCAGTGGTCGCGGAACGCCTCCTCGTTGGCGGCATAGGCGCGCCGCAGATCCGCATCCGCAGCGCAGGCGCGCACGGCGATCCCCTCCGGCCAGGACGGCGGCTCCGGCGCTTCAGCGAGGTCAATGCGCATACCCCAGATGTGGCGCACCTCGTCATAGCCGGCCGCGCGCATCATGGCCCGCGCCGCCTCGTTCGCGCCCGCGATCCACTGCTCCAGCGTGATCGTCGTACCAGCGAACGACACAGCCGCGCGCTCGCGCGTGCGCGCCTCGGTTCGCGCCAGCAGCCACATGCCGAGGCCGCGCCCACCGTACGCTGGATGCACGAAGGCGTGGGCATACTGGTGAACGCGGTACGCCGGGCCGACCTGTGCGTAGCCAGCGAGCGCACCGTCCGGCGCGGCGACGAGCCAGCCGTCGGCGGCGGCCGCGAAATCGGGCCGCTGCCAGGTGGCCCGCGCCCCGTCAATCATACCGGGGTCGGGTGAGCCGTACTCGGCGGTCTCGCAGGCGGCGATCAGCTCGGCGATGGCGTCCGCGTCGTCTGGCAGCCGCGGCGCGCGAACCGTGAAACCCGGCGGCAGCGCGGGCATGGCGATAGACATGATGACACTATCCTCGTAACAATGACTGGAGAGGATGACGGGAAAGGAGCGCGACTCAACGCCTCGGCGCGAACTCCGCGACCTCTGCGTCCTCTGCGGTTCAATCTCTACGCACTCGTGCCGCTCGTGACGGGCTGCATCAGCGTGAAGCGGCCGTCGCGCTGGGCCAGTGGCATGCGCGCCGATGCGTGGCCGTTGGCAGCGGCGGCGAGGCGCTTGCGGCGGCGGGCGATCAGCAGATCCAGCGCGCTGGCGGTCATCTCCAGGAGCGCCAGCTCATCGAGCGCGGCGACGCTCTGGTGCCCCACCTGTGCGCCCAGCACCTCGCCCGCCTCCGCATAGAGCCGGTCCATCACGTAGGTGAGGGCCTCAGCCGTGGGAGTGGGTCCGGCGGCGTGTTCCGCGAGCACACTGCGGTCCGCGTGGAGCAACACGCTCGCACGCTCCTGCGGGGTGCAGCGCAGCGCGCGGCAAAGGGCGTCAATCGTCTGGCGGGGAATCTTGACCATGCGCCCGTTCTCCAGGCGCGCGAGCCAGGTTTCGCTGATGCTGTCGTAGTTGGGATCGTCGGGGGCGAGCTCGTCGTAGAGGCGAATGAGCAGTTGGGCGCGGGACCAGCGGCGCGCGGTTCGCAGCCGCGCAATCGCTTCACCGCACCGCTTCGCCGCCGGCTCCGGCGTACCATCGGTGGCCATGGACCTCTATTCTCCTGGAATCAAACATGCTGCGGACGATACCCATGCCAAGCGATCCGGCGCGGCGGGGCGCGAGCGCGTGAAAACGCGCAGGACGCAGTGCGCCCCCGGAGCGTGCGCTTGAGCTGGGTTACGCCAGTGGTAGCAGGCGCACGGACGCTAGCGCACGCGGGTCAGCGTCGTGCCGAGCGGTCCTGCTGTTTGAACCAGAAGAAGGTGTGCCATTGGCCTCCCGTCCTCTCGAGGTGAGGATGTGGGGGAAATCGCCGCCATCTCATCAACGATGGCGGGCGCGTGGGCGGATGCGCCGGATGCTCCGGCGCGGCCACACGTTGGCGCTAGTATACCATAGGATGGTGCGAGGAGGTAGCAGAAATCTGATAGTTCGCATCCGATTGGGAGAGCCGTCGAGGCGTTGAGCGCCGCACATCTGCTATACTGCTGAGGCGCGGCAGCGACGCATGGCTGTAGGCACATGGTCCACGAGGAGACGCGAAGAGATGAGCACACCCGCGACGGCCGGAATCTGGCCGGCTGACGTCATCCACGTGAACGAGGACGGGTGGGTGCTCGTCAATCGGGGACGCGAGCATGGGGTGGCGCCGGGGCTGCGCCTGCTGGTGGTGGGGCAGGGCATACGCGAGCTGCGCGACCTCTTCGCCGCGGGAACGGTGGATGAGCATGCGCCGGTCCTGCGCATCCGCAGGACGTACGAGCTGCTCGACGTGATCCATGTCGAAGCCGCCTGCGCCATCGCCGTTGCCGCGCGCACGCCAGTGGAGCGCCGGCCGCGGATCTATCATGGGCCTGATGGCGAGCTGCTGGTGTGGGTGCCGCTGCCGAGCACCTTCACGTGGCCGCTGCCGGGCGAAACACCGGATGCGGCATCAGACACGTCGGATGCGGACGAGACCAGCGGCGAGCGGACGGCGACGAACAATGAGGGCATAGAGGACGCCGAGAATGCCGCGGAGGATGCGCCACCAGAGCGCAGCGAGCAAGACGACGAGCGCTGGGAAGAGGCGCTGCCACTTAACGGGGTCAGCGTCGGCGACCGCGTGCTGCCGGCGATTCCCGCGGCGGGCGTGGCAAGCGCGACAGGGGGAACAAGCGGCGCGACTGGGAGCGGGGCGGGCAATCCATTCGAGACGGGCCGCGCGTACGACTGGATGCAGCCCGAGCAGGCATAGCGCACAAGGCGACAGTGGACCAAACATCCTCTTTGGATCAGGAGGTGGTAGGCGGCTGGACGATCAGGGGAGCCCCAGCCGCTCCCGCACCTGCTCCAGTGTGCCGATCGCGCTGAGCGTTACCAGATCGTTCAGATCGTCATCAGTTGCGGCCTCAATCGCCTCCGTCATGGCAACATCGAGCGTGCCGAAGCGCGTCTCCATCACCCGGCGCACGCTGTCGCGCATGCCCTCGCGCATGCCCTCGCGCATGCCCTCGCGCATGCCCTCTTCGCGGAACAGCTCGGCCACACTGGAGTGGCGCAACAGATCGTCAATCATCGGACTTCTCCTCAGCGCCTGAAGCACCACCCGTGCGCCCAATCGCACTTCGGCCAGGACGACCAGCAAGACGGCCAGATCGCTGCGCTCATGTTCAGGCAACGGCGCGGATGCAATCCGCTCGGCGATGCTCACCGCCGCTTCGAGCGTTGGGTTCCCCATCAAACCGGCCAGCGGCCAAAGGTCGTACTCCGGCCGCGCCAGCACACGCTCAGGCGGAATCTCCCAAAGCCGGACGACATCAAAGGTATAGCGCAGCGATTCCGCGCCTCTCCACTCTATCACGAATGGCGATGCTGGCGGCTGAGTCGGACGCAGAAAGACCACCACCGAGCGCACGGGCAGATGGTCGCGCAGCCATAGGCGGATGCCATACTCGGCCACGCGCTCGCCGATGCGCTCGTCGGAATCTGTCTGCAGCTCGATATGCAGCACGCCGCGCCAGTCACTGCCCGCCGCCACCTCCCACACGAGGTCCGCATAGCGAGCCACTGCCGGCAACTCAGGTGAACGCTCTCCCTGCCACGTGAGACCGGGCGCGATCAGATCCAGAAATGCGTCGTGCGCACGAGATAGCAGGCGTTTGAGCGCCTGATCGTAATTCGGTTTTTCTCGCTTCGTGCTCACAGACTCCTCCCCGCTTCACATCAGGCTCATCCCCCGGCGGCGAATGTATCCACGGCGGCGAAGAGCAGGAAGTCGCCGGCATCTTTGCCGTAATAGGCCAGGCGGATGCGCAGGTCTGGGCCGACGAGGAAATCGGCGGGCAAGCGGCTGAATTTGCCGTCCATCTTCAAGACATTCTCGATGATGTTGCCGCCGACATGCTGGCGCGCGGCCTCGCGGTATGCGCCGCCGCGAAAGAGGCGGGCGTACACCGCGCCGAACAGAGATGATTCCATGCCGTAGAGGTCGTAGATCGTGCGGTCGAGATCGGCGATGATGGGATACGGCGCGCGCAGGCGGTCGAGGTAGTGATGGGCGTGATTGGGAGATGACTCGAAGAAGGCGATGATAGACATCCCCCGCCGCTGATACTCCTCATAGCGGTTGATCAGGTGCCAGGTGCGGAGGTTGCAGAGCGGGCAGACAGCGGCCCGGTTGAAGGAGATCAGCACTTTGCGGCCATAAAACGCCGCGAGCGACAGGCGACGGCCGTAGATATCCACCACATCGAACAGCGGCGCGTACTCTCCGGCTTTGAGCCTCATGGTATCCTCTCCTCCCACCCCTCTGTCGCGCTGGCGCCGCGTAGCGCTTCCCCCTATCGCCTATGCACCGTAGGATAGCGGGTCTGGCAGGCGGACGTGGGCAGGCGGGACTAATGGACAGTCAGGCAGCACCGCCAACGGGACACGAACACCAGACGACTACAAGCAGAGCATGAAGAAGCGCGTCCCTGGAAGATGTCTCCTCCAGGGACGCGCCCGTGATCTGGGATCAGGTGAGTTGCTGTCGTTAGCGGCTGGACTCACTCTCACTGCCGCCCGCCGAAAGCGCGGCCTCCGGTGGCGGCGGCAGCTCACGCAGCAGATCGTCGCGGCGCTCATGCACTTCGAGCACCACTGTGCCCTCGCGGATCACCGCCTCGACGATGTCGCCCGGCCGGAACTTGCCCTGGAGCAGGCCCTCGGCCAGCGGGTCTTCGACCAGGTTCTGGATCGTGCGGCGCAGTGGCCGCGCGCCATACTGCGGGTCGTAGCCCTTGGTGACGAGGAAGTCCTTGGAGTCGTCCGGCACGAGCAGCTCCACCTGCTGCTCGGTGAGCTGGGTGCGCACGCGCGAGAGCATGAGGTCCACGATCTGGCGCACGTGCTCCTGGCGCAGGCTGTGGAAGACGATGACCGCGTCAATACGGTTGAGGAACTCGGGCTTGAAGGTGTTCTTCAGCTCGCCGAGCACCTTGTCCTTCATCGCCTCGTACTCATTCTGCGCCCGCTTGGTCGCGTCTTTGCCCTGTGTGAAGCCGATGGCGGCCTCACGGTTGAGCAGGGACGCGCCGACGTTCGAGGTCATGATCACGATGGTGTTACGGAAATCCACCGTGCGGCCCTTGGCGTCAGTCAGCTTGCCGTCCTCCAGAATCTGGAGCAGCATGTTGAAGACGTCCGGGTGCGCCTTCTCGATCTCATCGAGCAGGATCACGCTGTACGACTTGCGTCGCACCGCCTCCGTGAGTTGGCCGCCCTCCTCATAACCGACATACCCTGGAGGGGCGCCAACGAGACGGGCCGCCGCGTGACGCTCCATGAACTCGGACATGTCAATCTTGATCAGCGCGTCTTCACTGCCGAACATGAACTCGGCCAGCGCCTTCGCCAGCTCCGTCTTGCCGACGCCGGTCGGCCCCATGAAGATGAAGGAGCCGATCGGGCGCTTGGGATCCTTCAGGCCGGCGCGCGAGCGGCGGATGGCGCGCGAGACGGCGCCGATGGCCTCGTTCTGGCCGATGACCCGCACGCGCAGGTCGTCTTCCAGGTGGCGCAGATTCTGCCGCTCG
>JAICVS010000259.1 GCA_025935195.1 Ktedonobacterales bacterium
CAACGCACCGGGCCGGCTCTACGTCGCCATTGAGGCCGGCGCGCTCGTGCGCAGCGACGACGGCGGCGAAACCTGGCAGGACCGCCAGCCCGGCGGCCCCTTCGACTCGCACACGCTGGCGACGCCGCGGAGCGCGCCGGGATGCGTCTACTCCGCGGCGGGCGACGGCTTCATGTCACCTGGCAACGGCTTCGCCGTCAGCAACGACGGCGGCGCGACCTGGCGGCGTGAGGGCGCCGGCCTGCGCGAGCACTACCTGTGGGGCCTGGCGGTGGACCCAGCCAATCCAGAGACGCTGATCGTCTCAGCCGCGCCCAGCCCCAACGCGGCGCACAACCCGCGCGTCGCCGAGTCCGCCATCTACCGCCGTAAAGCGGGAAGCGATTGGCAGCTCTGCGCGGACGGGCTGCCGGACCGGCACGGCACCGTCGCCTCCGTCCTCGCCGCGCACGACGCGGAGCCGGGCATCTTCTACGCCGCCAACAACGCCGGCCTCTACCGCTCGCCCGACGCCGGTGTCACCTGGCAGCGCCTCGACATCCCCTGGCCGGATGCGTATCATGACAAGCGGACGGAAGGGATGGTGGTAACCAGGCACTGATAGCCGGTATTTTAACGAGGAGACACATGGAGCGCGATTCGACATCACGGTCCGACGTCGTCGGGGTATACCTCAGCATGGCCGCGCGGGACAGGCTGGTACAGGCTCAGCGGTCGATTCGAAGCTATACCGCCGCGCGGGACGAGCTCAAAGGGCTAGGCGTGTTGCGGTCGGAGCGGAACCTTCAAGGGGATTATGCTGAATGGCTGGCCGCTGAGCTATTGGGGTTACGGCTCGCGGCAAGCGGTGTCCAAAAAGGGTACGATGCCACGGACAGCGATGGACGGCGCTATCAGATCAAGGCGCGCATCGTCCCCCACCTGCGCCAGCACTCATCGTTCAACTTCCGCGAATTCGATCCAACGCGCAAGAGTTTCGATATTTTCCTGGGCGTTTTCCTCTCGCCCGCACTCGATCTACTGGGACTTATCCGCGTCTCGTGGGAAGCTGTGCGCGACTTGGGTGTGGGGCCAATCCATGATTTTAGATTCCGCTGGCATGGGGTAATTGCGAGCGACTCGCGTGTCGAGAAGCTCATCTGGCTGGATCGAAGCGGCGTAGAGCTGCACTTGGAGAACGGCCATGAATCGGTTTGAGCGGCGCCTGCGCGCCCGCATGCGGGATGAAGAGTTTGCCGCGGGCTACCGCGAGATGGATCGGATCATTGGCCTATGCGCCGCGTATGCCAGGCGGGATTACCCCCGGCATTCATGTCGTGAGGCCCGCCCCACCTCGAAATTGCCCCAGGAGGATCACGACCGATAGCCGCGCCCAGGCGCATGTATAGCGCGATAACCCGCGAGCGATTCGGTATGCCAGCTACTCCCCACCTTCCACCCGATCCAGAAACCCGTTGACCACCTGGAGGAACCGCTCCTGCTCCTCGACATGCGGCATGTGCGAGCTGCTCTCGAAAAGCACCCATTCCGCGCCGGGGATGCCGCGGTGAACCTCCTCCACGATCTCCGGCGTCGCCTCGTCATAGCGACCCGAGAGCAGCAGCGCCGGCACGCGAATCTCCCCCAGCCGCGCCGTGATGTCCCAGTCCTTGATCACGCCGACGACGTGGAACTCGCTCGGCCCGTTCATCGTGTTGTAGACCTCCGGCGCCTCCGCGATCTTGGCAAAGGTGCGCCGCACACAGTCAGGCCACGGATCCAGCCGGCAGACGTGGCGGCGGTAAAAGACTAGCATCGCCTCCTGATAGGCCGGCGCGTCCGTCGTCCCATCCGCCTCGTGCCGTAGCAGCGTCGCCTGCACGTCCGGCCGCAGCTCACCGCGCAAGCGGTTCGCCTCCGCCACCCAATGCGGAATGCTCGCCGGCGAGTCGGCCACGATCAGGCTGAGCAGCCCCGCCGGCTGTGTCAGCGCGTACTCCATGCCCAGCATCCCACCCCACGACTGGCCGAGCACATGCACCCGCTCCAGCCCCAGGTGGCGGCGCAACGCGGCCAGTTCCTCCACGAACAACGCCACCGTCCACAGCGACGGATCGTGCGGATGGTCCGAGTTGCCCGCGCCGAGCTGATCGTAGAGGATCACACGGCGGCGCCCATCGGCCAGCCGCGCCAGGTCTTCCAGATAGTCGTGCGTCGCACCGGGGCCGCCGTGCAACACCATCACCGGCGCCCGCTCGGCATCCCACGCCGGATCGCCCACCACGCGATACCACGTGCGGAACCCACGGAACGGCATGTAGCCCTCGGAGACAGCGTGCGCGCTCGCCATGATCAGCGCCTCCTCTCGTGTCCAGCATCGTATGATGAGCCATACTGTATCAGCCGGTGCAACCATGCCACGCGCCTACCACCTTGACATCCCGCTAGGTTCATGGTATTTTAGTTCTATCACTGCGGCGCCATCGCGCGCCGCCAGCACCTTGAACAACCGCATACCGCGCCGAACCCGTCGCCCGCACCCACCGGCAACCGCTCGCGTGATGCCGTGGATGCTGCCGCAAGTCCACCGAACCTTGCCGTTTTTGTCGCCCACCGTGCCACCTCGTTGCCACTTCTTGCCGCGATCTTGCCACTTTTGCCACCCATAACGCCATGTGTCAAGTTGCGAGAGACGGCAAACCGGCTTGAATCCGGCCTTCACACGAAGGATGCTCTCGATCACAATGTGAAAAGTGGCAAAAACGGCAATGTTCACCATCCCAGTTAACTTTGCCATCCAGGATTACCCCCGGCATTCATGCCGGAGCGTGGGTATCATGGGAGCATTCATGCCGAGGCGCAATCCTCACTTGGCATTCATGCCCATCACCTGTACGCCGGCCGTTTACGGCCGCTCCTCCTCCCTCTCCTCGCAAGGAGAGGGGGCCGGGTGTGAGGGCTCCTTTAGCGCGAATCGAGGCACAGCATGGCAAACATAGACGCACACCACGACAGCGACGATAGTGACGACCCAATCGCCCAGCTCCAGGCGGCGCGCACCTGGGGCGCGGCGCTGCATGCCGC
Source organism: Ktedonobacterales bacterium (assembly GCA_025935195.1). Classification (GTDB taxonomy): domain Bacteria; phylum Chloroflexota; class Ktedonobacteria; order Ktedonobacterales; family JADMIN01; genus JAICVS01. Next base: position 3,064 of record JAICVS010000259.1, read on the forward strand.
GACGGTAGCCCTAAAGGCGGCTGGCATGGAGGCGACGCCGGCGCTAGACGCGCAGGTGCTGCTCGCCCACGTCACCGGCGCGTCCCGTCCCGCCCTGCTGGCCTATCCCGAACGGGCGCTTGCCGACGCCCAGGCGGCCGAGTACGCCGCGCTGATCGCGCGGCGCGCGGCAGGCGAGCCGGTCGCCTATCTCGTCGGCCATCGCGAGTTCCTCGGCCTGGACTTCCTCACCGACGCGCGCGCCCTCATCCCCCGTCCCGAAACCGAGCTGCTGGTGGAAGCGGCGCTGGCGGAAGTGCGCGCGCG
>JAICVS010000090.1 GCA_025935195.1 Ktedonobacterales bacterium
CCAAGAGATCGGTCTGGATAGGCCCTGGGCTTCAGAAATGGCGATCGAAGATCGTGGGCCGCGTTGATGGCGACCTACTTCCTCGATACATCCGCTCTTGTGAAGCGCCACCTCACGGAGACGGGGCATGGTTGGGTTCGTGCGCTATGTGATCCTCAACTCGGCCATACGATCGTCATCGCCGAAGTGGCGCTCGTTGAGGTGGCAGCAACCTACTCGCGCATGGCGCGCGAAACGCCCAGGCGCCTCAGCCCCGCGCGAAGAGATCGCCTGATCGCGGACTTCGAAACCTACGTCTCGCGCCAGTACGTCGTCGTGTATGTGACCCGCGCTCTCCTCACGCGCGCCGGCGCCCTCTGCCGCGTGTATCCGCTGCGCACCTACGACGCTGTGCAGCTCGCCTCCGCGCTCACGCGGCGCGACGACGATCTGGCTGCCGGCCTCGCGCCGCTCACCTTCGTCTGCGCCGACGTCACACCGCTCGGCGTGGCCGCATCCGAAGGCTTCGCCCCGCAGAACCCGAACGCGCATCCGTAGCGTCCGCTGATTGATTCCCTCCTCTCGCTTGCCGGGCGATCGCGCGCTGGTCTACACTGCGATGGCGCCGCCGCGCGCACCATCGCGGCGTATGATGTGGAGGCGCGTATGTGCCAGCGGCTACGCCGGCCAGGATGAGCAGGGATGGACACTGACGAGATCGCGCGCCGCGTGCTCGTGCAGCGGACGAGCCGCTATACCGACGCCGGCCCGCCGCTCGGCGCCGCCGGCTCGGCCCGCTTCCGCATCGAGTCCGGCCGGGTGCGCGTCGCCTACGCCAACCCACGCCCCGGCATGGAGGGGGAGCTGGTGGCCGCTGTCCAGCGCTTCGCGCGCATACGCCGGATCGAGGCGCAGTGGACCGTGGTGCCGCAGCGCGCGGGCGAGGCGGACCTGCCCGCCGCCCTGCTCGCCGCCGATTTCCGCGTCAGCGAAGACCTGCTGCTGATGGCGCACGCAGGCCGCATTCAGGGTGCGGCCTCGCTGCCCGCGCCCGTCGCCATCGGCCGCATCACCACCTGGCAGCAGATGTGGGAGTACGAGTACGGCAGCCGCCAGTGCTTCTACGACGACCCGTACCCTACCCACGCCACCGTGACACAACGGGCGGGCGAACGCTGGCGCGAGCTGGAGCGCGGCTGGTGCCGCTACTACGGCGCGTGGCTGAGTGGGCGGCTGGTCGGCGGCTGCTACGTCAGCCAGTACGAGGACGTGCCGACGGTCATGGGCGTTTATACACTGCCCGAAGCGCGCCGCAAAGGCATCGCGGGGGCGCTGCTCGCGCGCTGTGTCGCCGAGACGATCCCGCCCGGCAACGAGGTGGTTTGCCTGTTCGTCGAGCACGGCAATCCGGCGGAGAACCTGTATCGCGGCCTGGGCTTTGTGCCGCTGGTGGACTCGCGCACGTACATGTGGAGTCCATGGGAGCGCGGCGCTGAGTGAGCGCGCACAGTGAGCGCGCACGAGGGAGGGGCCAGATGCGGATTGACGAACCACCGCCTGTATCACCCGCGCCGGCGGAGGAGGTGATGGATGCGACACACGGGCGGGTGGTCGCGCGCTTTCTTTCCCAGACCGAGCGACGTCGCCGGCAAGCGGCAGCGCGTGCGGGCCGGCTGCGCCTGCTCGACCATGTGGAGCTGCTCGCGCCGGAGCGCCTGCCGGAGCTGGCGCGGCAGAGCCTCTGGCTGCTGCTTGGCTCTGGGGCCGGCTTTCTGGCGCTGGAGATCCTCGCGCGGCGCGTCCAGCATGCCGGCCCGCCGCTCGGTGCGCTGCCACTGCCCATGCCCGTGCGCATCGCCGCGCTGCTCGTCGCCAACGCGGTGTCCTACGTGCTCGTGCTGCCGCTGCACGAGGCGGCGCATGCGGGAGCGATCCTCGCGCTCGGCGGACGGCCGCGCTTCGGCCTCAAGCTGCCGCTGGCGGCATATTGCACCGCGCCGGGCCAGCTCTTCACCACACGCGGCTACACCTTCGTCGCACTGGCGCCACTGGTCGCGCTGACGCTGGCGGGCGCGGCCGCCACCTGGCTCTGGCCGGACCTGGGCGCGTGCATCGTCTTCGCGCTCGCCGGCAACGTCTCCGGCGCGGTTGGCGACCTCACGACCGCCGGCCGCATTCGCGCACTCCCCGCGGACGCGCTGATCGCCGACACCGCCACCGGCTTCAGCGCCTACGCCGTCGAAGCGGAGCCTTAAAAGCGGCGCGGGTGGACACGACGCGGGATGCGCGCTTGTTCAGCCGAACACGTCGCTGACGGCCAGGGCGAAGCCCGGCACGACATCCTCGCCCGCCAGCGTCTCGCCGGCGCGCAGCGTGCGCGCCGGCTGGCCCGGCCGGTGAACCTCGATGGTCCGCGCGCTGGGGAACGCCACCCAGACCAGCCGCACACCGGCGTCCAGCCACATGCGCGCCTTCTCGGCGATCTCGGTTGGCCGGTCGCCCGATGAGACGACCTCCGCCACCAGATTGGGCATCACCGGGATCCACGTATTGGCGTTCGTTTCCGGCGTCAGCCGGCTGGCCTGAATAAAGGCGACATCCGGCGCGCGCACCGTGTCGGGATTGCGCGCGATGAAGAAGCCCGTCTCCGCCGCGTACGCTTCGCCGAGCTTGTGGGTGAGCGTGTGATACGCGAGCGAGCCACCCAGGCGCATTGTCACCTTGCCGTGGCTCCCAAATGCCGGCGGCATCGTGACGATCTCCCCTCGCACCAGCTCGTAGCGCGTGTCGCCCAGCGGCAGCGCGGCGAACTCCTCGGCCGTCAGCAGGTGTTGCGGTGGCGCGGACATGGAACTCTCCCCGGACGCTGCTCTTTCCAGGTAGAATGAGCATCGCCGTCGCCCGCACTATACCACTCCCTGCCCTTCCATACCCATTCTGCCCCCTTCGTTGCCTCGCGCGGCAGAGCGTGGTACACTATGCGAAACGGCATCCTTTAAGCACGGCCCTGTGAGGTCGGGAAGGAGAGGCGAATGGCGCGTGCCGCGCGGCAGGCAAACCGAATATCCCGCAACGACCTTCACTCCACCGGGCGCGGTGGCGGTGAAGGCGCTTTTTTTCTGTCCCGTTTTGTGTCCCAGACCATGACCACGCGAGCGAGGAGGAAGGCCGCATGAGCAGCATCGAGGACCAGATCGGCCAGGACAAGGTCATCTACAACGAGGAGGAGATGCGCCGCGCCATCTCGCGCATCGCGCACGAGATCGTCGAGCGCAACGCCGGCGCGCGCGGCCTGCTGCTGCTCGGCATGCGCACGCGCGGCTTCCCGCTGGCCGAGCGTCTCGCCGCGCGCATCGCCGAATTCGAGGGCATCACCGTCCCCACCGGCCAGCTCGACCCCACCGCCTACCGCGACGACCAGCCGGAGCGCGCCGCCCGCGTACACGCGCCACGCCCGCCGCTGCCGGTGGATGTCAACGACTGTGTCGTCGTGCTGGTGGACGACGTGCTCTACACGGGGCGTACCGCCCGCGCCGCGCTGGAGGCGCTGCTCGACTACGGCCGCCCGCGCAAGGTGCAGCTCGCCGTGTTGGTGGACCGCGGCCACCGCGAGCTGCCCATCCGCGCCGATTACGTCGGCAAGAACGTTCCCACCGCACGCAGCGAGAGCATCCGCGTGCGCCTGCGCGAGGTGGACGGCATTGACGCGGTGCTGCTGCACCGCCAGCCGGAATAGGCGGGGAGTGAAGAATATGGCGCTCGACACACTGGAAACGCTCGCCGCTCCGCCACTTCCGGCCACAACGCGCCGCCGCCACCTGCTCGACGTGGACGACTGGACGCCGGACGAGCTGCACGCTCTCTTGATGGACGCGGCGCATATGCGCGGCGTGCTCGCGCAGAGCGAGCGGCTGGACACGCTGCGCGGCCGCGTACTCGTCAATCTCTTCTACGAGAACAGCACACGCACGCGCGTCTCCTTCGAGCTGGCCGGCAAACGCCTGGGCGCCGATGTCACCAACGTCACCGCCTCCGGCAGCAGCGTCGAGAAGGGCGAGTCGCTGCGCGACACCGTGCGCACGCTGCAAGCGCTGGGCGCGCAGATCGTGGTCGTGCGCCACAGCCGCGCGGGCGCGGCCGACCTGATCGCGCGCGAGATCGCCGGTGCGGTCGTCAATGCCGGCGACGGCTGGCACGCCCACCCTACCCAGGCGTTGCTGGACGCCTTCACGCTGGAACGCCACCTGGGCTCCGTCGCTGGCCGGCGCGTCGTCATCCTCGGCGACATCCTGCACAGCCGCGTCGCGCGCTCGAACGTCTGGGCGCTGACGGCGCTGGGCGCCGAGGTGGTGCTGTGTGGGCCACCAACGCTGCTGCCGCTCGCCGCGGTGGAGATGTACACCTCACGTGCCGTGCCGGGAACGGGCACGCCGCGCCGTGTGGCTGTCGAGCCGCGTGTTGAGCGTGCGCTGGCGGGGGCGGACGCGGTGATGGTCCTACGTTTGCAGCGTGAGCGCCAGCAGGCGGGCTTGCTACCGTCGCCGCGCGAGTACACCGCGCGCTACGGCCTGTCGCCGGAGCATCTGCGGCTGGCGCGGCCCGGCGCGGTTGTGCTGCACCCCGGCCCGATGAACGAGGGCGTCGAGATCGATGCGGCGGTGGCCCACGGCGCGGCCTCGCTGATCGAGGAGCAGGTCACCAATGGCGTGGCGGTGCGTATGGCCGTGCTGGCGCTGCTGGCCGCCGGCCGGATGGTGGAGTCGGAGTCGTAGATGAGCGAAACGTTCCTGCTGCGTGGGGCGCGCATCCTCGATCCCGCCCAGGGCTACGACGCCCACGGCGACCTGCTCATCCGCGACGGGCGCATCTACGCGCTCGGCCCCGACCTTGCGCCGACCGCTGACGCGGCCGTCGTCACGCTGCCGGCGTCCTGGGTGCTCACGCCTGGCTTCGTGGACCTGCACGCGCACCTACGCGAGCCAGGCTTCGAGGCGAAAGAGACCATTCAGAGCGGGGCGGCGGCGGCGGCGCGCGGCGGCTTCACCACCATCTGCTGCATGCCCAACACCCAGCCGGTGACGGACTCCGCCGCGACCATCGCCTACGTGCGCGACCGCGCCAAAGACGCCCCTGCCCGCGTGCGCCCCATCGCCGCGATCTCGAAGGGCGAGGCCGGCAAGGAGTTGGCCGAGATGGCGGAGCTGGCCGAGGCCGGGGCGGTCGCTTTCTCGGACGACGGCCGGCCGGTGAGCAGCAGTCGCCTGATGCGCAGCGCGCTCGCCTACGCCGCGCCGCTCGGCCTGCCCATCGTCGAGCACTGCCAGGATGAAGACCTGGTTGGCGCGGGGGTGATGCACGAGGGCGCGATCGCCACGCTGCTCGGCCTGCCGGGCTGGCCCGCCGCCGGTGAGGACGTGATGCTGGCGCGCGATCTGGCGCTGGTGCGCCTGACCGGCGCGAAGTACCACGCCGCGCACCTCAGCACGGCCGGCGCGGTCGCGCTGGTGCGCCAGGCTAAACGCGAGGGGCTGCCCGTCAGCGCCGAGGTCACGCCGCATCACTTGCTGCTGACCGACGCCTGGGTGGCCGGCGAGCGCAGCGGCCCGCTGGCCGACGCGCTGGCGGCGCTGGGTATCGCCGTTCCCCCCGGCGCGCGCTATGACACCGCCACCAAGGTCAATCCGCCGCTGCGCACGACTGACGATTGCGCGGCGCTGCTGGAGGGCCTGCGCGACGGCACGATTGACGCCATCGCCACCGACCACGCGCCGCATACGACGGTGGATAAAGCCTGTGAGTACGCCGACGCCGCGTTCGGCATCTCCGGCTTCGAGACGGCGCTGGCATCCCTGCTCGCGCTCGTCCATGCCGGACGGCTGGAGCTGCCCACCCTCGTCGCGGCGCTCACCGTGCGCCCGGCGCGCGCCTGGAACCTCGATGCCGGCACGCTGGCGCCGGGCGCCGCCGCCGACCTGACGATCTTCGATCCCGATGAGCCGTGGACGGTCGAGCCAGGCCGCTTCGCCTCACGTGGCAAGAACACCCCTCTCGCCGGCCTCACGCTGCGCGGCCGCGTGCGCCAGACCTGGCTCGGCGGCCGGCGCGTCTACGACGTCGGAGGAGAATACCCGTCCTTCTAGCATTGGAGTAACGACGATGGAGACGGAGCGGAACGAGCGCATCGGCGTGCTGGCGCTGGAAGACGGCACGATCTTCAGCGGCCGCCCTTTCGGCGCGGTCGAGGCGCTGGCGGATGGGCGGCGCGGCGAGGTGGTCTTCGCCACCGGCATGACTGGCTACCAGGAGATCTGCACCGATCCGTCGTATCGCGGCCAGATGGTCGTGCTCACCTATCCGCTGATCGGCAACTACGGCGTCGCCAGCGATGATGTGGAGTCGCGCCGGCCGTGGCTCTCCGCCCTGCTCGTGCGCGAGTATTGCGACGACTACTCCAACTGGCGCGCGGCCGAATCGCTCGACGACTACCTCGCGCGCAACGGCATCCCCGGCCTCTGCGACTTCGATACGCGCGCGCTCACGCGCCACCTGCGCGACCACGGCACGCTGCGCGGCGTCATCCGCGCCTATCCCGCCAGTGCCGCGCCCGACATCCCCGCGCTAGTGGCCGAGGCGCGCGCCGTCCGCAGTGTCAGCGAGCTGGATGTCGTCGCCGAGGTTTCCACGGATGCGGTCGAGCCGTGGCTGGCGCCATGGACGGCCGGCTCGCCGCTGCCGATCAGCGAGGCGGCGGGGGAAGGCGCGCCGCGTGTGCTGCTGATTGACACCGGCTTCAAGCGCAACATCGCGCGCTGCCTGGCGCAGCGCGGCCTGGAGGTGATCGTCGCGCCGCACGACGCGGACCTGGCGCTGGTGCGCCGCCTGCGCCCGGACGGCGTGCTGCTCGCCAACGGTCCCGGCGACCCAGAGAGCGTCGCCGGCCTGATCGAGCTGACGCGCGCGCTGGTCTGGCGGGAGCGCATGCCGCTGATGGGCATCTGCCTGGGCCACCAGATCCTCGGGCTGGCCGCCGGCGCCCGCACCTCGCGTCTACCCTTCGGCCACCACGGCGGCAATCATCCCGTACGTGAGGTGCGCACCGGCCGTGTCAGCGTCACCTCGCAGAACCACAACTTCCAGGTGGACGCCGCCAGCATCCCGCGCGACTCCGGCCTCTACGTCAGCCACATCAACCTCTCAGACGGCAGTGTGGAGGGCCTGGCCCACGAAGAGTTGCCCGTCTTCTCCGTGCAGTACCACCCGGAGGCCGCGCCCGGCCCCGAAGACAACCGCGAGCTGTTCGACCGCTTCGCCGCGCTGATCGCGCGCGAGCGTTCCGCCCTGCTGGCAGGCTGACTGATATATGGCATCCCCCCACGATATGCTCCTCCCTGGTATCACCATGCGCCGCGCGACCCGCGCCGACGCGGACGCGCTGATGGCGATCTCGCGGGAGGCGGCGCGCTGGCTGCTCGGCTGCGGCATCCAGCAGTGGGCGCCGGAGGACTTCCACCGCGAGCCGCTGATCGCGGCCATTGAGCGCGGCGAGGTGTATACGGCGGTGCGCGACGGCGTGATCGTGGGCACCCTCACCCTCACCTGGGCCGATCCGCATGTGTGGGGCGAGCAGCCGGATGACGCTGGCTACGTCCACGGCCTGGCGATCCGGCGCGACGCCGCCGGGCAGGGGATTGGCGCCGCGATGCTCGCCTGGGCCGGGCGCGCGGTGGCCGCGGCGGGCCGGCCCTATCTGCGGTTGGATTGCATGGCGACGAACGCGAGGCTGCGCGCCTACTACGAGCGCGCCGGCTTCACGCAGGTGCGTGACGTAGCGGACGCGAACTGGAGCGCCAGCCTCTATCAGAAGCGGGCGGTGAGTGCATGACGACGGAGCAGTGGATCGTGCCGGCGTCGCGGGGCGAGTTGGTCATCACGCGCGCGACCCCCGCCGATGTGGATGCCCTGACCGCCATCTACGAAGAGACCGAGCGCTGGCAGATCGCGCGCGGCATTGATCCCGGCCTGCCGCCGATGCCACTGCGTCTGATCGTCGCGCGTCGTGTCGAGAACGGCAGCATCTATCTCGCCCGCGTGGGCGGCGCTCCCGCCGGCACGGTGACGCTCGCCTGGGATGACCGCATCGTCTGGCCCGATGCGCCAGAGGGAGATGCGGGCTACGTCCACGGCCTCGCCGTCGCGCGCGCCTTCGCCGGCCGGCAGATCGGCCTCGCCATCCTGCGCTGGGTTGAGGGCTACGTCGCCGGGCTGGGCAAGCCGTTCGTGCGGCTGGACTGCAACGGCGACAATCCCGCCTTGCGCGCCTACTACGTGCGCGCGGGCTACACGCATCGCGGCGATGTCTCGGTCGGCCGCCTCGCCAGCCGCTACGAAAAGAGGGTAGGGTGATGGGGGGCGAAGCGATGCACCTGACACGCTACCGCGCCAATCCCGCCGCCTTCGCGCGGCGCGCCGAGCCATATCTGCTGGCGCGCGAGGCGGAGCATTGCCTACAACTGGGCCTCTGCTCGTCGCTCGTCCACACGCCCGCGGAATACCCCGATCCCTATCTCGCGCTGGTAGCAGAGGGCGAACATGTGCTGGCTGTCGCCCTGCGCACTCCGCCCTTCAACCTCACCCTCTCCCACATCTCAGATACCGCGCGCCTGCCTGAGATCGTAGCTGCCATCGCCACCGATACACACGCCCTCTACGGCGAGATGCTGCCAGGCGTGACCGGCCCCGTTGAAGTGTGTCGCGCGTTCGTAGCGGAGTGGCGGCGCCTCACCGGCTGCGGCAGCCGCATCATCCTGCGCGAGCGTATCTATCAACTCGACACCGTGATCCCGCCTGAAGACGTTCCCGGCTCCATGCGCCGCGGCGGTGAGGCCGACCGCGCGCTGCTCGAAGCCTGGCTCGACGCCTTCATGGCGGAAGCCCTGCCCGACTCAGTGCGGGAGGACAACGGCGCAGCGTGGGTGGCGCGGCTCTTCGCCTCACCGCGGCGCGCCGCCTACCTCTGGGAAGACCCCAGCGGCCGGCCCGTCGCGCTCGCCGCCTACGGCAGCCCCACGCCGAGCGGCATCCGCATCGGCCCAGTCTACACGCCGCCAGAGCACCGCAAGCGTGGCTACGCCAGCGCGCTGGTCGCCGCGCTCAGCCAATCGCTGCTGGACTCCGGCCGCCGCTTCTGCTTCCTCTTCACCAACCTCGCCAACCCCACGTCGAACGCCATCTACCAGGCCATCGGCTACCGCCCGGTGTCGGATGTTGAGGTGTATGCGTTTATCCAGGTGGAAACGGAGAAATAGCCCTTATGCCCACGCGCGACGACATCCACACCGTGCTGGTGATCGGCTCCGGGCCGATCATCATCGGCCAGGCCGCCGAGTTCGACTACGCCGGCACCCAGGCCTGCCGCGCCCTGCGCGAGGAGGGCAAGCGCGTCGTGCTGGTCAACTCCAACCCCGCCACCATCATGACCGATGAGGGCGTGGCCGATGTCACCTATATCGAGCCGCTGACCGTGGATGTGCTGCGCCGTGTGATCGCGCGCGAGCGTCCCGACGGCCTGCTCGCCACGCTCGGCGGCCAGACCGGCCTGAACCTCGCCGTCGCCCTGGCCGAAGCCGGCGTGCTCGACGAGTTCAGCGTGAAACTGCTCGGCACCCCGCTCGACACTATCAAGAAGGCTGAGGATCGCGAGCTGTTCAAGCAGCTCCTGCTCGATCTCGGCGTCGGCGCACCGCCCAGCCAGACCGTCACCACCATCGAAGACGCGCTCGCCTTCGCCGACGTGATTGGCCTGCCCGTGGTCATCCGCCCCGCCTTCACCCTTGGCGGCACCGGCGGTGGCGTCGCCCGCACACGCGCCGATCTCGCGCGCATCGCTGAATCCGGCCTCGCCGCCAGCCCCATCGGCCAGGTGCTCGTCGAGCAATACCTCAAGGGCTGGAAAGAGATCGAGTACGAGGTCATCCGCGACGCCAACGACACCTGCATCACCGTCTGCAACATGGAGAACTTCGATCCGCTGGGCGTCCACACCGGCGACAGTATCGTCGTCGCCCCCAGCCAGACGCTCTCCGACCGCGAATATCAGATGCTGCGCACCGCCTCCATCCGCATCATCCGCGCGCTCGGCGTCGAGGGCGGCTGCAACATCCAGTTCGCGCTGGACCCGCACTCCTTCCAGTTCTACGTGATCGAGGTCAACCCGCGCGTCAGCCGCAGCTCGGCGCTCGCATCGAAGGCCACCGGCTACCCCATCGCGCGCGTCGCCGCCAAGATCGCCATCGGCCTGCGCCTGGACGAGATTCCCAGCGCCGTCACCGGCAAGACCGTCGCCGCCTTCGAGCCGGCCCTCGATTACGTCGTCGTCAAGATTCCGCGCTGGCCCTTCGATAAGTTCCCGCTCGCCGACCGCAACCTCGGCACGCAGATGAAGGCCACCGGCGAGGTGATGGCGATTGACCGTACCTTCGAGTCCGCCTTGCAAAAGGCCATGCGCTCGCTCGAAATTCGCGCCGACGCGCTCCAGCCTATCCCACTAGATGGCGAGGCGGAGGTCGCCGAGGGGCGCGAGTTCCAGCCCAACGACGTGCGCCTCTGGCGCCTGCTGGACACGCTGCGCTGCGACACCGCCGACGGCATGCTCGAAGCGCTGCACGCCGAAACCGGCATTGACCTGTGGTTCCTCGCCAAGCTGCGCGCCATCGTCAAAATGGAGCAGCGCCTTGCCGCCCACCTGCTCACCCCCCAACTGCTGCGCACCGCCAAGCGCATGGGCTTCTCCGACGCCCAGATCGCCGCCTTTACACCGGAAATGGAAGAGGCATCCGCCGTCCGCGCGCAGCGGCGGGTCTGGGGCATTCTGCCGACCTACAAGATGGTAGACACGTGCGCCGCCGAGTTCGCCGCCCAGACGCCCTACTTCTACAGCACCTACGAGCAGGAGAACGAGGCCGAGCCGCTGGCGGGAGCGAAGGCCGTCGTGCTCGGCTCCGGCCCCATCCGCATCGGTCAGGGCATCGAGTTCGACTACTGCTCCGTCCGCGCCGCGCAAGAGCTGCGCGCCGCCGGCGTGCGCAGCGTCATGGTCAACTCCAACCCGGAGACCGTCAGCACCGACTTCGACATGTCCGACCGCCTTTACTTCGAGCCACTGGATGAAGAATCCGTGCTCAACATCCTCGACAACGAAGCCGGCCTTGGCGCCCCTTCCTCCTCTCTCCCCTTTCCTCCTTTCTCCTCCTCCTCTGTGTCCTCCGTGTCCTCCGTGTCCTCCGTGTTGAACTCTGCCTCTACCTCTGCGCTCTCTGCGTCCTCTGTGGTTCAATCCTCTCCTCTCCCCCCGGTGGTGACGCAGTTCGGCGGGCAGACGGCCATTGGCCTGGCCGCGCCGCTCGCCGCCGCCGGCGCGCCCATCCTCGGCACATCCGTGGATAGCATTGACCTGGCCGAGGACCGCCGCCGCTTCGACGAGCTGATGGAGCGCCTGCGCATCCCACGGCCGCGCGGCGCCGCCGTCCGCACCGTCGCGGATGCCGTCCGCGTCGCGGCAGACATCGGCTACCCCGTGGTCGTCCGCCCCTCGTACGTGCTTGGCGGTCGCGCGATGGAGATCATCCGCACCGAGACCGCCCTCGAACGCTACGTCACGCGCGTCGTGGCGCAGTTCGGTGAGCATCCCATCCTGATTGACTCGTACCTCAGCGGCCGTGAGGTCGAGGTAGACGCCATCTGCGACGGAGACGACGTGCTGATCCCCGGCATCATGGAGCATATCGAGCGCGCCGGCGTCCACTCCGGCGACAGCTTCGCCGTCTACCCCACGCGCAGCCTTGCCCGCGACGAGATTGCCGCCGTCGCGCGCCACACTCGCGCCATCGCCCGCGCCCTCGGCGTGCGCGGCCTCATGAACGCCCAGTTCGTGCTCACTGAGCCAAGCGCGACGCCCGGCGCCAACGTCTACATCCTCGAAGTCAACCCGCGCGCCTCGCGCACCGTTCCCTTCCTCAGCAAAGTCACCGGCGTCCCGATGGTTCCCCTCGCCACCCAGATCATGCTCGGCAAGACGCTCGTGGACCTCGGCTATGCCGGCTACCCAGATGGCCTCTGGCCCGCGCAGCCGCTCGTCGCCGTCAAAGGCCCCGTCTTCTCGATGAGCAAGATCGTCGGCGGCGAGATGGCGCTTGGCCCCGAAATGAAGAGCACCGGCGAGGTGATGGGCGTGGACAGGACGTATCCCGCCGCCCTGCGCAAGGCGCTCATCGCCGCCGGCATCAGCGTCCCCGCGCGTGACGGCGCCGCCTTCGTCTCCATCGCCGACCGCGACAAGGACGAGGCGCTACCCATCCTGCGCGCGCTAGGCGCTGCGGGCTACACCTTCTACGCCACCCCTGGCACCTGCCGCATGCTCGCCGCCGAAGGGCTGCGCGCCCAGGAGGTCGGCCGCATCAGCGAGGGCGACACCACCATCCCCGGCCTCATCCGCGCCCACCGCGTCCAGCTCGTGCTCAACACCATCACCGGCGGGCGCGGCCCCATCCGCGCCGGCATCGAGATTCAGGACGGCTTCCAGATCCGCCGCGCCGCCGTCGAGAGCAACATCCCCTGCCTCACCTCGCTCGACACTGCCCGCGCCGTCGTCGAATCCTTGCGCGACGATGGCGGCTACGACGTGCTGCCGTTGGGCGCGTATCGGCAGCGGCCCCAGTGATATACTGGCAGTACGGTGTCGCGGCGGTGTCGCGGCGGTGTCGGATCGTGGGGCATTTGATTATGCCATTATCAACTTGTCGGAGCCGACAAGTTGATACGCGCCTGAAAACAAGGGCTTTCCGGCCCACAGTGAGATGCGTTCATCGAGTGAGAAAGGGATGACTTGTGACCGACGATACACAGCGGCAATTCGTACACGTTTCACCCTTCGAGAGCATCCGTCAGACAAACGAGCACGGCAGCGCCTATTGGTCAGCACGCGATCTCTCGAAAATCCTGGACTACACGAACTGGCGAAACTTCAGAAGCGCCATAGAAAAGGCGATCATTGCTTGCGTCAACAGCGGGCAAGACCCTGACGATCACTTTGCGACGGCTACAAAGATTTCCAGGCGAGCCAAAAGTGCGACAAGCGAGATCGAGGACTTCCACCTCTCCCGCTACGCCTGCTATCTCGTCGTCCAGAACGCCGATCCTTCCAAAGAGATCGTCGCGCTCGGTCAGACCTACTTCACGATCCGCACGCGCCGCGATGAGCTCGCTCAGCAGCGCGAGGAAAACCTGCGGCGCATGGACGAGCGCGACAAAGTAACCCACTACAACCGCGATCTCTCTGGGGCGGCGGATGGCTCCGGCCTCACCACTCAGCGCGAGTTCGCCGTCTTCTACGACTTCGGCTATATGGGCCTCTACAATGGCGAGCGAGCCAAGGATGTCGCCGCACGCAAGGGCCTCAAGCGCGGCCAGCACATTCTTGACTACATGAGCAGCACCGAACTTGCCGCCAATGGACTCCGCGCCGCGCTCACCGCCGAGAAGCTGCGCAACGATAACATCCAGGGCGCGTCCGCCGCGAACCAGACCCACTTTCAGGTCGGGCGTATCGTGCGCAACGCTGTCATCGAAGCCGGCGCTCTCCCGCCCGAACGACAGCCCACGCCGGAGAAGAGCATCCAACAGGTGCGCCGCGAAGAACAGCAGCGTCTGGTACAAGGCGCACAGCTTTCACTGTTCAATGCGGAAGATGGCGAGTAACACAACATCCCCTGCCTCACCTCACCCGGCAGCAGCCGGCGGCGGCGTCTGCTGGCGATGGGAGGTGATACCCCATAGCACGCCGTACGTTCCTCGCCGTCGTTCACAAAGAAGACGATATGTACGTGGCGTAGTAGTGTCCAGAGGTGGGCACCGCCAGCCAGGGCTACACGCTCGAAGAGGCCGTCGCCAACCTGCGGGAAGCCACCACGGAACTGTACCTCGAAGAAGAGCCGGCCGCGGTTCAGCGGACGGGCGAGGTGACGGCCACGCTGTTCGAGGCGGATGTGCTGACTGCCGAGAAACAGAACCTCTGAAACATTCGGCGGGCGTGGCGGCTCTAAGAAACATCGCATTGCTACCGGCGCATGCCGGCGTGCGCGGATGCCGCCCCCGCAACCTCGCAGCCCAGCGGCGGCGCGCGACGTTGCGGGCGCGACGTTGCGGGCAACGTCCAGACGCGGCGCACCTAGAGCAGCGTACAGAGGGAAGAGCCATGGCGGAGACACCGATCATCGCGGCCAGTTATACCTTCGATCCGTTCGCGCGGCACAAGTTCTACCACGATGTCAACCAATCGCTGGTACGCACCGCGCTGCGCCTGCTCGACGCATCCAGGCCGGCCGGCGCGCGCGTGCGTGTGGCGGAGCTGGCCTCTGGAACCGGCGCCGTCACCGAGCTGATCCTGGACGAGCTGCAGCGGCTCGGCAGGCCGGGATCAGTGATCGGCGTCGAGCCCTCGTTCGAGGCGATTGACGTGGCGCGCGAGCGGCTGAACGGCCGCACTGTCTCCTTCGAGCAGGGCGATGCCGACGACCTCGCCCGCATCGTGCCGGGCGCCGACGCCGTCTTTTTCTGCAACGCGATTCACCTCGTGCCCGACAAGTCGGACGCCATCGCCAAGATCGCCGGCGCGCTCGGCCCCCACGGCCTCTTCGCTTGCAACAGCGCCTTCTTCGAGGGAACGTACGCGCCCGGCAGCGAACGGTTCTATCATCTCTGGACACGCCGCGCGCTCGGCTGGCTCCGCCAACATCACCCCGACGCGCGCCCCTCCAAGAACGGCCGCACCGCCGCGATGCAGTGGCTCGCGCCCGAGGAGTACGCCGCGCTCTGCGAGCGCTACGGCCTGCGCATCGTGTCGAGCGAGCGCGAAGAAGCGCAGATGCCCCTGCGCTCCTGGCAGGACATCGGGCGCTACTGGCTTTTCATCGAGGGCGCGCTGCCCGGCGTGCCGATCCCCATCGGCGCGGACGCGCTGGAATACGCGGCGGCGGAAGCCTTCACCGAGCTGCATCTGAGCGAGGTGCCGCGCATCTGGCTGCAGCTCGTCGCGCAGCGGGCCGAGGTGCATTGAAGAGGTGAGGATTCACCACAGAGGACACAGAGGAACACAGAGGGCTGATCAGGATGGACTTTTAGTTCCCGATCCGTGCGCCGGCACTGATGCGTTTTGAGAAAATACCCCGGAGACGCCTGTCGGTGGTAGGGGCGCATCGCATGCGCCCGGCCGGCCCTGCCCGGCAGGACGCCTCGTGCCCGCCGCTTTTTGTCAAACCGCATCAGTGCCGCGAGCGGCCGTCTCCTCCCTCTCGCCGCGGCGGCACCCGCTCTGTCTCCCCCTCTCCCCCGCGGGGAAAGGGGGCCGGGGGTGAGGATTTCCGCCTATCCCTCCGGCTTGCTCAGGATCACGACAGCGTTGTGGCCACCGAACCCCATCGAGTTCGAGAGCGCCACACGAATATCGGCTTGCCGCGCGCTGTTCGGCACGTAGTCCAGGTCGCAGGCGGGATCGGGATGCTCGTAGTTGATCGTCGGCGGCAGCACACCATCGCGTAGCGCCAGCGCCGTGGCCGCGATCTCCAGCCCGCCGGCCGCGCCCATCAGATGGCCCGTCATAGACTTGGTAGAGCTGACCGCGAGCGTGCGTGCGTGATCGCCGAAGACCGCTTTGATGGCCGCCGTCTCGTCGCGGTCGTTGAAGAGCGTCGAGGTGCCGTGCGCGTTGATGTAGTCCACCCGCTCAGGCGCAAGCTCCGCTTTCTTGAGCGCCCGGCGCAGTGCGCGCGCCAAGCCCTCGCCGCCCGGCGCCGGCTCCGTGATGTGGTGCGCGTCGGCGGTGGCGGCGTAGCCGATCACTTCCGCGTAGACATGCGCGCCGCGCGCGCGCGCCAGCTCCAGGTCTTCCAGAATCACGATGCCCGCACCCTCACCGATCACGAAGCCGTCGCGCTTGGCATCGAAGGGGCGGCTGGCATGCTCCGGATCGCCATTGCGGCGCGAGAGCGCGTGCATGCTGGCGAAGGCGGCGACGGTCATCGGCGTGATCGCGGCCTCCGTACCCCCGGCGATGGCGGCGCGGGCGTCGCCCCTCCGGATGGTCTCGTACGCCTCCCCGATAGCGTGGGCGCTGGTGGCGCAGGCAGAGACGGTGGCGAAGTTCGGGCCGCGCGCGCCGTACGCCATCGAGACATAGCCGGCGGCCATATCGAGTGTCATCATCGGGATGAAGAATGGACTGATGCGATCCGGGCCGCGGTCGAACAGCACGTGGAACTGATCCTCCATGACGCGCAGGCCGCCGCTGCCGGAGCCGAGGATCACCGCCACATCATCAGGCATCGTGGCGATATCCAGCCCTGAGTCGCGCACGGCCTGCCGCGTGGCGGCCAGCGCGAACTGGATGAACCGATCGGTGCGGCGCACCTCTTTGCGATCCAGATACTCCAGCGGATCGAACCCCTTGACCTCCGCCGCGATCCGCACGTCATGGCGGCTGGCGTCGAAGCCCTCGATCGGCGCGACGCCCGAGCGGCCCTCACGCAGCGCGTTCCACGTGCTGGCAGTATCGTTCCCCACTGGTGTCACCAAGCCGATGCCGGTGATGCCGACACGGATCGCCATCGTGCTGCCTCTCTCCCCCTGCATGCCGATTCGCGGCGCCGGCCGGACTGGCCGGAAGCTCGCGTGTGATACCGGAGCCGCGCCGGATAGGAGTATTGTACATTCATGCGCCCAGCGCAAGCCCAAACGCCGATCCCTGGATGAGCAGCGTCCGCCGGGATCGCCGCGCGTGCGGGTATACTGGGGATGATCGGCCTGGGTGGCAAGCGACGGACGACGCGCGGGAAGTAAGAGGAGCAAGCGCTATGGCGAACGTCGCGGTGATCGGCACGGGCGCGTGGGGCACGACGCTGGCGCGGCTCGTCGCGCTGGAGCGCGTGCGCGCCGCGCGGTTCTCCGCGAGCGCCGATGCCGGCGGTGGTGCGCCGGTCGCGGAGGTCACGCTCTACGAGCATCAGCCGGAGCGGGCAATGCGCATGCAGTGGGAGCGCGAGAACACGGAGTATCTGCCCGGTTTCCCGCTACCGGCGAACCTGCGTGTCACATCCGACCTGGAAGATGCCGTGCGCGGGCGCGATGTCGTGCTGCTGGTGGCGCCATCGCAGCAGTTCCGCGAGAACGCGCGCGCGCTGGCGCCCTTTCTCGCGCCGGGCGCCGTGCTGGTGAGCGGCAGCAAAGGGCTGGAGCTGGGCACGCATCTGTGCATGACGCAGGTGGCCGCACGCGAGCTGCCCGTGGGGACGGCAATCGCGGCGTTGAGCGGGCCGAATCTCGCCCCAGAGATCGCGCGCGGCATGCCGGCGGCGGCGGTGGTGGCCTCACAGGCGCCCGGCGCGGCCGAGCGCGTGCGCGCCGCGCTCAACACCCCGCGCTTCCGTGTCTACACGAGCGCCGACGTGATCGGCGTGGAGCTGGGCGGCGCGCTCAAGAACATCATCGCCATCGGCGTGGGCGTCAGCGACGGGCTGAGCTACGGCGATAACGCCAAGGCGGCTTTCATGACACGCGCGCTGGCGGAGATCTCGCGGCTGGCGCTGGCGGCGGGGGCGAACCCGCTGACGCTGGCGGGGCTGGCCGGCCTGGGCGACCTGATGGCGACCTGCGGCAGCCCGCTCAGCCGCAACCGCACGCTGGGCCTAGAGCTGGCGACGGGGCGCCCGCTGGACGAAGTGCTGGCCGAGCGGCGCACCGTGGCCGAGGGCGTCACCACGACACGCGCGGCGCTGGAGCTGGCGGCGGATGTCGGCGTCGAGCTGCCGATCACCGCCGAGATCGCGCGCGTGCTGTTCGAGGGCCGCGCGGTGCGCGAAGCGGTCACGTCGCTGATGCTGCGCGATCCCAAGCACGAGCTGGAAGGAATTGGGTGAGGGACAGCGAGGGACGGTCGTCGTCGCTCGCCGGTTCGCGGCACTGAACGTGCCGGCGCATGAGCGGTTGGGGCGGAAGCCCCGCGGATGTTCCAATCGCTCGACGCGGGCCAGGACGCTGAGTACCATGTATCTCCGACCACCGAGCAAGTGGACCAATGGGTAATAGTCATCGTGCAGCGAGTGACAGGCAATGGCTCTCCCGACAATTATCCATTCGGGGTGGTGACTGCCTTCTGTCAGAACGGCAGCGGGGGAAACGAGACGTTGTGCCCGGCATGGGTGAATACCACCCTATGAGGTAAGCAGATGGAACATGGGGATTTGGACGAACTCAAAGAACTGATGCCACAGTCCAGATAGCGTCCGAGAGTGTCTGTACTTTGCTCCTTTGGCAGACCCCTATCTTTAAGGGGTTGTTCGGGGACCTCCTTCCGAGGCGTCCTGGCTGGCCCGCCAGGTCCAATCGTCGGCCATCTCGAAGGAGCGCCGGCCGGTGCTCCACACGTCATCTTGCTCCATGCGCAGCGCCCCCAGCAAGCGGATGGCCGATTCACGGGGGGGAAAGATGCGGATGACGCGCGCGCGGCGGCGGATCTCCTCGTTGAGCCGCTCGTGGCCGTTCGTCGTGCGCAGCCGCGTGTGATAAGGCCGCCGGCAGCGCCAGGACCGCTGGTGCATCGTCGCAGCCGCGGTCCAGGGTGGCCACGGCCGCGGGAGCCGGCTTCAGGAGCCGGCTTCAGGAGCCGTCTGGGAGTAGTCGGCGACGAAACGGGCGCGCAGGAGGCGCGCGCGCTCCACGTCGGGCGCCTCACAGCTGACGCGCACACGGGTCTGGCACCTCCTGGTAGAGTGCG
>JAICVS010000003.1 GCA_025935195.1 Ktedonobacterales bacterium
CTCATCGTCATTGCCATGATTGCCATTGCCGCCCCCTCCACACATTCCGGCGCTTTGCCGCCGTCTCATCATGATCACTATAGAACATAAGTTTCATTTGCGTCAAGCAGTCGCTCACGCGCGGCTGGCGGTCGGGGCCAGATTCTTGTCTTCCATTTCCCAGGCGTGATCCAGCGTGTGATAGTTCCCAATCTCTAGCGAACTAGTGATTGGTTTATGCGGCGAGCCGCACCGGGTGAACTACGCACCCTCTACTCCCTTGCGCGAAGGCGTCAGGAGCTACTTTGCGGATGATGTTGTAGGTGCCGTTGACATCGGCGTTGATGTGGCGCCCATCCGCCGCCCGGTACAGCCCACGCTTCACCCGCTTGCCGCTGAAAGTGGGAGCGGGCCGCGTGGCATCATAGGCGGGTAACGCGCAAAGCGGACATGTTGCGTCCGCATTCCCGCGAGCCTGGCGACGAACCGGACGAGAGCGAGCGCCTGGCTTCGTCCGTTCCTCCCTCTGCGTCCTCCGCGTCCTCCGCGGTTCAATTCGTCACGCCCAGCGGGCGAGGCCCATGTCGTAGGCGTGGGCCAGGCCGGCATGGTGTGGCACGACGCGCACGCCGAAGATCCAACTGCCGCTGGTGTCGGGGCGCACGCGCGCCTGATAGGTATACGTGCCGCTCTCCGGCTTGCCAGCGCGCTCCAGGGGGATCACGCGCTGATCGGCGGATATGCCGTCGTCGTCGCGCGCCGCCACCAGCTCCACGCGCACGTCTTCCGGCGTCAGCTTGCCCAGCCACACTTTCGCCGTGGCCTGGACGAGCTGGCCGATGGCGATCTGCCCCTCGCGCGGCACGTCCACCTCTAGCGCCACCTCGCCCCAGCCCTCCAATATGGAGCGTTTCCAGCGCACCAGCTCGCGCGCGGGCGCGTAGTTCTCCGCGTCCATGCGCGCGCCCAGGCGCAGAGCGGGGACGTAGAGCTGGTTCACGTAGTCTTTCAGCATGCGGCGCATGCTGAACTGTGGCGCGACGGTGCGGATCGCCTCTTTCATGACGGCTACCCAGCGATGGGGGATGCCGCCGGCGTCGCGGTCGAAGTAGAGCGGCACGATCCGCTGCTCCAGCGCGTCGTAGAGGGCGGCGGCGTCGGCATCGTCGCGTGTCTGCTCGTCCTGATACTCACGCTCGGTGCCGATGGCCCAGCCGTTGGCGCCGTTCCACGCCTCGGCCCACCAGCCATCGAGGATGCTCAGATTCGGCAGGCCGTTCAGGCTCGCCTTCTGCCCGCTGGTGCCGCTGGCCTCGTGCGGGCGGATGGGGTTGTTGAGCCAGACGTCGCCGCCGCTGACCAGATGCCGCGCCATGTCCATGTCGTAGTCTTCGAGGAAGACGATCGTGCCGGCGAACTCCGGCTGGCGCGAGAACTCGTAGACACGGCGGATGAACTCCTGGCCGGGCTGGTCCGCCGGGTGCGCCTTGCCGGCGAAGACGAGCTGGACCGGGCGGTCGGGGTTGTTGAGAATGCGCAGCAGTCGCGCCGGATCGCGGAAGATCAGCGTCGCGCGCTTGTAGGTGGCGAAACGGCGCGCGAAACCAAGTGTCAGGGCGTCTGGGTCCAACACGTCCGCCGCCGCGCGCACGGCGGCCGGCCCTTCGCGCAGGCGCGTGCGCTGGCGGGCGAGCCGCTCGCGGGCGTAGGCGATCAGGTCTGTTTTGAGGGCGCGATGCGCCTGCCACAACTCGCCGTCGGGAATCTCGCCGATCCGCGCCCACAATTCCGGCTCGTCCAGGTGGGCGTACCAATCTGGGCCGAGAGAGCGTTGATAGAGCGCATCCAGCCGCGGCGCCAGCCAGGTGGCGGTGTGGACGCCGTTGGTGATCGAGCCAATCGGCACCTCGCTCACCTCGATGTCGGGCCAGAGGAAGTGCCACATGCGCCGCGAGACATCGCCGTGCAGCGCGCTCACGCCGTTGTGCTGGGCCGAGAGCCGCAGCGCCAGCACGGTCATGCTGAAGCCGGTACCCCACTCCACTTGCTGCGCCGCCAGCGCGTGAAAACGCTCGCGGTCCAGGCCGAGCTGGGGCCAGTAGTCGCTGAAGAAGCGATCAATCAGGTCGAAGCCGAAGACATCGTTGCCGGCCGCCACCGGCGTATGCGTGGTGAAGATGGCGTTGGCGGCGGCGATCTCGCGCGCCACGTCGAACGGCACGCCCAGCCCGCCGATCAGCTCGCGGCAGCGCTCCAGCCCCAGGAAGGCGGAGTGGCCCTCGTTCATGTGCCAGACCAGCGCGTCCACGTTCAGCGCACGCAGCGCGCGTACACCGCCGATGCCGAGCATGATCTCTTGCGCGATACGCATCTGCTGGTCACCACCGTAGAGCCGCGCCGAGAGGGTGCGGTCCGCCTGGGCGTTCGGCTCGACGTCGGTGTCCATCAGGTAGAGCGGCACACGCCCGACCTGGACGCGCCAGACCTTGGCGAAGACGGTGCGCCCCGGCAGCTCGACCGAGATCATCACCTCCTCGCCGCGCGGATTCTTGGCGGGCGTGGCCGGCACCTGCGAGAAGTGCAGCTTCTCGTAGAACGCCTCTTGCTGGCCCTCACGGGTGATGCGCTGGCGGAAGTAGCCCTGCGGGTAGAGGAAGCCGACCGCGACGAACGGCAGGCCAAGATCGCTGGCCTCCTTGCAGTGGTCGCCGGAGAGGATGCCCAGGCCGCCGGAGTAGATCGGCAGCGACTCGTGCAGGCCGAACTCGGCGGAGAAGTAGGCGATGGTGCGGTTGGCGTCCTGTGGATAGGTGCGGCTGAACCAGGTGCTTTCGGGGCGCATGTAGGCGTCGAACGCGGCCAGCACGCGGTCGTAGTCGGCCAGGAAGGCGGCGTCGCCGGCCAGCGCCTCCAGCCGCTCCGGAACGGCTTCGATCAACATGCGCACGGCGTTGTGCTCGGTCTGTTGCCAGAGGCGCGGGTCAATGGCGGCGTAGAGCGCCTGCGCCTCGGGATGCCAGGTCCACCACAGGTTGTATGCCAGCTCGTGCAGCCGCTCGATCCGCGCGGGGATGGTCGGGAACACGGCCACACGTCCCAGAATCTTCACTCGTCGGTTACTCCTTCGTCCGTGGGAGCGTCCATCCTCCCATCGTTGCACATCCCAGCATTATACGCAGCCGCGCATCCCCTGCCAAAGGCAGCCCAAAAGTAGCGAGATGTATGCCATGCGCGCCCGATCCGGTACGATAGCTCCGCCCCACCATGTTTCTTTCGCGGTTCGCTCGCGGCTCGCACCGAAGGAGCCGGGGGTGAGCAATCCCCATCCCAGGAGTCATCCATGCCGGCGGAACTCGATCTCAGTGGGCCGCTCACACGACGCTCCACGCGGCTTCCGCAGGAACTACACTGGGCAGCGACATGGCACCAGCGCGGTGAACACCTGCGCGCATGGTGTACGCGCGCCGAGGGGCGGCGCATGCTCCTGCTGCTGGCGCTGGCGCTGCTCGTCCGCCTCCCGCTGATGGCCTTCCACGGCTTCTTCTACGATCTCCAGGGCTATGCCGTCTGGGGCGAGGTGCTGGATCACCACTTCTTCGACTTCTACACGGCGTGCTGCCCCGCCACGCTGCCGCCGCACGCGCCGCCGACGTACCCGCCGCTCACGGTGTATCTGTACGGCCTGCTCTATGCCGTCTACGCGCTGCTCGGCCGAACGATCACCCCGGCGCCGCCGCTCGATCTGCACCAGTCCGTGCCGCTCACCGTAATCCTGAAGCTGCCGATGCTCGTGGCGGACCTCGCCACCATCGCGCTCATCTACGCCGTGGCGCGGCGCGTCCGCTCCGAGCGGCTGGCGCTCGCCGCGGCGGCCTCGTACGCTTTCGCGCCCGCCGTGCTCTTCGATGGCGCGCTCTGGGGTCAGACCGACGGGCTGACGCTGCTGTTCATCCTGCTTGCGCTGCTGGCGGCGCTGCGCCATCGCGGCGCGTGGGCAGGCGTGTTCTTCGCGCTGGCGGTGCTGCTGAAGCCGCAGCCGCTGGCCTTCGCGCCGCTGCCGCTCGTCTACCTGTACCGCTGGGCGGGGCCGCGGCAGGCCGTACGCTGGCTCGCGGCCGCCTCCGCCACCGTGGTTGTCGTCTACTTGCCATATCTATTGCATCCTGTGGCGCAGATCGGGCAATTTTTGTCTGTCCTGCACGACGGCTTCCGGCAGGAGCCGTACGCCAGTATTGATGGCTTCAACCTGTGGTGGTTCCTCGGCGCCGCCAACCACGACTACGCGACACCCTACCTGGGTGCGCTCTCACCGAACACGCTCGGCCTCATCCTCTTCGCGCTGGTCCTGCTCGTCACGCTGGCCGGCATCTGGCGCAACCCATCGCCTGGCACGCTCTTCCTGGGCGCGGCGCTCGTCGCGCTCGCCTTCTTCGATGTGACAACCTTGCAGCGCGAGCGCTACCTGTACCCCGCCGTCGCTCTGTTCCTGCTGGCCGCGGTGTACAACGGCACGCTGCTGCTCTTCTCCATCGGCGCCGGGGTCACGGCCTTCCTCAACATGGCGATGCACCTGATCATGCGCGCCGATCCCGCCTTCGGCGGCTTCCATGCTGATCCAGGCATTGACCTGAACGCCTGGGCCAGCTTTCTCGTCCATCATGGGGAATATAGCATCGCCGTCGCCGCGGTGAATGTCGGGCTGTTGCTGGTGGCCGTGCTGATCTTCCCGCGCACGCTGCCGGCGCGGCGGGCATCACACGGGAGATGCGAGGCGGATGCAACCGTGATGTGAGACATGCGTACCCTCTGTTGAGACTGGCGCGCGGATCGCACGGAACGCGGACAGGCACTCGCTCGTTGTAACACGTTGAGAGGCTCATTGCGCCCTCAGTCTCGCCTGTATATCCCACCCGCCCCAATGGAGGTAGCCCACCATGTACAACGCGAACGCCAATGCCGCGCGCGGCTCCCGTTCCTTCTCACATCCCAATCAATGGGCGCTGATGCTGCACATTGGCAAGACGTTCGCGCTCGTGCGCGCGGTGCTGGCCGATCCGCGCGTCCACTGGCTGCCCAAGGGCGTCTTCCTGGGCACGATCGGCACACTGCTGCTGGCGCTGCTGGGCGGCGACACGGTGGCCGGGGCGGTCGAGGCGTTCATCCCGGTCGTCGGCCCGCTCATCGGCTGGCCGGCGGACGCCGGCCTCGACTGGGTCGCTTTCGCCGTTGCCGCGTTCAACCTGCTACGTCTCTTCCCCGCCGATGTCGTGGGCGAGCATTACGACCGCCTCTTCCGCGCCGGCCGCCGCGCCGCGTAGCTGGCCGGCGATTGACATCGCGCCTGGGGGCCGTTGGCCGCCACGTCCACCTGTGTGGACCAGGGATCGGCACCGCTGATGGCCGCAATCCCAACTACAGCAGAAGGCCCTCCGCCCCGCACAGGGAAAGAGGGCCTTCTGCTGCTTGGCTCATTTGCGTTCGCGGTTCACACGCGGCTATGGATGGCCGAAGCCGCCGCGGCGCCCATCGTCGAGCAGCGGATAATGGCCGGCGTTCACCGCCTGCTGTACGGCGCTGAGCGCCATGTCGGACTGCTGCTGCGTGATCTGGCCGGCGCTCACCGCCTTCGCCAGATCCGCTTTCACCGCGGCGACGTACGCCGATTGTACCGCGCTGACATCCACCTTCTGGTCGGAGGCGATCTGCGCGACGGTCTTGCCGCCCGTGAGCGCCGTCTGGAGATCGGCCAGCGGCATGTGGAGCGCGCCCGCCACCGCGTTCAGGATGTCTTGCCGCGCGCCTGTGAGCGCCGCGCCGAACGCGCCAGCGCCGGCCCCGGCGCCGCCGCGTGGCCCATGCCCGGCAATGAATTTGCCGATGGCCTGGCAAGGATTGCTGGCGTTCTGGTTCAGCGCGTTTTCGAGCCGCGTCTTCTGCGCGGCGGTGATCTTGCCGTCGGCGACCAGCTGGTCAATCACCTTCTGCACGGCGACCTTGTTCGCCGCCTCTAGCTGGGCGTTCGTCTTGCCAAGCTGCTGCGCCAGCGTGTCTTCGTAGAGCTGGCAGTAGTCGCTCTTGGTCGCCTGCGCCTGGTGGGCCTGGCGCGGCGTGTTGTTGGCCGCGAACACGGGCAGCCCGCCACTCGACAGCATGCCGGCCAGCAGTCCGACGACGAAAATGCCGCCGGCGCCCGCCGCGATCCATATGCGCTTGCGCATCGTTTCCTCTCCCTCTCGTTTCGCCATCTTCACGGATCGGCCGTCACGGATCAGCAGCCGTGGTGATCCCCGGCCTGTGATGCCTTCGATACGGATCGTACGTATGGGCGCCGCGCCCGGTCGCCACTGTTTGTGAAGTTTCGGCAAAGTGTGTGCCGGCGCGCGTTTGGCGCTTGCGTTCATCCAGCATTGTATAGCGCGGCGAGATGAGAGCGCGATTGGAGGAGTATTGGAAGCGGTGGCATGTACTCTGACGTGCCGCGTGTATGCGACGCGCGCATCCGAGCGCGTCAGCTTTTCGGCAGGAAGCCATGACGCTGGAGGCGCGCTTCCGTCCCGCACCCTCTCTCATGGCTGTCGCGGGGCAAAAAGAAGGGGAAGGGCGGGATGCCAGCTCGCCCTTCCCCTCGCCGCCCGCGCATATGCGCGGGCGGCACTGAGAGCCATTCGAGAGCCCGCGACCGCCATGGGGACAACGGCCGCGCAGCCAGGGACCGCAGGGAGTGCATCCTCGTTTGGGTGGAGGAGTCCGCGACTCGGATAGCTCATAGAAAGAAACGCACCGCCGCGCCTTTCGTTAGGGGCGGTGGTGCGTCTTCCAGCAAACTGATGGTGAGAGGCTCTATCCGGCGACCGTCCATACCAGCGGCCGGTTGTCAGCGGCCGCCGTGTCGGCCAGCTTTAGCTGCGCGCCGTCCGCCGGGGCGATGGCGAGGCCGGTTCCGCTGCTGATGGCGAGGCTCTTGCCATCGGGCGCCCATAGCAGCGCGGCATCGCCGTGCTGCTGCGCCAGTGTCGCGATGGCGCCCGGCCCACTGGCACTGAGCGTCATGACGGCGACGCCGCCGCTCGTCCGCGCCGCGAGGTGGCCGCCATCCGGCGCCCACGCCACGGCGCCGGAGACACCCGCCAGCACGGGTGTGATCGCGCCGCCCGGCGCCCACAGGAGGAGATCGCCGTTCACTGTCACGACGGCGACGGCCTGTCCCGCTGGCGCCCATGTCACGCTCGCCACCACCGCGTTGGCGCTGGCGCTCTGGGCGAAGCCCGCGCCCGTCGCGGAGACCGTCGCCAGCGCATCGCTCGTCTGGCTCGCCAGCGCCCACATCCCGCCGTTCGGCCGCGGCGAGAAGGCCGCGGCGCCGTAGCGCGAACCGGTTGGCGTCAGCCGCAATGGACCAGTGTCGCCCAGCGCTGAGACGGTGAAGATGCCGGTGATGGAGGCGCCTTGTGTCGTCGCCCAGGTGAGCGCGGGATGCAGCGGATCGGCAGTCCAGGCGAGCTGGGCGATGGTCGCGCTGTCTGCCGGCGTCGTCAACTGCCGCTGCTGCTTCGCCACCAGATCGTAGGCCCAGAGCGATTGCTGCCCCGGTTGCCCGGCGCCGCTCGCTGCCACATACGCGATTCGCAGCGCGTCCGCGCTCCAGAGTGGCGTGCCGATCACGGTCTGCCCCGCGCTGGAGATGGCGCGCGGATTGGTGCCGTCACTGTTCACGAGCGTGAGCGCGCCGGCCTGTGTGACGTAGGCGAGCTGCGCGCCGTCCGGCGACCAGACGATGCGCATGGCGGAGGTCGCGGCGCAGCCAGCGGCGGCGGGGCCGCACTGGCGTCCGAGCACGGCGATCACGTGGTCGCTCTGGCCGTCGGCGCGCACGATATGCAGGTCGCCGGTGCGCACATCCACATAGGCGATGCGGGTGCCGTCGGCCGAGACGGCCCACGACTGGCCCACATTCACCGCTGACGATGTCAGCCGCTGCGCCAGCTCTGGGCCGTATTCCGCCGCGCTCCAGAGCGCGCCCGCTCGCGCGTAGACGACACGCGGCCCCGCCGCCAGCGGGATGCCCTGGCTCGCTGGGCCGCCGAGGTTCTGTGTGGGTCCGCGTGTGCTTGTTGTCGCGGAATAGAGAAGACCCTGCCTCAGTAGCAGGGCCGACCCGAAGAGGAGCACGAAAACCGCCGCCGCCTGCAGCGCGACGCGCGCCCATCCAGGTGGACCTCCGCTATGGCGGGTTGGGCGCGCGCGCGAAGAACCAGCGGCGGCTGGTGTGGCTGTTTCGCCGGTTTCGGCTGCTGGAGCCGCCGCGCCCATCTCGCCATGCTCGCCGTCGCTCTGATGTGGCAGCGGGCGCAGTGTGGTGCGCCGGCCGGCATGCCGCCCCGCGTCGCGCTCGAGCGAGCGCAGCAGGGCGGCGAACTCAGGCGAGTCGAAGATGCGGTCATGCAGCTTGGCGGGTGGCGCCACACGCGGCGCCGCCGCCAGCAGCAGATCGAAACGACGATAGTCGGCCGCGAGCTCGCTACAGTGGGCGCAGGTTTCCACGTGCGTCCGCACCTCCTCGCGGAGCGGCGAGGCAAGCATATCGTCGAGATAGGCGCTGAGGAATTCCTCGGCCTTCTCGCAGGTCATCGGGTACCGCCTCCCCCCTGTTCCAGCGTCCGGAAGTGCTCCCGGAAGGAGTGCCGCGCGCGGGACAGGTACATTTTCACACCGCTCTCGGCGATGTTGAGGGTTGCCGCGATCTCGGCGTACGAGAAGCCCTCCTGCGTGTAGAGCAGCAGGGCCGCGCGGTAGTGGCGCGGCATGCGCCTGAGCGCGGCATGCACCAGCTCCGTCGTGCCGATGGTCTCCTGTGGGTCGGCGCTCTCGACGTCGGCGGGCTCGTGATCGAGATCCTGCCAGGGAAGCCAGGCGATCAGCTTGCGCCGACGCAGCGCGTCGTAGGCCGTGTTGGTGGCGATACGATACAACCAGGCTGAAAGCTTCAGGTTGGCGTCCATCTTTGGCAGCGCCTTGTAGGCTTTCAGGAAGGTGTCTTGCGTCAGATCGTCCGCCTGCTCGCGGCTGCCGACCAGGTGATAGATGTAGTTGTAGATCGGGGTCTTGAACTCGTCGTAGATCCGTTCAAAGGACCACGCTTGTTCCGCCGCCCTTGCCTCAGCCACCGGTGCGCGTCCCTTCACAGCGTCGGCCTGCCAGCCGGCGGCTTCGCTCAGAAGAGAACGCCCCACGACCGCGGTCCCGGTTGTCAGGTTCATTCCTCCGGCCCCCCCGCGCCGGTCCCGGTCCCGCTGCTGAGGGGTGCGGTCTTCCTCAGCCCCTCTGGAGGATGCAACGGACTTCCGTGACGGCGGTAACATAAATCTGGCAGGCTGCCTTTCCCATTGGGTGAACGGCGCCATCATATCAGACCTACGACCAGCCGCCCAAGCCAGCCGCCCAACTTTCCTATCCCACGACCGTGCCGGCCGCCTGGCTCGTTGGCCGCCGCACGCTCCTCCCGCAGGCGCAGGTAGCAGCCGTACTTCGCCAAGAGCGGCCGGGCGAGTGTGCGGACAATGCGCATGAGGAGATCGTGGCGCCGCGGCTCACGACAGCGGCAGCGTGAAGCGGAAATCGCTGCCCGCCGGCGTCGTGGTGGATGAGGCTTCCAGCCAGAGCCGCCCGCCCATGCGTTCCACCAGATGATGGCTGACGAACAGCCCCAGCCCCAAGCCGGAGAGGTTGCGGCGCTCCGATTCCGCCGCGTGGTAGAGGTATTCGAAGATGCGCTCGCGGTCGTCCGCCGCCACGCCGATGCCCGCATCGCGCACCGAGACCAGCGCCATGCCATCCTCGCGGCGCATCACTAGTGTGATCGCGCCGCCGCTGGGGCTGTGGCGCGCGGCGTTGTCAAGCAGATCGCGCAACACCTGCTCCACGCGGGCGGCATCCCATGTGCCGGCCAGCGGCTCCACGGGCGCCGAGACGACGAACTCATGTTGCGGGAAGAGCGAGCGCCGCCGCTCTATCACCCGCGAGGCGATGGCTTGCAGCTCGGCGTGCGCTGGCAGCAGCTCCAGGGCGCCGCGATGGATGCGCGAGGCGTCGAGTAGCTCGCCGATCATCTCGGCCATGCGCATACTCTGCTGCTCGATGGCTTCCACCGAGCGCCGCATGCTGTCAGGCAGCGGCGTCTTGCGCGCCTGTCGCGCGAGGAGCTGGGCGTAGCCCTTGATCGAAGTGAGCGGGCTGCGCAGCTCGTGCGCCGCCAGCGAGATGTATTCGTCGCGGGCGCGCGCTTCGTGCGCCGCCTGATCGGCGAGTCGCGCGCGGTCGAGCAGGGCGGCCAGGTGATCGAGGACGAGCTGCCAACGTGCGGAGATCGCCGCCATCACTGTGCCGGGCGCATCCTCCCCGGTCTCTGTGGCGGCAATGAGGACGCCCGTGAGCACGCCGTCCGGCCCGATCAAGGGGACGCAGCGCGCGCCGTGTGCGGTGGCAGACAGGTGACGGCCGAGCACCCGCTCGTCCACATCCGCGCCGAAGCCGAGCGTCTTGACCGGCCCGCTGTGAACGGCGTTCTCCGGCCGCGTGCCCTGCTCGGCAAGCGTGATCAGCTCTTCCCCACGCGGCGCGAGCAGGCGCAGGCCGCGCGTGTCCGGCAGGAGGCGCGCGCCGATGGCGAGCGCGCGGTCGAGCGCGGCATCCAGCGGCAGCGGCGCGACGAGCAGGCGCGAAAGGGCGGCGATTGCCGCCAGCGTATCGCCAGTATCGCCAGTATCGCCAGTATCGCGCGACTGGGCATCGCGTGGCTTGCGGCGTCCCCCGGCGGTCTCGGCCGCGCCGTCTGCCGACGATGGCGCCGATCCTTCCCTTCCCGCAGCGGCATGGACGCCCAGATCACGCTCATCTGCTGCTTGCTGCTGGCGCACGAGCATCCCTCCCCAGATGACGGCATTTTTGCTATAGCGGACGAACGCACGAAACATGCCATAGGTGACAGATGGCGCATGCCCTCTGGTACGTACGCGCGCATGGGTGTACAATTGGTCACATTCCAGCGACGGACGGGCGGCGATGGCCGCGGCGGATGTCAGTGGGCGGGTTGGCGGGAGTCTATACGTATTATGAAGTGCCCGAACTGCGGCGGGACCGCGTTTGCCGGCAATCGCTGCCGGCAGTGTGGCTTTCTGATCAGGCAGGGCGACGCGCGCGGCAGGCCAAGCGGCTCGCTCGGCCAGGCACGACCTGGCGCTGGCGCGAGCGGCCAGGAGCGGCGGTCGGGCACGCTCGCGGACTTCTTCTCACCCAAGTCTCCCAAAGCGGCAAAGCCGCCCAAGCCGCCTAACGGTCCAGTACGCGGCCCGGCCGTGCGCTCCCAGCCTCGGCTGGGCAGGCGCCGTGGTAGCGCTCCACAGGCGTCGCCGCCCACTGGACCCATGCGCCCATCTATGCCGCCCACGCCGCCCGCGCCACCCACACCGCGCCCGCCGATGCGCTCGCCCCGCACATCAGGATCGCTGGACCAGTTTGGTGTCGCCGTGTCGCCGGAAGGCTGGGACGACATCCCGTCACGCTGGGACGAAGGCCTGCGTTACGCGCCAGATGCGGACATGGTGGAAAGCTGGGACGATCTGCTGCCGGCCGGCCCGCCGGCGCAGCCGCTAGAGCCGGCGCAACCTATGGGACGACCAGACAACGGTGTCAGCTCTGGCTCGCTCTCCGGCGCGCGCAACCGCGCGCCGATGGTGCCGCTCGAAGATATGGCGCGGCTGCCGTTGGGCCAGTGGGTGCCAGGCATGCCGATCCCCCGCCCGATCTCGCGCACACGTGCGGTGGCGGTGGCGGCGGGCCGGCTCACCTCGAACACGATGCTGATCTCGCTGATCCTGCTCATCCTGGCGATTCCTGTCTACATGGGCATCACGAAGCTGGGCCTGCTGAACCCGAAAACGACCACGACCGCCGCGCCGCGCACGCTCGTGCCGACACCGGCGCTGGCCAAGGGCTTCACCGGCTTCCAGACCACGGAATTCGCCATGGCGTACCCGGCGGCGTGGCAGCTCACCGCGACGGACGCCCCGCTCAACAGCGGGGAGGTGCTGCATCTGGAGCGGTTCACCGGCGTCCCCGGCCCCGCCGACACCTCGCTGACGGTGGCGACGATCGCCGCCTACCCGGCCGATCTGCTTGAAAGCCGCATGGACCCTATCGCGCGGCAACTGCGCGCCGACCAGACGTTGAGCGCGACCGCCGAGCGCACCGTCACCTACAACGGCATCCGCTGGACCGAGAAGGACTATCAGCAGACGGTGGTGAAGGGCAACGCCACTGTGACGCTCACGCTGCGCGTGCTGGCAATAGATAAGGCCGCCACCTCCTACTTTGTGATCGCCGTCGCCCCCAGCAGTGCCTTCGCCAGCGCCAACGCCGACACCTTCGAGCCGATCTTGGCCTCGCTGCGCTTCCCCAAGGGATGACACCATGCGGCTGATACTACGCGGCTGATACTATTCGCTGATACTATTCAAGGCGCGGAGTCGGGGCGCTGGAACCGCTCCCAATCGGCGGCGAAGCGGGCGACCGCCGTGTTCGTGAGGGGATCGGCGGCGAGCGCGCGGATGATCTCCGGCGCGGCGGTGATGTCGCCGCCGCCGGCCAGCAGCGCCTCCGTCACCTCATCAGCGGACTTGAGGCTGGCGACCAGCAGGCGGGCGTCACTGTGTTGCGCGGCGATCAGGCGTGCCATCGCGCCGAGACGCGCCGGGGCGTCAACGCCGGCGCGGCGCAGCCGGCCGAAGTATGGGATGACCCAGGCGGCGCCGGCCAGCAGCGCGCAGTAGGCCTGGGCGACGGAGGCGACGGCCGTGAAGGAGAGGCGTGCGCCATCCTCGCGCAGAGCGTGCGCCGCCTCCAGCCCGTCCGAGGTCAGCGGCAGCTTGACGACGACGCGGGACGGCTCCAGTTCGACGTAGCGCAGGGCGGCGGCGCGCAACTCCTCGGCGCTGGCGGCCGACGGCTGCATGAAGACCGGGCCGGGGCAGATGTCCAGCAGGCCGCGCGCGATCTCGCGGTCGGTCGCCCGCTGGCCGCGCTCACGGGCGGCCAGCAGGATGCTGGGGTTGGTGGTCGCGCCGGTGATGGGGAAGACGGCGCGCAGCGCGGCCACGTCGTCGAGATGGGCTGAGTCCGCGAAGAGCGCCATAGCGACGCCTCTTTTCTCGCTTGCGATCAGATGCCGCCGAGCAGGGGGTAATGGAAGGGGCGCCCCTGGAACGCCTGGATGGCGCCGTAGATGCCGAAGCCGATCTCGACGAGGACGAGCGCGATAAGGAGCAACCAGCCGCAGGTGAGGCCGAGGATGGGGAGCGCGGTGAGCCGCAGGCGCTTGCTGGCCGCCGCGCCCGCGAACCCCAGCACGAAGATCAGGAAGATCGGCAGCGCGACGAAGACGCCGACGGCCGAGACGAGCAGGTGAAAGAAGAACGCCTGTTTGCCCTGGTGAGAAGCATAGGGCGAGCTATTCCTGGCGGCGAGCCAGACGACGAAGGGCAGGATCAGCGGCGCGAAGAAGACGCTGAGGTGGCAGAACCCGGCCAGGATGCGCTCGCTATCCGGAATGCCGGAGGGATGCGCGATGGCGGACGGCGGGTAATAGCCGTAGCCATAGCCCGGTGGCGGTGGGGCATAGCCCGGTGGCGGTGGGGCATAACCGCCCGGAGCGTACGGTCCCCAGGGCGGCGCAGCGCCGGGCGGTGGTGGGGGAGGGGCATATCCAGCAGGCTCCGGCGAGACCGCGAAGGGCGGCGCGCGCAGGTCCGGCCGGCGCGCGAGGATGGCGTCGAGCAGGCGGCGCGCGTCCGGCGGATCGGCGGGTGTGAGGGAAACGGTGCGCCCCGGCAGGCCCAGCGAGACGAAGGGCGCGGCCGCGTCGCCGGCCAGCCTGACGTGCCGCAGCGCCGCCAGCGGGTAGACCTGATCGGCGCCCGCCAGCCGGTCCGGCCAGAGGTCGAGCGTGCCGCTGTCGCGCAGGGCGATGGAGAGCAACGGCGCCGGCTGTCCCGACGCAGATGGTGATGTAGCGTCCATCACAGTCAGCCTCCCAGCGCGCGGGCGATGACGACGCGCTGAATCTGGTTGGTGCCTTCGTAGATCTGGCAGATCTTGGCGTCGCGCATCATGCGCTCGACGGGGAACTCTTTCATGTATCCGTAGCCGCCGAGCACCTGGATGGCGTCGTTGGTGACTTCGATGGCGATGTCGGAGGCGTAGGTCTTGGCGATGGCGGACTCACGGCTGAAGCGCGACACGCCGGCGTCCATCAGCTCGCCGGCATGGTAGACCAGGCGGCGCGCGGCCTCGACTTTGATGTCCATGTCGGCGAGCATGAACTGGACGGCCTGGTTGTCGAAGATCGGCTTGCCGAACTGGACGCGCTGTTTGGCGTACTGGACGGCGAAATCGAGCGCGCCCTGGGCGATGCCGAGCGCCTGGGCGGCGATGCCGGGGCGGGTGCGGTCGAGGGTGGCAAGGGCGATCTTGAAGCCCTCGCCCTCTTTGCCGAGCAGGTTCGCGGCGGGGATGGCGCAGTCTTCGAAGACCAGCTCGCCGGTCTGGGAGCCGCGGATGCCCATCTTGTTCTCGATCTTGCCGAGGTGGAAGCCGGGGGTGCCGTCCTCGACGACGAAGGCGGAGATGCCGCGCGTGCCGGTGGCGGAGGGGTCGGTGACGGCGAAGACGGTGTTGATGTGGGCGATGCCGGCGTTGGTGATGAAGTGCTTGAGGCCGTTCAAGACGTAGGTGTCGCCGCGACGCTCGGCTTTGGTGCGCATGGCGCCGGCATCGGAGCCGGAGCCGGGCTCGGTGAGCGCGTAGGCGGCGAGCCATTCGCCGGTGGCGAGCCTGGGGATGAAGCGCTGCTTCTGTTCCTCAGTGCCGGCGAGCAGGATGGGCAGCGCGCCGAGCTGCTGGACGCAGAGCAGGAGCGCGGTGGTGGCGCAGGCTTTGGCTAGCTCCTCGATGGTCATGAGGATGCTGACCTCGCTGGAGCCGAGGCCGCCGTACTGCTCGGGGAAGGGCATGGCGAGGATGTCCTGCTTGGCGAGCAGCTCCTTCATATCCCAGGGAAACGCGCCCTCGGCGTCAATCTGGGCGGCGCGCGGGGCGACTTGTTCACGGGCGAGGTCGCGCACCATCTCGATCAGCATTTGTTCTTCGGAAGAAGCTCGCTCGACGGCCATGTGAAACGCTCCTTTGCGTCTACGGTACAGATGGGTGTGGTGCGGCGCCGTGTGGGAATGAGCCCGCCAGGGCGCGGATGCGCGGCCGGTAAGGGCCGTGGTGATTATACGATAGGGGCGGTGGCGCGACGGTGAAGGGCGAGTGCGGCGCGATGCACGCTCGCGGCACTGAAGTGCCGGCGCACGGCACGGCTGGGGCTGAATCCCTACGGATGCTCGGCGCGGCAATGTTCACCAGAGAGGTCAACATTGCCGTTTTTGCCGCTTTTCGATGTTGCATCGGGCGCATCCTCCGCGCGAATCCGCAATTCAAGCGGCTTTGCCGCTCCCGTGAACGTGACATTGCGCGTTCTGGGCGGCAAAAGCGGCAACGATCTGGCAAGAAACGGCAAGATGTGGCAACGGATGGCAATGCCGGCGGCAAAAACGGCAAGGGTACGCGGGGAGATATGGGACATTTCACACCTCCTGTGGACTGACTCGTCGTCATTTGCCGCCGCCCCGGCATGAATGCCGGGGGTAATCCCGGTTCGGCGCCACGCTGATAGAACTAATTTACCATAAACGAGCATGGATAGCAAGGGCGTAAGGGGCCAGCGGCGTATGGGACGGCCGGCGATTGAAATCGCGCCTGGAGGGCGTGCCGCCGCGACGTCCGCCGTCGCGGACTCGAGAGAGAGGAAAGCGGTGGGCGAGGGTGGTTCCCTCACCCATCCGCCGTCTCGCGCGGAATTCCGGTGCGGCGTCGGGCGCAGGCGATGCGGGCGGGCGAGCGGGCGGACGGTTGAACTGACGGCGATGCGGGCGGGCGCAGGCGATGCGGGCGGGCGCGGGGGGCGCTCGGCGTAGCGGTAGAACGCCCGCTCGCTCGCTGGGATACTGCCCCCATTGGGCACACACCGCCACGGGGATCACCGTACCGCGGCTCAATGCCGCCGCGGGACCGCATGGGGACGCTGGCGCGGCCGGCGCGGCCGGCACAGCCGGGCACCTCCTGCTGGTACACTGTGTTCACCAGCACGTACACGGTCGTCAGAACGGTGTCTACGTCCGACCATTGGGGTGCCTCCTTCGGTAGGCCAGATTCAGCAGCCTCAACCGTCACCGAGACCCCTTTCCTGTTTCGAGTCAACTTACAGCAAACGTTGAAGTGCTGGCGCACGACGACGGGGCTGAAGCTCCACAACCACCAGTAACTCACGCGGTTTCCAGATGATCGAGGAACGCTGAGACGAGATGCCAGAGAATCTGCAACACCTACCGTTTGATGGCGATGATAGAGAGCCTCACGCCGCATCCGTGGTCGCGCCCGGCGGCCGGCCCGATCCGCCGCACAGCCCGTGGCGCACGGTCGGCGCGCGTGAGGTGTATCGCAATCCCTGGCTGGCCGTCACCGAATACGCGGTCATCCGCCCGGACGGGCAGCCCGGCATCTATGGTGTCGTGGACCCCGGAGATAACGTCTCGGTCGTGCCGCTGGATGATGAGGAGCACGTCTGGCTGATCGGCGAGTTTCGCTATCCGACGCAGCGCTTCGCCTGGACGCTGCCCAGCGGCAAGGTCGAGGCGGGCGAAGATACGCTGGCGGCGGCGCGGCGCGAGCTGGCTGAGGAGACCGGCCTGCACGCGGCGGAGTGGGAGATGCTGGGCGCGCACCCACTGAGCGACGGCACTTCGACCCAGATCAGCCACATTTATCTGGCGCGTGATTTGTGCCAGGGCGAGGCGCGGCCCGAAGGCACCGAGCGGCTTACGCTCAGACGGCTGCCGCTGCGCGAGGCGGTGGAGGCATGCCGTACGGGCGCCATCACGGATGCTACCGGCGTGCTGGGCATCTGGGGTGCGTGGCTGCGCCTGCATGGCGTCACCGGCTGGTAGTCTTCAGGCCATCAGCAGGCCGCACGCCCAGGCGAAGGTCAGCGCGCCGCCCAGGCAGGCGGAGAAGGCCAGTATGCCCGCGCGCGCGCGCGGCGATCGCTGGCACCGCGCGGCGAGGGGGATAGCAAGCGGGAACACTACCAACAGGTAGCGTGGCAGCGAAAACAGGGCATCGAAGTAGGGGCTTTGTGAATCACCTGGGATGGGGTGCAGCGTCAGCGAGAGGGCCAGCAGGAGCGACGCGCCCGCCCAGACCACGAACGAGGTTGGGATGCGCGCGCCCACGGCCGAGGCGCGCGGCCACAGGAGGGCGCACAGCAGCGCGAGGGCCAGCGCCAGCACGGCGAGGTCGAATCCCGACCGCAGTGCCGCCAGCGGCTGCGCGGGACGCAGTAGGATGGAGAGGTTGCGCATCACGCCGTACCAGGGCCAGTCTAGCTCGCGGCCCCAGATCGCGTACTCGGCGTGTTGCGCTGCCGCGGGTGAGCCGTAGGCATGGCTGAGCACAAGCGCGACGCCGCCGAGCGCGGAGATGGGCAGCGCGACCGCGCCCGCCACCTGCCAGTTGCGGATGGCGGCCACTCCAGAGCGGCGGTAGGCTTCCAGGGCGAGCGGCACGAGCAGCAGGATGCCCGGCGCACGGGTGAGGGTCGCGAGCGTGACCAGCACGCCCGCGACCAACCAGCGCTGGCGGCGCATAGCGTACAGCGCGCCTGTGGCGAGCAGCAGGAAGAACGACTCGGTGTAGCCCGTGGCCAGGAAGAACGCGAGCGGCGAGAGCGCGATGACGATGACCACCCAGCGTGCCAGCGCGCGATCTCCGGTCTCCTCCGCCACCAGCCGCCTGAGCAACACGAGCGCGGCGAGCGCGCAGAGGTTGGCGATCACGAAGCCGGCCAATGCGACATTGCCGCCCACGAGGGGCGCGGCGAGACGCTCCAGCAGCGGCAGCAGTGGCCAGAAGGCGGCGCTCGCCGGCAGTGTGTACCCATGCGCGGCGATCCGGGCGTATGAGTCGGCATCCCAGGCATGCAGCCAAAACGACGCGAAGACATGGGGCGTCACTGGGTGCGCGTAGCCCACCAGCGTCCATTGTGGCACACCAGATAGCCAGGCGAGCGCGCAGGCAACGGCCACGAGCGCGAGATGCGCGAGCCACGCGCCGGCCGCGTCATGCCATGCGGCGCTGGCGCGCGCGCGCTCCGCCCATGCCGTCGCTTGCCCTAGCCATGCACCCAGCCGCGGCGCCCTGGCTCCGGCTGTTGTCTCCCTCACCGCCACCGCTCGCCATCCTCTCAGGGAATCCATGCTCTGTGGGCATCTTTCGTACATGACGGGCGCCCGCGCGAGGTGTAACGGGAATGCGCCCGCATGCCGGCGTGCGTCAGGCGCCGCGCCATCCATCTTCCAGCGCCAGCAGCCCACGCAAATCCGCGAAGGCCTGGTCCGCGCCACAGGCACGCAGCTCGTCCAGTGAATGCACCGGCCCCGTCGCCACTCCCACCGTCCGCATGCCGGCCGCGACGCCGCAGGCGACGTCCGCGGGGGTGTCGCCGACGATGTAGACACGCGCTGGGGGGAAGTCGCGGCCGAAGACGGCGCGCGCCCGCCCCAGCGCCAGCGGCGGCAGCGCCTCGCGCGCCTCCGCCTCGTCGCCGAAGGCGCCGCAGCCAAAGTAGCCATCCAGGCCCGCCGCGCGCAGCTTGGTCCAGGCGATACGCTCGACGTTGCCCGTCACCAGCCCCAACGCCGCGCCGCGCTCGCGCAGCCAGGTGAGCGCTTCGACCGCGTGGGGCGTGTGATAGGGGCGCAGATCATCCGGGACGTGCCGCTCGTAGGCGGCGGCGGCGGCGGCGAAGAAGGCCGGCAGCCCGGCCTCGGCGTCCGTGTCGAGTACACCCGCCGCGCGCAGCACGCGCCGCGCGATGGCTGTGTCGGTCATGCCGGCTGTCTGCCCCAGCGCGTCCGCTGAGAGGCGCACGCCGTACACCGCCTCCGCCGCGTCGCAGATCGCCTGCCGATGGGCGGGCGGCATGCGTCGCAGCAGGGTTCCATCAATATCGAACAAGAACAGCATCGGCGCCCTTCCCAGTCCTCTTCATCCGCCACGGAAACGGCTCCCCGGCATTCATGCCGGGGGTAATCCCTGGCTTGGCGCGGGTTGGATAGCTCAAGAGCGCGGATGACATCGGTATTCAGCCTCCGTGTTCCCTCCCTCCGCCCGCGTGTCCTCTGGGGTAGTTCTCGTCGTCGTTCTCGTTATCGGGCGGCTTGCCGTTTGCATGGGGACGGCGGCGCGATTATGATACCATTCTGGGGACACGTCCGATACCACCCGAAAATCCCATTTGGCTGGTCGCGGAGCGGAGAGGAGAGACAGGCATGCAGTTGAGCTTTGACCTGGGAGATCCTCGCCAGCCACGCGGTCACGCGATCGTGTACGCGCGCACTGGCGGCGTGGGCGGCGGCATCGTCGCGACCTACGTCGTCGTGCTGCCCATCCAGTTCTCCATCGGCAAGTACCTGCCGCCCATCCTCTCCGGCCAGGTGCCACTCGAAGGGCTGGCTGATCCGGCGGCGATGAGCGTGGTGCCGATCCCGCCGATGCTGGAAGACATCCCGGCACTGAGCGCGCTGCGCCAGCTTGCCGAGCGGCGCGGCGACGACCTCTGCGACCTGGGCACGATCTTTTTGAGCGACGACGGGCAGCGCATGGCCTACGCCGCCGAGGCTTGCCAGGCGTACGGCCAGGTGTACGGCGAGTTTCGCCAGCGCTGGCCGGCGGTAGAGGTCGAGGAGGAGCGCGGCGCGACGCCGCTCGACGATCTGAATGTCGAGGATGTGATGGCCGAGGTGCTGCCGGAGCGCGACCGCCTGGGCGAGCTGGCCCGGCTGATCGGCCAGGCGCGCTACGCCGTGGACGGCAACGATGCGCGCCTGCTCGGCGATGTGACAGCCTCGATGGGCCGCATCACCAAGACGCTTCCGGAGAAGTACCGCGCCGATCAGCTCGTGCGCGCCGCCGTGCGGCCGGACGCGGCTGGCGCGCGGCTGGCCGAGCTGTATTTGCAGCGCGCCTACAAGCTGCTCGAAGAAGACTACGCCGCCATCCCGCCCATCGAGCGCGAGATACAGGCCGCCAGAGAATCCCTGGGTGGCGAGTGACCGCCCATCGTTGAAGGAGCGAACGGCCGCTATGCCGATGATCGTCCACGCCGATATCACGACGCTGCTGGAAGCCCTCAGCGCCAGCGACGAAGACGGCGCCATCCACGCTACGCTGCGCCTGCTGGGGCCGGAGAACGCGCCGCCCGCCAAGATCGCCGCCCGCGTCGGCATCCCCGCCGCCTGGGCTGGTGGCGACGGCCATCCGCTGGCCGTGCTCTCCGTCTCTGGGCGGATCGCCGAGTGGATGCGCTCCATCCCCATCGGTCCGGAGCCGGGCGCGGAGACGCGCCGCCAGCTCGCGCCGGCGCTGCCGCTCATCCAGAGCTTCCGTGCCGTCGCCGCTCAGGTGGCGAAGGGCCTGCCGGAGCCGCATCCCACGCTGCCCGGCGGCATCTCGCCCGCTGACCTCAAGCATGCCGAGGGCGCGTTCGGCGCGCTGCGCGACGCCGTGGCCGCGCGCGATCTCGACCGCGTGCGCGCTATCTTGATGGGCTTCTACATGACCGGCACGGATTATCGCGCCATGCTGACGGCAATCTACGGCGCGTTGGCGCTGCGCTATCCTGAGGGCGGCCACCCACTCTATTTCGCCATGGCCGGCAGCCGTGTGCTGGAGATGGCTGATTGGGGTGATCGTGTTCCCGCCTATATCTACTGGGTCTCATCTCTGATCGTGGACAACACGCCCGATGCTCCGGCCGCCGAGACCGCGCACGCATACGCCTCCGCAGCCGCGCACGATCTGGGCTGGCTGCGCACGCGCCTCGCGATCCCGAAGAACGAGGCGGCGGGCGAGAGCTTCCGCCATGCCGTCGCATCCGGCAGCGCGACGGAGGCGTGCGACGCGACGCTGGCGGCGCTGCGCGGCGGGGCGACGCCGATGGGTCTGGCCGCGGCGCTCGCGCTCACGGCGGCGGAACAGCTCAACGCGGTGCCGCGGGGCGATGCGGATGGCCTGCCGCGTGCGGGCCACGCGCTGCTCTACGCCCACGCCGTCCACGTCGCCACGCTGCAGACGCAGAACAAGGAGATCTGGCCGCTGCTCTACACCGCCGCGTGCGCGGTCAACGCGGTGCGCCCGGCGGGCGGTGCTGGCGGGGTCGAGGCGGGGGCGCGCGCCGTGCCGTCTTCGCCGATCGGTGGGCTGATCGCGGCCAGCATGCTGCGTACGCTGGAGCAGCAGGTCGCGGCAGGAGACAGCGCGACGGCGCTCGCCATCGCTCATCGCTACTTACAGATGGGCCATGAGCCGCGCGCGCTGGCCGGTGTGATCGGCAGTGTCGCCGCCACGCGCGACATCGATCCGAGCGATGTGCGCTCGCTGCATATCCTGCCGATGGTGGCCGCCGCCGCCGAGGAGTATCTGACGCTGCCGCCCGCGCTGGCCGCCGGCGGCCAGAACGCGCTGCTGACGGCGGCGATCCGTCTCGCCAGCGAGCTGGGCGGCGGGCATGCGCTCGCGGATCGTGTGCGCGCGGCGATCAACGCTGAGGTGTAGCACAGAGTCCTCACCCCGACCCCCTCTCCTTGCGAGGCGAGGGGGCTATGTCGCGACCGCGCCGGATGGGCGCAGGCGGGCGAGCTGCTCGAACAGATCATGCTCTTGTGGCGTGAGGCGGCTGGGCAGGACAACCTGGACACGGGCGAAGAGGTTGCCGGCGCCGTCGCCTTTCAGATGGG
This sequence comes from Ktedonobacterales bacterium, assembly GCA_025935195.1. Taxonomy (GTDB): domain Bacteria; phylum Chloroflexota; class Ktedonobacteria; order Ktedonobacterales; family JADMIN01; genus JAICVS01. Next base: position 21,927 of record JAICVS010000003.1, read on the forward strand.
GCATGCCCTTGCCGGTGAGGCGGAAGGTCTGGCCGTTCTGCGTCTCCGGTGGGATGGTGAGCAGAAGGCGTTTGCCATCGGGCGTGGGAACGGGGGCCTCGCCGCCGAGGACGGCCATGGTGAGGGGAACGGGGATGTCCACGGTGAGGTCGTCGCCTTTGCGCTCGTACTGTGGATCGGGCCGAACGGTGACGACGAGATAGAGATCGCCACGCGGGCCGGCGCCGGCGCCCGGATTGCCCTCGCCGGCGACGCGCACGCGCGCGCCGGTATCCACACCGGCGGGGATGCGCACTTCGAGGCGCCGCGACTTGTTGATCGTGCCGGAGCCGCCGCAGGTGGGGCAGGGGCGCACGCCGATTTTGCCCACGCCGCCGCAGGTGGGGCAGGTCTCCGGCGCTTCGACGTTATAGACGCGCGAGGCGCCGGTGTAGGCCTCTCTGAAGCCGATCTCGACGGGCTGCTCGATGTCGCTGCCAGGGCGTGAGGTGAAATCGCGGACGGTGCCCCGGCCGCTGGGGCGGCTAGCCGTGCCGGTGGCCGTGCCGCGACGGCCAAAGAGCGTCTCGAAGAAGTCGGAGAAGCCGGTGGGATCCTCGATGTCGAAGGGGATGTTGGAGCTGCTGCCGGAGGGCGATGGGCGCGTGCGGGCACGTGCGGGCGCGCTCGGCCCGAACTGCTCCTGCCAGTTGGGGCCGAGCGTATCATACTTGCGGCGCTTGTCGGGATCGGAGAGGACTTCGTAGGCCTCGTTGATCTCCTTGAAGCGGGCCTCAGCGGCCTTGTCACCCGGATTGACGTCCGGGTGGTACTTGCGCGCGAGGCGGCGGTACGCCTTCTTGATGTCGTCAGCGGATGCCCGCTTCTCGACGCCGAGAATCTTGTAGTAGTCTTTGTAATCCATCGGCCCTCATACCGGCTCAGAGGCGGATGTGTCTGGGGTTGCCGGAGGCGTCGAGGCTCAGGCAGGCGAGCCGGAGCTGACGCGGACACGCGCGGGGCGTAGGAGGTCAGCGCCGAGCAGGTAGCCCTTGCGGACCTCGCCGACGACGGTGTTCTCGGGTTGCTCTGAGGCGATGGTCTCGACAGCCTCGTGCAGGCGTGGGTCGAATTGCTCGCCGACCGTGGCGACGGGGGTGAGGCCCTCGGTCTTGAGCAGCTCGTTGAGCTGCCACCGTACCATGCGCAAGCCCTGCTGGAGGCTCTCGCGGTCCATGGAGTCTTCGTAGCTCATGGCGCGGTCGAGATTATCCATGACGTCGAGGACTTTCTCGAGGAGGTCGCGGCGGTTGCGCTCGACACGCTCGGCGGCGAAGCGTTCCTGGCGCTTGCGGAAATTCTCCATCTCGGCGCGCTCGCGCAGCCACTTGTCCTTGAACTGCGCGGCCTCGTCGCGGGCGGCTTGAAGCTGCGCCTGGAGGTCGCCGTCACTGACGACCTGGGGCGCTTCGCCGCCGGACGTGGGGGTGTCCGCTGGTTCCCGCTCCTGGGTGGTCTGTCGCTCCCGCACGTCGTCTGTGGATTCTGCCATCGTATGCTCCTACCGCCTGCTGAAGAGAGACGTTGTTATCACCGTGGACGGTCGAGGCGGGCGGGGAGCCTCCTGGCTCGGCTCGCCCACCTCGCGACCGTGCTTGTCGCTCTATCTTCCGTCTCGCAGTATAGCCCCGCACCGGAAGAGGTGTCAAAAAAGCGGGAGGCCCGATACATGGCGAGCGATGAGCGGTCCGGCATGCGTTGTGCGTAGTGGGCCGGTGCCGGTGTGGTGGAGGGAGACGGATGAGGCGCACCGGCGGCGGGCGGCACGGTGACGACACAACGGCGGCGGGACTAGGACTTTGCTGATCCAGCGATGCTAAACTCTGCCGTGCTCGTTGTAGAGGGTAGAGACCGCGAGCAGGCGTCCATGGAGGCGCCGCTATACTAGGATCGCTGGTGGAGAGGGAGTGGGGATCGTGCGAGAATCAGGAAGCTATCCGAGTCCGCTCGCGGAGCGGCAAGGAGTGACGCTGCCCGCGGAGATGGCGGCGGCGAGGACGGCGGGGCGGCGACCGGCGCTGAAACGGGCGCGGCGGGCGAGCCTGGCGCTGGCGTTGAGCCGACTGGAGCGAGAGCACGTGGCGCTATTGCTGGCGATCTGCGAGCTGGAGGCGCCAGCGGGCGGCGCGGATGTGAGTGCGGATGCGGATGGGAATGCGCGGGCGCTGCGGGCGGCGCTGCTGCCGATGCTGCGCGAGGATCTGCGGCAGACGCAGCACGCGCTGGCGCGGGCGGCGCGCGGGCAGTACGGCGTGTGCGAGGTGTGCCACAAGGCCATCGCGGGGCGCACGCTGGAGCTGCGGCCGGCGGCGACGCGCTGTGGGGTGTGCGAGGGGCGAGCCGGGCGGCGCGCGGCGGTGCGCGTGCGCGACTGAGCCATTGCGCGGCGAGCTGGCTAGCGCGCGGGCTTGACCGCCGGCTGAACAGGTTCCCGCTCAGCCACGGTCGCGGCGCGTGTGGGCAGGCGCAGGCGGGAGAGGCCGTAGGCGGCGGCGAGGCCGATGAGGAGGATCGGCGCCCATAGCAGGGCGGGCTGGCGGCTGGCCGTTGCGAGGTCGAAGAGCAAGCCGCCGAGGAATTGGCCGAGGCCCGCGCCGATGGCGACGGCCAGCGCGCCGAAGCCGAAGTAGGCGCCGAGCATGTGCGCCGGGGCGAGGTCGGCGGTGACGGCGTTGACCGTCGGCCAGACGAGCATGCGCGCGAGGGCGAAGACGGCGATGCCAAGCACGAAGACCGTGACGCTGGGTGTGACGAAGACCAGCGCCATGCCGGCGCCACTGAGCGCGACACTGGCCGCCAGCACCACGCGCGGCGTGTAGCGCTCGCCTACATAGCGGGCGAGCGGGTATTGAATGAGGATCGCCGGCGCGGCGTTGATGGCGAAGGCGAGGCCGGCGAGTGTGGCGCCGAAGGATGGGCCGCCGATGCGCAGCGCGGCCAGCGGCACAGCGATGTTGAGCTGCGCCCAGAGGAACCAGAAGCCCGCCAGCAGCAGCGTGAGCAGCACGAAGGCGCGGTCGCGCCGCAATGTATGGAGCGTTGCCATCACACTGCTCACATTGCTCGCGCCGGCTGGATCGGTCGCGCGCTCGCGATCCGAAGCGGCGACGCCACCCTTGAGCAGGGTGTCGGGGAGGAACGCGAAGGAGAGCGCGCCGACGAGCACAAAGCAGCCGGCGGCAGCCAGGCTAACGACGACGAAGTTGATGCCGAGCAGCGCGACACCTAGCAGTGGGCCGATGGTCTGGCCGGCGTTGCCCATGGTGGCGGAGGCGGCGAACATGCGCTGGCGGCGCTCCGGCGCGACGAGATCGGCCAGCGCGGCGGTGCCGGAGGCATCGAAGAACGCGCCGCCGACGCCGGAGACAATCGCCCACAGGATCAGCATGGGTAGGGTGGTCGAGACACCGATGCCGACGAAGCCGGCAGCGCGGACAAAGCAGCCAATGACGATGGCGGTGCGCGCGCCGAAGCGGTCCGCGAAGACGCCGCCCGCGAGGTCGAGGCCCTGCTGAGCGAGCTGGCGCAGGGCGAGCACCAGGCCAATGGCGGCGGCCGTAAAGCCCAGGCCGTGAGAGAAGTGGATGGCGATCAGCGGCACGAACATCGAGAAGCCGAAGTTCATCAGGCAGGTGTTGGTCAGCAGCGTCACGACACCAACCTGGGATGTGGTCGCGGTATGCGTCAGCTTCGAGGTGATCTGCATGGAGAACGGTACCAGTGGGTTGTAACGGGACGGACAAGCGGGCGCTTGAATGCGCGCGTAAACAAGATTATAACAGCGCATGGAAGGCGGGCATGACCCGCTGAGGCAGAGACGCTGACCACGGTGCGGGCGATCATGTTGACGAGTTCTTAAGTGGGCAGCTTCATTGCGCTGAAGGAGCGGCAGCCCAGCGAGCGTGCTACGCTCTAGGTATCGGCCACCATGCGAGGCAGGACGCGGGCAGTTGAGATAGCCCATTCGGCACGGGCGCGCAGTACCCATGCGTTGTACCGCTTTAGAATGGATACGCGCGCATTGCCGGCGGCGACGCGCGATTGCTTTGCCGCGCCCCGAGGCCAGCGCCGTCGGTCAGTGGTGGATTGAGAGGCGGGAATGCTGGAGACGCCGACTATCGCGACACCAGCGCCGTCCGATGCAACACATCGTGCCGCGCGCTGGCGCATCGGACGGATGCGCGAGTGGTCGCGCCCGCGGCTGGCATCTACGCTGGTGGCGGTGCTGCTGCTCGCCCTGCCGAACCTGCTAGTGCAGATGCATCGGGCGTATTTCGATGGACTGAGCGACAATTCATGGGCCATGCAGCGTGTCGCGGCGTGCGAGAGCCTGGGCCGTCCGGCCGACGTGCTCTATCTCGGCTCGTCGCGCACGGCCTTCGGGGCGGCGCCGGCAACGGGAGACGCGATCCTGCGCGAACAGTTCGGCGTTCACACGCTCGGATGCAACGCCGGCATCTTCGGTTCCACCATCGAGGACGACTATTATGCGCTGAAGCGGCTGATCAGCGATGGGTACGTGCCGAAGCTGGTCGTGGAGACCTTGTGGGAATGGAACCTGAACATCAACGCGCCAGTGCGCGCTGACGCGGACTCCGGCAATCTCGTGGAGGCCGAGCGCCTCGCCACGCTCGGTGATACGGCGGCGCTGCGCGATCACTTCGGCGCCGGCCCGCGCGGCCTTGCCGGCACGGCACAATTCGCCGCCAAACGCCTGATCCCGCTGTACGGCGACGCGATCGGCGTCTATCGGACGGTCTGCGGCAGCTCGCGGATTGGCCCCTGTGCTGATGGAATACCGCTCGGCGTGAGTGCGGGCGAGCAGCAGTTGTACGAAAACGCCGATCGGCAAGGCTGGGTATCGGGCGGGAGCGGTTCATTGGCGGGATTGTCGCCCGCCGCACAGAAGAGGGTCGGAGATCGCGTCACGCAGCTCGAGCTGCCGGACTATCACCAGTTCGTGATCGGCGGCAAGGAGCCGGCCTATCTGGCGAACCTGATCGCGCTGGCCCAGGCGCATCATGCGCGTGTCGTTCTCGTCGCGCCGCCGCTGCATCCCATCTTCCGCACCAACGCCTTCGATGCACCGGACGTGCTGCCGCATATCAGCGCGTACTGGGCAACATTCGCCCGGCAGCACGGCGCGCGCTACGTTGACCTGTATGCGTCAGCGGACTTCACAGACGGGGATTTCCGCGATCCGTCGCATCTGAACGCCGCCGGGGCAGAGCGTCTCACCAGTTGGTTGGCCCTGCACGTACTCGGCCCAATGCTCGCAGCGTGACCAGCAGGCGCGGCTGATCCGGAATCGCCGGCAACACTCTAAACGGTTGATGGGAACGACGCGAGCGCACGGCAGAGGCAGGGGATAGCGGATGCTCTTCAATACTCTCACCTACGGCGGGTTCTTTCTGGCGGTCTTCGTCGTCCACTGGCTGCTGCCACAGCGTGCGCGGCGGCCGTTCCTGCTGATTGCCAGCTACTACTTCTACGCCTCGGCAATCCCCCAATACCTGCTGCTCATTCTCACGCTGACGGCCGCGAACTACGGCTTCGGCCTCTGGCTCGGCCGCGCCGTAGGACGGACGAAGCGGGTTGCGCTCTGGGTCGGGATCGGGGGCAATCTCGCCTGCCTCGGCTTCTTCAAGTATAGCGGCCTGCTGGCATCGAGCGCGGTGAGCATCGCGCGCCACCTGCCGGGCATCCTACAACCAGTGCAGGATCCGATCGTCGTCAATGTGGTGCTGCCGCTCGGCATCTCGTTCTTCACCTTCGAGTTCATCCACTATCTGGCGGAGGTCTACAAGGGCCTGCGCCCGATGAAGCACCCGATTGACTTCGCGTTGTTCGCGGCCTTCTTTCCCACGCAGATCGCCGGGCCTATCAAGCGGTTTCCCGATTTTGCCAAGCAGCTCCTGCACCCTCAGCGGTTCCGTGAGGTGGATTTCGACGCGGGCATCGGCCTTATTCTGCGCGGCCTGCTGAAGAAGGTCTTGCTTGCGGATGTGCTCTCGCCGCTGGTGGCGGTGGCATTCGCGCAGCCCGGCGCGCTGGGGCCGGCCGCCGCCTGGTTCGCGGTCTTCGCGTTCGCGGCGCAAATCTACGGCGATTTCTCCGGCTATACCGACATCGGACGCGGGAGCGCGCTGCTGCTGGGCTACTGGGTGCCAGAGAATTTCAGCCGCCCGTACCAGTCCGCCACGCCCGCGGAGTTCTGGCATCGCTGGCATATGTCGCTCTCCACCTGGTTGCGCGACTACCTCTACATTCCGCTCGGCGGCTCGCGGGTGGCGCGCTGGCGGGTGTACGTGAATCTGATGATCACGATGGCGCTGGGCGGGCTGTGGCATGGGGCATCGTGGCACTTCATGGTCTGGGGCGTCTATCAGGGCGTATTGCTGTGCGGCCATCGCCTCTGGTCGCGCACCGTTGGGCGTGTTCCGCTGTACGCTGGCGCGATGGCAACGGTCGCCGGCCAGTTCGTGAGCCGGGCGGCGACGCTCGTGCTGGTCTGCGCAGGCTGGGTGATCTTCCGCGCGCCGTCGGTCGGGGCATCGCTGCGCATGTTCCGTAGCATGGTGGCGATCCATCGGCCGGCCTGGGCCGGTCTGCACCCGGCCGCGCTCTCCACGCCGATGCTGCTGATGCTGGGTGTGACCGTGGTGGTGGTCGGCGGCTGGGTCTACGCGATCGCCAGGCCGCTCATGGGCGGAGTGTGGGAGCGCGCCGCCGTGCGTGTGCGCTCCGAGTGGTGGCCCGCCGCGCACGTCTTCTTCGTGCGGCCCGCCTTCTTTGCGGCGGCGGTGTTGCTGCTGACACTGTGGCCCCCGCACAGCAGCCCGCGCTTTATCTACTTCCAGTTCTGAGCGCGGCTCTGTTTCCCGCTCCTGATCCTGATCTCGGCCCGGCGCTATGGGCAGAGACGCGCCGCGCCCGCGCTCTGCCACATGACGGCGAGGGTCGTGTCGCCCTTCAAGCCAGGAACAGTGTAGGTGGGCATTCCACCGGCCAGGACGAGCGGCGAGCCGGTGGGGAACGGGCAGGCAGGCGCGGGCGTGTGGATGGCGACGGTGAGCGCGTAGGTGGAGCCCGCCTGACGTGTCAGCAGCAGACTGTAGGCGCTCGTGGGAGTCGCTGGGGCGGGGACGGCCCAGGTGAGGGTGACGGTGTGGCTGAAGTGGGGAGCCAGGCCGATGCCGCCGCCGAAGACGTCACGCGCGCCGGCGTGGCGCACGCGGTCCAGCGAGAGCAGCCCGGACCACTGGAGGAGCTGCGCGCCGGCGGGAACGTAAACCTGGATCTCGTCGTAGAAGCCCGTCACACCCTGTGGATCGTAGGGGTCGTCGTGCGGGTCGTAGGCGTAGTGGATGGTGAGCGTGTGTGTCACACTGCCGTCCGCGCCCACGGTCACATCGTCGCTGGCGGTCTCCGTCGTGTATTGCGATGCCTTGTTGATGCCGACGTTGTCGTCCACCAGCGTGAGCGTGTCGCCGGCGACGGGCGGCAGCGCGTTGGTGAAGTGCGCGCGGTCCAGCAGCGCGTAGACACCGGGATCGTTGACGTAGACCTGGAGGTCTTTCGCCGTCAGCGCGTCGCGCACGATGGTGAGCGCGCCGTGAAGCTGGGCCGGCGGCAGCGCGCGCAGGCGGGCGAAGACGGTCTCACCGAGCACGGAGGTGAAACGCTTGCGCTCGGATGTGTTCGTGCCGGCGGGGAGCGTGCCGGTGATCTCGGGATGCGCCTGATAGAAGTGGATCTTCGCCTCGAGGTTCTCGCTGGTGACGGTCTCGTTGTAGCCCGGCAGGTCGATCGGCCCGGTGAGCGTCAGCAGTCCGGAGATGAAGCGCGGAGTGATGGCGATCACACCGTCCACGGTGTCGCCGCCGCTTTCCTGTTCGTAGATGCGCTCGGCTAGCTGGGCGTTGGTGGGAAAGTCAGGCGAGAGGTTGCTGTCGCGCAGGCCCATCGCCGGCGCCAACTGGAACCAGGAGTATTCAGGCGGGAAGGGCAGCACACGCCGCGCCGCGTTGTCCAGCAGGTAGGTGTCGCGCACGGCGGCGCTCTCGACTCTGCCACCGGCGACGGTGACGATGCCGTAGTTGCCAATGAAGCCGCCACCCGCGCGCAGCTCCGCCGAGTCCAGCAGCTCCAACAGATACGAGGTCGGCTGCCGCACGCCGAGCAGCGCTGGCGCGGCCTGGAGCAGGGTGTCCGCGTCGGCGAACGTCTGAGGCAGCGCCGGGGTGACGCGGTCGAAGGCGGTGAGCAGCGAGGTGACGGAAGCGCCGAGGCTATTGGGGTCGCGGATGGAGCGGCGCAGCGCCTCAGCCCGCGTGATATGGGCGCGCGCATCGCTGAGGACGGCGCGCGCCTGGGTGAGCTGATCCAGCGTGAGCGCCGGCGCGGCTGGTTGGGCGGCGGTCGGTGCGGTGGGTGATGCGGTCGCGGCTGGTGTGGCGGCGGAGCCGCCAGCGGCGGCGGCGGAGGGCGAGACGGCGGCGAGAATCGGGATGGCGGCGTCGAGCGCCTCGCGGCCCGCGCTGGCAAGCTCATGCCCCATGCGCAGCAGCGTGAGGCCGTCGGATGCGCGGCCCTGGATGCCAAGAAGCTGTGTGGCGGGGCCGAGCGCGGCGGCCTCTGTCTGGGCATCCGTCAGGTCATGATCGGTCGCGGCGACATCCGCGCGCAGTTCGAGCAGCAGAGTATGATCGAAGGGCGACGCGCTGAGCTGCTTGGCGACGCTTTGCGCATGGTGGACGTGATCCTGCGCGGATCGCAGTGTCATGGCGAGCCGCGCCGCGCGCACGCCGAGCAGGATGCCGCCGCCAGCGCCGGTCGCCACCAGCAGCACGGTGACGCACAGCACGACGAGGAAGATCGTCCGCGCCCGGCCCCGGCGCTGGAGCAGCAGGCGCGTGGCATGACGGCGGCGCACACGCCGGAGCGCGCCGGAGTGTCGCGGCAGGGAGACGCGCGGGAGCCGGGCGGTGGGCAGATCGGCGATGGATTCCGGCTCTTCGTTGCCAACCGCTGGCATACTAGCATCACGCGGACGCGGATGCGAACGCACCGCCGATCCAGGGCGATCAGCCGAGCCGAAACGATCCGGGGAACCCATCACATGTCCTCTGCTCTCCACCGCCAGCCACATCACCCGCGCCCGACGCGCCCACTACCACACGCCGCGCGCCCCGCTCGCTCAGACTATAGCAAGACAAGCTGAGAATGCGCCAAGAAAGCGGCTGGATGACATACCTTCGCTCACTCGGTCGTGTACGGCGAGTGCACCGCCCTCAGGCAAGACGTATGGCCGGTGTGGCACATTACAACTGTGGCGCGCTGGCGGCGAGATCATGCCAAGGAATGAAGGGAGATGTACCCATGCACGATTGGGATGTGTCGGTGGAGGAGGCGGTTGCCATCCAGCGGCGCCTGCGCGCGCTTGTGCGGGTGGAGGCGGATGTCGCGCTGGACCAGGTGCGCATCGTGGCGGGGGTGGATGCCTCCTACAAGGATGTGGCGCGGGCGGCGGTGGTGGCGCTCGCTTTCCCGGCGCTGGAGGTGGTGGAGACGGCGGTGGCGGTGCGTGCGATCCCGTTCCCGTACGTGCCGGGGCTGCTCTCGTTCCGTGAGGCGCCAGCCGTGCTCGACGCGCTGGCGAAGCTGCGTGCGCGGCCGGATGTGCTGATCTTCGATGGGCAGGGGCTCGCGCACCCACGCCGGCTGGGCCTGGCCTCACACCTGGGTGTGTACCTCGATATGCCGAGCGTCGGCTGCGCCAAGTCGCGCCTGGTCGGGCGCTATGAGGAACCAGGGCCGCAGATAGGCGACCGCGCGCCGCTGGTTGACCGGGGCGAGGTGGTGGGGGTGGCGCTGCGCACAAAGCCGCGCACGAATCCACTGTTCGTCTCAGTCGGTCATAAGGTTGACTTGGAGACGGCGGTGGCGCTGGTGCTGGCATGCCTGCGCGGCTATCGCCTGCCGGAGCCGACGCGGCTGGCGGACCGGCTTGCCGGCGAGCGCGCGCTGTCGGCTGAGTAGCCAGGAGTCGTCACCCCCGGCCCCTCTCCTTGCGAGGAGCGGGGGAGGCAGAGGGGCCGGGCGAGTGATGGTGACTTGGCGCCTACTTGAAGGTGATGGGGAAGGTCGTCTGGACGAATTGGTCGGCATTCGGCGCGAGGACTTTGACCGTCACATCCCACGCGCCGGGCTGCACGACATCCATCGTACCGGTGTACTGGCCGGGCTTGGCCTTGCCGGTCTCCTTGAGTTGCACGCCGGTGCCGAATGGGGTGTTGGGGGTGGCGGCGAGCGCGCGCAGCACGACGACGGCCGCGCCCGCGAGTGGCTTGCCCTTGGCGTCCGTCACCGTCACGGTGATGGCGTTGGTGCCCACCGCGGTCGTACCCAGGCTCAGTGTCACACCCATGGTGCTGGCCTTCTGTGTCTTGGTGAAGACGGCGGGGCCGGTGGGCGCGGCGGTGGGGCTGGAGGCTACGACCGGCGGCGCGCTGGACGCGACGGAGCCGGCGGTGGGCGTAACGGCGAGCGTGCCGGCGAAGGCGCTGAGCAGCGCCACGCAGAGCAGCACGGCGAGGCCGACGATGGCCTCCCAGAAGAGCCAATCGCTGATGCGGCGCGAGAGCGCCTGCGCCTGTGGCGGCAGCCGGTCGTTCACCGGGCGGGTTGGAGCCTCCAGCGTCGCGGTGGAGGAGCCTTTGCGGCCCTTGCGGCTGCCGGCGGCGACGAGCTGTGGTGTGGCGACGCGCGCGGCGGCGACGGCATCGGCCGCGACCAGTGTGTGGGCGAGCTGGGGGCGCAAGATGAAGGCATGGTAGGCGCTGATGCCGACCATCAGCAGGAAGAGCTCGATCTTGACCAGCAGCGTCCAGCCGTAGGCGGTGGTGATGAACTGCTGGATGGAGGTGAGCTGCACGGTGGTGCTGAGTGAGCCGGTGGAAGCGAGCAATGTGGCCGCGACGATGGCGAGCGCGCCGAACTGCGGCAGGCCGAGCGCCAGCACGCGCGCGCGCTGGCGCGCGTTCAGGCGTGTGAGCGCGGGCACGAGCACGAGACTGATGTAGAACAGGCCGCCAACCCAGGCGCTATTGGCGATCAGATGCACGAAGTCTACGGTGTTGGCGATCAGAGCTTTGTCATCCGACGAGGCGGCATGGCCGGAGAGGGTGAACGCGACGATCAGCACCAGCGCCAGCGCCAGCTCGGCGCGGCCCACCCAGGAGCGGTGGCGCAGGCCATCGGCCAGCCGGTGCGGCAGGCGGCGTACGTCGCCCAGCGTGTGCAGCAGCGCCTGCCGGAAGTCGGGGACGCCGGCCTCACCATCGTCCGCGAGCAGCGCCTCTTCGAGGCCGGCGGCTGATGCGGGCGCCTGGCGCATCTGCCAGCGATTGCGCGCGCTGATAAGGGTAAGCGCGAGCGCGGCGGCGGCCACGATCTGGCGCACCCACCAGAACTGGCCGAAGCGCGTGCCGAAGAGGATGTTGCCGGCGACGGAGAACGAGAAGGCGTTCGATTGCCCGGTGGCGAGGGCAATCGCGCCCATCTGGGCGAAGATGATGCCCACGTCGGCGGCGATCAGCAGGCCCAGCGCGTAGGGCGCGAGCCGGCGGAAGCGGCGCTCAGCGGCGTAGGCTGCCGCGGCGAGGCTGGAGTCCGTGGTGAGACCGGGGGCCAGCACCCAGGTCTCCCAGATCACGCCGCCGATCCAGAAGGCCAGCAGCACGAATGAGAGCCAGGTGGTGATGGTGAGGGCGATGGTCGGGGCGTCCAGCGTGCCGTTGCCGGTCTTGGACGCTCCGCCGGGCGGCAGCTTGACGTTGGTGGCCGCCTGCACTGTGGAGCCGGGGGGCGCGTAGGTGAAGACGTAGCCGTCGCTGGTCACGTGGCCATCCACGGCGGACTGGGTGGTGAAGAGCACGAGATAGTTGCCGGCGGGCAGGTTGTCTTCAATCGAGACCTGCATCTGGCGCGCGTCGCTCTTGAAGACGATGCTGTCGCCTTTATCCACCTGGTTGTAGCTGGACGAATCGAGCACGCGCACCTTGGTGAGTGTGGGGTTGAGCGCCTCGCTGTACCACAGATGCGCCACCTTGGGCGCCACGGTGACGGTCGAGTCCGGGGCGGGATCGGCCTTGACCAGATTGGAGTGCGCCGAGGCGGTGGGCAGCGTGCCGGCGAACGGGCTGGCTGGCACCATCAGCGCCAGCGCGAGGAACGCGCCGCAGATCGCCGCGAGCGCCAATGGCCGCAGGTGGCGCCGTGCCGGGCGCCCTCGCCACACCTGAGCGGAAGACCTCATTCCTGTGCCTCCAACCTCATGTCACCTCAAGTCACGGTACTACACGCGGCCGCACTACGACGCTTCGCGGCCCATTCTACATCTGTTGCTGCTGGGGGGCTATTGGTCATCTGGCATATTGCGTCGCGGCGCGAGGCGCAGCCGTGCTGATTTTGCAGATATTTTGCAGTGCGCGGCATGCCATAAGGACTACCACCTCCCATCACCCACACGACTTGCACAGGGAACAGGCGAGACGCCGGCCACCGGGAATGGCAGCCGGCGTCTCCAAGGCGGGGCGCAGGGCGCCCGCGCCGATGCGCTACAAGAGCGAGGCTACGACATCAGCGGGACGGCGATTGGCTCTTCGTGGTAGTCGCCGGTTGTGGTCTTGTCGGTGCCGCGCGCCATGCCGACGGCGTTGAAGATCAGCGTCAGCACGCCGGCGACGACGAAGTTCAGGATCAGCGAGTAGAAAGCGGCGTAGCCGGGGATGGTCAGGCCGCCCAGGTGCAGCGGGAAGGTGGACGAGTTGAACGGCGCGCTGCCGCCCGACACGTTGACGTATGCCATGTACGTGCCGCTGATCATGCCAATCGCCCAGCCGATCAAGAGCGCCGTGCGGTTGAACCAGCGGGTGTAGAGGCCGACGACGACGGACGGCAGCGTCTGGATGATCCACACGCCGCCGAGCAGCTGGAGCTGGATGGCGTACTGCAGGGGCAGGAAGATGATGAAGGCGAGCGCGCCGAGCTTGACCACCAGCGAGACGAGCTTCGCCATGTTCGCTTCCTGCCGGTCGGTGGCGTTGGGGTTGATGTATTCCTTGTAGACGTTGCGTGTGAACAGGTTGGAGGCCGCGATCGACATGATCGCCGCCGGCACGAGCGCGCCGATGGCGATGGCGGCGAAGGCGAAGCCGACGAACCAGTCCGGGAAGGAGTTCAGGAAGAGCGCGGGGACGGCGAAGTTGTTGCCGTACTGCTTGAACAGTCCGGCGAACTGCGGCTTGGCCTTGACGCCGGCCGTGACGGCCATGTAGCCCAGCAGCGCGATCAGACCGAGCAGGAAGGAGTAGGCGGGCAGCAGCGCGGTGTTGCGCTTGATGACGTTGCGGCTGTTGGCGCTGAGGACGCCGGTGACGGAGTGGGGGTAGAGGAAGAGCGCCAGCGCCGAGCCGAAGGCGAGGGTGGCGTAGGCGGCTTCGTTGCCGAAGTTTGCGGCGGTCGGCGTGGGGAAGATCAGGTTCTTGGCCGGCTGGGTGGCGAAGATGTGGCCGTAGCCACCGAGCTGCGTCGGGATGATGATCACGGCGGCGAGCACGGTGATGTAGATCAGCGTGTCCTTGACCAGCGCGATCATGGCGGGGGCGCGCAGGCCGCTAGTGTAGGTGTAGGCGGCGAGGATCACGAAGGCGATGATCAGCGGCAGGTCGGCGGCGAATCCCGTTCCCTGGAGGCCCATGCCGGCGAGCACGACCTGGATGCCCACGAGCTGGAGGGCGATGTAGGGCATGGTGGCGAGGATGCCGGTGAAGGCGATGGCCAGCGCGAGCCAATGGCTGTCGTAGCGGCCGCGCACGAAGTCGGCGGAGGTGACGTAGCCGTGCTTCTTGGCGACCGACCAGAGGCGCGGCATCACCAGGAAGACGAAGGGGTAGGTGATGATGGTGTAGGGCAGGGCGAAGAAGCCGATGGCGCCGGCGCCGAAGACGAGGGCGGGGACGGCGACGAAGGTGTAGGCGGTGTAGAGGTCGCCGCCGAGCAGGAACCAGGAGACGACCGTGCCGAAGCGGCGGCCGGCCAGGCCCCATTCGTGGAGCGTGTCGAGGTCGCCGCGGCGCCAGCGGGCGGCGAAGAAGCCGAGGACGGTGACGAGCGCGAAGAGCAGGATGAAGACGATCAGGGCGGTGACGTTCATGTGCGGCTCCTTGGCTGGGAGATTCCAACGAGCGGGAGGGCCGCGTCTGACGAGCCGATCCCGCGTGGGCCGTCTGTCGTCGTGTGGCGCTGTGTCACTTGGTAGCGAAGTAGACCACGGCGGTGAGGGCCGCGCCGATGATCACCCAGAGGAACTGGTACCAGTAGAAGAAGGGGATGCCCGCCAACTCCGGCTGGATGGAGTTGTAGAAGGGCACCCAGAGCAGCGCGATGAATGGGACGACGAGGAGCAGGTACCACCAGCGTTTGCCGCCGCGATTGGCGGCCGGTCGGTCTACCATACCGAGTTCCCTTTCGCTGCGAGGCCAAAGCCGCGACGCGATCCACTATCGCGCCGCGAGTCTTTGGTAGCAAGGAGTATACCAGATACAGGGGCGGCTCAGCAGCAGGAATCCGGGTGCGCTCTTGCGCCGGCTGGCTCAGCTTGCGGGGGGCGCGGGCAGCGATTGCTGGCTCGCGGCACTGAAGTGCCGGCGCACGCCAATGGGCTGAAGCCCCACGGAGATGCCAACAGTGCGATACGACGCGATATGTTCTCCAGGCAGGGAGGAGATGTGGTGGGGGATGGCAATGTTGACTGGTGCGGTGAACATTGCCGTTTTTGCCGTTTTTCGATTTTGTGGCGGATGGCGATCCGGCGCGGAGGCAGAATTGAAGCCGGTTTGCGCGACGTGGCAACTTGACGTTTTGTGTTATGGGCGGCAAAAGTGGCAAGGATCGGCAAGAGATGTTTGCCGCTTTCATTGCCACTTGGGGTGTAAGGGGTTGCCGTTCGTCGTGCCGTCCGCGATTCTGTGATGTCATTTTCATTGCCGCCACTCTCCCCCGCTCCCCGCTTCCCGCCGCGCCTGCTTGTGAGGTCTCGCCACTGCTTCATCGAGATCAATATGGAACGTACGCTTCAATTTTGTCAAGGTGAAGCGGTGAGAGCGGGAAGGTATCGGGCAGGAACGTGGCATGCGCGAGGGCGGGCTGGGTTGGGTAGGGAACGTGGCGTGCATAGGGAGCCGGCTGGCGGTTGAAACCGCCCCTGGAGGGCGTGCCGCCGCGAAACCGGCCTGCGCCGCTTGGGGAGAGAGCGGGTGATGCGTGGCGAGTCGGGCCGTATACGGGGAGCGCCGGAGGGCGGAGGGCAGGTCAGCGGCTCTTGCGTTTGGCGGCGAACTGTGATATGGTACATGGCGCTGGCGGCGTGCGCGCCGAGGGCCATTCCGGGATCGTCTAGTGGTAGGACGACTGACTCTGGATCAGTTAACCGTGGTTCGAATCCACGTCCCGGAGCCGAACATCATCACGGCGTGGGAGCTGGGTATCACCTGGCTCCCATTTTTTTGTCGGATGGGATGTGCCGGATGCGGCAAGGTTGTTGTCGCTCGCAAGCTTTCCGGCATGAATGCCGGGGGTAATCCTCGGCCCCGCATGAGTGGAGGAGCGGCCAACAGCCTCGACCAAAGCGATATGATGTGCCATATGCCGCGGGTGGTCGTTCTATCTCAACAGGCGCGGTCTGGCCGGGGCGGGAGCTGGATGGATGAGACCGGGCGGTGGTGATGCGGCTCCGGCGGATGGTGATGCGGGCAGGGAGGGGGTGGGCGATGCGCGGCAAGGGACATCTCCCGGTCTTGGATGGCCTGCGCGGGCTGGCGATCTTGCTGGTGCTGCTCAATCACGTGACGCTCTACACGCCGTGGCCGAGCGGCTGGCCGCCGCTGCTCGCGCAGATCGGGCTGTTTGGCTGGGCGGGCGTTCAGCTTTTCTTCATCCTGTCGGGCTTCCTGATCTTTTTGCCCTATGCCGGCGCGCTGGTGCGGCAGACTCCCTGGCCCGATCCGCTGGCGTTCTATCGCCGGCGCGCGCGGCGCATCCTCCCGGTCTACTTCGCGTTCCTGGTCGCGGTGGGACTGCCGCTGACGCTGGCCGGCCATCTGCACGCCGCGCGCCTGCCCGCCGCGATCGTGACGGCGCTGCTGCTGCACAATATGGATACGGCGGCCACGAACCTCGTCAGTCAGCTCAATGCGCCGCTGTGGACGCTCGCCATCGAGTGGCAGTTCTACCTGATCTTGCCCTGGCTGGCGCGTGGCTTTGCCCGTCTGGGCGCTGGGCGGCCGGGGCGGCTCTGGCGTCCGTTGGCGCTGGTGGTGGCGTTCGGCTTCAGCGCAAGCGTGCTGGCGGCGGTGGTGCGCCATGCCAGCGGCCAGATTCAGCCGGAGGATGCGCCCGGCGCGGTGGGGCTGGTGGTGCGCTTGCTCTATGGGGTGCGGGGACGCTACCTGGAGGAGTTCGCGCTCGGTATGGGGCTGGCGATCCTGTACGTCGCGTACGTGGCGGTGATCGAGCCGGGGCGCATCGCCGTACAGTGGCGCCGCCGCGTGGTGGGCGCCTGCCTGATCGCGGCGGGCATCGGGCTGCCGCTCTGCCACCTGTGGGCACGCGCCGCCGGGCAGTACGACCTGGGGGCCGACTGGACGCGCTTCGGTGTCGCTGGATGGATGTGGGCGCTGGCGGGGCAGTGGGTGGTGGCCGTCTGTTTCTGCCTGCTGCTGGCGGCGGGGCTGCTCTCGCGGGGGACGCTGGCGCGCGCGCTGGCGGTGGCGCCGCTGCGTTGGCTCGGCACGATCTCGTACAGCGTCTACGTCTGGCACCTGTGGGTGTTCCGCCTGATCGCGCCGGGCTGGCTGCTGCTGCCGGCGGTGATCCTGCTGGGCGCGGCATCGTACTACGTGATCGAGCGTCCCTTCCTGGCGGCGCGAGGCGACGTTATGCGCGGCGCTGGCGTTGGGCGGCCCGCGAGTGACGTGGGGGCCGCTGCGGTGAGGGCGAGCCGGGCGGGATGATATCGAATTTCATCAAGCGCGAGCGGACTGAGCGGACTTGCAGCGCATCCGCGCTTGCACTTTGACAGGTGGTCTGGCATAATGCAAACGTGCATGAGGAAGCTTCCATTCCATGTAGTAGTTCCCACCGGCTTACCTTGGCCGTTGGCTATCGTTGCTTAAAGCGTAGGGACTGGCATGAGGATAATGCACTTTCGCAAGGGCAAGCAAGGCGAACCGAATACTGAAGCGCGGCCACCTCAGAATCTAGAACCCAGTCCACCCCCTGAGACTGCCTTCGCTGTTCAAAGCAGGGCGGAGAAACTCCGTGAACTGGCACGCCTTCAACAGGATGTTGCTATGAGGTTGCAGCAAACGGCAAGCAAAGAACATGATATTGCGAATCTGTGCGAAGCTATTAGTGAGCTTGACCTGAGGGACCAAGTCCGGGAGATGGAGATGGAGGTGCTAGGGCTGTTGAATCGTGCCCTTAAAGTGGAGAGGATGGCTCTGGAGAGAGTGGCCCAAACACTTGAGGAAGAGAAGCTTGCGCTGCAAGTGGGCTAACCTGTCTTCACGCTGTGCAGCTTGGAGGCATGATAGATTTCGCGGAAGGCCTGAACCGTAGATTTGGGGGAGGAGAGATTGCATAATGGCAGATATCGGTGATGTGCGGTCAAAGGCACTGATAAAGGCCCGCCAGCTTCAGAATGATGCGAACCTGATCGCTCAGAATGAGCGAGAGGAAGAGGCTCTGCTAGGCAAGCTTGAGGAGATTGCTGACCAATACCACGATTTGCTGGGAATGTGGGAGGGAGCAGGAGACACACAAATGGCCGAGCAAGTTCGAAAAGAAGAAGAACGAATGAGGCAGTTGATCACTCGGCTTACGGAACTGGCAGATCGAACAGCGGAAGAGGCGAAGAAGGTTCTTGGCGAGGTTAAGGATGTGCTGAGAAATGTCAACGACAGGCCACTTCAGTGACTGAAATGCTGGCCATCGACATGCCCAGTATTGCAATTGCCTGCGTGACCGTCAGCGATCAACAGGAAATGCCGCACGTCCTATGCAAACGTGAGGTGGGATGACGTCGGACTTCGCGCCATCAGCAACTTATGTACATCCTTGGGGGAGATAGTATTAGCTGCGGTCGGGAGGGGATGCCATGGATGCTTCTGCAGTGGCTCGTAAACGGGCATTACTTAGCACAGCGTATTTTGGCGATCCTACCGCCGAATTTGACCAAGCACTACATGCTACATTTGTAGAGACCGACATCTGGGCAGGCGTGATCAAGGATCAAGTGAATATTGTACTAGGGGCAAAGGGCACGGGGAAGAGCGCGATGTATTCCCTCCTCTTTGTCAAGCGCAGGGAATTGCGCAAGCGTCGGATCGTCGTCGTGGGTGCCGAAAGCCTGGAGGACGATCCCATATTCGTCAGCTTATCCATCAATCCAACTCTAAGCGAAGAGCAGTTTGCCACCCTGTGGAAACTGTATTTCCTTGCCCTTGTTGGAGGCGCACTCAGGTCACTGAGGATACGCGACGCCTCGGCACGTCGGGTCATCTCTGTACTCGAAGGAGAGAGTTTGCTACCACGTGCGGATGGATCGCTATTCGTGAGGACATTCAACGAGGCGCTGCGCTATGTCAACGCAGAACTAGAGGGGGAGTTCGGCGTTTCCGGGCCATCGCCTGTGCAGGTAAGAGTCAGCGGTAGAATCGTCTTGCACGAGCCCACAGCCGAGGAGCGACAGCAGGGCAAGATCGGGCTCAATGAACTGCTTACGCTCGTCGGAAAGTCTCTCACGAAAGCGAAACTAGCTGTTTGGCTACTCGTTGATAGGCTCGACATGGCGTTTCCATCGGATGAAGCCCTGGAAATCCGTGCACTCAGAGCACTCTTCCGAGCGTACATATCGCTGGGGTTGCCAGCGTACGGGTTCAAAATCAAACTCTTCGTGCGTGCAGATACATGGGATCGTCTTACTAGGAACCTTGATGCAGGGGGCAGGTTTCCTGGCGCCAACATGCTCAACGGCACTGAGATAAGATGGAGCAGCAATGCTCTGTTGAATCTAGTAGTCCGCCGTATCCTACACAATGAGCACCTCTGCAGGCATTACGGGGTCAAAGCAGACCATGTTCGGGCGGACTACCGACAACAAGAGGCACTATTCGCTCGCGTGTTTCCGGAACATGTCGAGACGGATGCCGGCATAGTGAAGACCTTTGAGTGGATCCTACAACAGATTCGAGACGGTACAGGCAATGTAGCTCCGCGAGAACTCATCCTCATGTTGTCTTATGCACGCGAGGCCCAGCTGCAACGCCTAGACCTTGGGATTGTCGAGAGCGTCGACGAGCATCTGTTCGATCAAAATGCATTGAAGATAGCTGCCGCTAAAGTGTCGGATTTCCGCTTGTATCGCACGCTCTTCACTGAGTATCCATACATACGCTCGGCAGTCGACGCCTTACGCGGTGGAGAAGCCTCGTACACAGTAGAGCGGCTGGAGCGGCTATGGCGCGATTTGCCATGGCAGGTTATGACAATGAACGACACTCACCAACTGGTGGATCGACTTACAGCGCTCGGCTTCTTTGAAGTGAAGTCGGCAGGGAATGTAACCATGTACCACGTCCCACCGATCTACCAGCACGCATTGGCTTTGTTCGAGCAGCATAGATGAGATTGATGTCGGAACATTCAGGGTGAGGCTAAGTGGCAAGTCGTCGACGATCCACTGGCTGTAAGTTCTACTCGCTGCCAAATCTAACCGGATTCTCAATGGCTACTGCCGCCTGGGTTGCGTCTCGGATACATGCTTAGGGGATCGCACGCTTGCGTCGCGGGCATTCCTTGGCGCAACATAGAACATTCAAGCTCGCTCGCGCGCTCGTTTGAGCCACTGCAGGCTGTATGATTGATTCGGTGCGTCCTCACGGCCGGCGCGAGCGCGAACCGCCGCTCATCGCTCTGGTGGCGCCCGTGTCGTCGTCGTCCGTGTCGTGCGCGTGCGCTGGATGGATGGTTCGCTCGTGTGGTGGCGGAGGGATGGTCGCGGCATCGGCGGCAGCGGATGCGGCGGCAGCGGCGGTCGTGACCGGGACGACGGGGGCGCCGAACTGTTCGGGGAACTGGTGCGCGTGCGTCTGCCGCCACTCGCGCCAGATTTCGGAGAGCGCCGCCTGGATCAGCCCGGCGAGCGGCGAGGCGAAGAGCGCGCCCCAGATGCCGAAGAGCTCACCGCCGGCCAGCAGCGCGAAGATCGAGACGGCGGGATGCACGCCGACCGCGCGCCCAACGACGCGCGGCCCCACCACGTCGCCCTCGATGATATGCACAATCACGAAGTACGCCAGCACGACCAGCGCCAGCACCCAGCTTTGCGTCAGCGCGATCAGCACGCAGGCGGCGCCGGAGACGAAGACGCCGATCACGGGGATGAACTCCAGGATGAAGGCGAGCACGCCCAGCAGCACGGCGTAGGGGACGTGCAGCGCGGCCATGCCGATGCCCACCAGCGCGCCGATCAGCGTGGAGAGGATGAGCTGGCCGCGGATGTAGCCGCCGACGACACGCTGGAAGGTCAGCAGCATGAAGGAGACGCGCGTCCGGTGCTTGATCGGGGCGCTGGTGCGCAGCCAGGCGATCACGCGCTGCCCGTCAATCAAGAGGTAGATGCTCAACACCGTCACCAGCACCGTGTCCAGCACGCCGTTGAAGATGCCTTCGAGGAAGGGCACGATGCCCGCCGCCAACACCTGCGTCTGGCGCAGGATCTGATCGCCGACGGACTGAATCTGTGATTGCGAGATGCCCAACTGGCGCAGTCGTGTGATCAGCGGCGAATCCGCGCCGTTCTTGCCGGGGGTGATCAGGGTGGAGACCTGCTGCGTGAGCATGCCGACCTGCGTGATGGCTGTGCTGACGATGAGATAGCCGAGCGCGCCGATGACGCTGACGAAGGCCAGGTAGACCACCAAGAGCGCCAGCGGGCGCGGCAGGAAGCGGCTCAGGAACTTGACCGCCGGCATCAGCGCGTAGGCCAGCAGCGCCGCGACGATCAGGATGAGCAGTGCGCGGATCACGTGCGAGGCGGCCCAGACGACGAGCGCGACGATGATCAGCCAGCCGAGCACGGCGATGGCGGTGTCGCGCCGCCGCGCCCAACGCTCGTTGGCGGGCGAGACATCGCGCCGGTCAGATGATTGTGGTGCGGTGGTGAGCATAGCCATCCATCCTGAGCGCGGAGCGACGCGCATCCTGGCCGGGTCCGCCGTATCTCCCGCGTATGGCACAGTATCGCAACTGGCGGGCCAGTCCGGCACGAGGAGGGACGAGAATTACCACAGAGGACACGGAGGAACACGGAGGGCAGAGGGCAGAAGAGGAGAGAGGATGACGAGAACCAACACAGAGGAACGGAGGCGAGGGAGGTTCACGGAGGGGGTAGGGAGAGGCAGCGCGCGGGCCACTGCGGGGAGAGGGGGGCGGAGTGTGCTGGGCAGGGTCTAGTGCCATGAAGAGAAGGCTTGAAGACAGGCCGCTGTGTGCGGTAGCCTACTGTGCAGACATGGCGCCCGGAAGGAGGAATGTGTGGATCAGTCGAGCGCTTTCGCCGCTCTGCCGCCGCCAGCGGCGCGGCGCCGTCCGCTACGGGCTGTCGTGCGCGCGGTGGCGCTGCTGGCCGCCTGTATCCCACTCGCCGCCTGCACGCTCTCGATCACGGGGCCGCGCGCGGCGACAACATCGGGCAACGCGATCTCCATTCCGGTGCGCGTGGTGCATGACGGCGCGGGCGGCACGGCTATTCTGGTCGGCGTGACCATCGGCGGCAAAGGACCGTTCACCTTCGTGCTCGATACCGGCGCCGAGTCGTCGCTGATCGATTCCGCCACCGCCAAACGGCTCGACCTCAAGGCCGCCGGCAGCCCGCACCCGATCTCTGGCATCGGCGGCGTGCAGCAGGCCGTGCCGGTCCAGCTCAAGGATTGGCACGCGGATACGCTGCGGCTGCCGGCGGTGACGATGGATAGCGCATCGTTCGCCGGCGACCGCTTCGGCAACAATATTCGCGGCCTGCTCGGTTCGGACGTGCTCAGCCAGTTCGGCACGATTACGATTGACTACGCCGGCGGCACGCTCACCGTCTACAAGCAGATCGCGGCGGTGCGGCCGCGCTTTGGGTACGCCCATGCCGCCTGAGCCACCTGAGCGCGGCGCCGGGGCATCCGCCGGCGACGAGCGCGAGACGACCGAGGCGGCGCGGCAGCCGCCACACGTGGGGGCGCCGGCGATTGTGGGCGCCGACATCGGCGGCACGTTCACCGATTTCGTGTATTGGAACGGGCGCGCGGTGGTCTTCTCCAAGCTGCCGACCACGCCCGCGCCGGAGGACGCGCTGCTCGCGGGCATCGCGCGGCTCGACGCCGACCGCGCGGATGTGACGCTGGTGCATGGCTCGACAGTGGCGACCAACGCCTTTCTGGAGCGCAAGGGCGCGCGCGTTGTGCTTGTCACCACGGCGGGCTTTGGCGACGTGCTGGAGATCGGCCGGCAGAATCGCGCGCGCATCTACGACATCCGCGCCGCCAAGCCGCTCCCGCTCGTGCCGGCCGTCTGCCGGCTGGAGGCGCACGAGCGCCTGGACGCTTCGGGAAACGCGCTCGTGCCGCTCACGGATGCTGAGGTGGAGCGCGTCGCGCGCGCGGCCGAGGCGCTGCATCCCGAGGCCATCGCGATCTGCCTGCTGCACGCCTACGCGAACCCGGCGCACGAGCTACGCCTGCGCGACGCGCTGCGCGCGCTCACGCCGTTCGTCTATTGCTCCGCCGAGATCGATCCGGCCTACCGCGAATACGAGCGGTCGAGCACGACGGTCTTCAACGCCTACGTCGGCCCGCTCGTCGCCGGCTATGTGGAGCGGCTGCAAGCGCGGCTGCGCTGCCCGCTGCGCCTGCTTGGCTCAAACGGCGGGCGCCAGGTGGGTGGGCCGCTGCGCCGGCCGGCCAGCATGATCCTCTCCGGTCCGGCTGGCGGCGTGATCGGCGCGCGCGCCGTGGCGCGGGCGGCGGGCGAGCGTGAGATCATCACGCTGGATATGGGCGGGACGAGTACGGACGTGGCGCTGATCGCCGGGGAGCCGCTGGCCTCGCGCGAGACGCTGCTGGAGGGGCTGCCACTGCGCGAGCCGATGCTCGACATCCACACCATCGGCGCGGGCGGCGGCTCCATCGCGCGTTTCGACCGCGGCGGCGCGCTGGTGGTCGGGCCGGAATCGGCGGGCGCGAACCCCGGCCCCGCCTGCTATGGGCGCGGCGGCGAGAGCTTCACCGTGACCGATGCGCACGTGATCCTCGGCCATGTGCCGCTGGATGCGTTTCTAGGCGGGCGCATGCCGCTGGACCACGCCGCCGCCGAACGGGCCGGCCGCGCCGCGCTGGCTGGCCGCGCGCATGGTGATCCCGACGATCACGATCTCGTGGCCTTCGCGGAGGGGGTGTTGAGCGTGGCTGAGGCGGCGATGGAGCGAGCGATCCGCGCCGTCAGCGCGCGGCGCGGCTACGATCCGGCGGGGTTCGCGCTGTTCTGCTTCGGCGGCGCGGGCGGGCTGCACGCGGTGCGGCTGGCGCGGGCGCTTGGCATGCGCGGCGTGCTGATCCCGCGCGCGGCCGGCGTGTTGAGCGCGCTGGGCATGGCGCTGGCCGATACGGTGGCAACGGCGCGGGAGAGCGTCTTGCGCGAGCTGGATGCGCGCGACGACGCGGAGCTGCGCGCGCGCTTTGCGCGGCTGGGGCGCGAGGCCAGCGCCGCACTGCTGGCCGACGGCCACGCGGGCGAAAGTCTCACTCTGCTGCCGGCGCTCGATCTGCGCTATCGCGGCCAATCCTACGAGTTGAGCATCCCCTGGGCGGATGAGGGCGCGGCCACTGGCGCGGCGTTCCATGCCGAGCACCTGCGCCGCTTTGGATATGCCGATCCCACACGGACTGTGGAGGCGGTCAACGCGCAGGTCACGGTTCGCGCCATCAATGACGGCTTCCCGCTGCCGGAGCTGCCGGAGGGGGAGGCGGAGGCGCCGGAGCGGCGCGTGACGGCCTACTTCGAGGGCCGGCAGTACGAGACGGCGGTATATCGCATGGCGCGGCTCATGCGCGACCAGCGCATCGCCGGCCCGGCCATCCTGGCCGACGACTTCGCGACCGTGCTCATCCCGCCGGATACGATGGCCCAGAGTGATCGCTTCGGCACCATCCATGTCACGCTGTAGTAGGAAAGCGCCCCGACAGCTCACAGGCCATCGGGGCGCGGTCGTCACGTGTCCTCGCGGATGTGGGCTAGCGTCCGTCGCCGCCGGGGCCGAAGCGCGGCAGGCGGGTGTCGTCCACGATCTCTTCCTCGTCGGTGTAGACCTCCTCGGCGGTGGCCCGGCTCTGGCCGATCAATTGCTGGCGGCCCTTGGCGTCCACGGCGTAGATGTCGCGCTCGACGGTCATCTGCCCGGCGGCGCCACCGGCGCTGGTGCCTTGCGCGTTGACGACGATGCGGTCCAGCTCCTGGATCGTCACCGGCTCATCCTTCTTGCGGCGGCGCAGGAAGAAGAGCAACAGCGCCAGCAGCAGCAGCAGGAAGAGCAGGCCGATCACGCAGAAGACCAGCGTGGGCGGCGCGGGCGTGGGCGAGGGCGGCAGGACTTTGCCATGCACCAGCAGCGTCGCCTGCGCCGAGAACTTGGGCTGCGCGCAGGCGCCGGAGGGCTGGACAGCCTTGACGGTGAGCGTCGTGTCATTGTCGGGGCTGGGCGCGTTGAAGGTCGCGCTGAACGAGCCGTCGTTGTTCACCGTCGCGGTCGCCGCCGCCGTCTGGCAGCCGTCGCTGCCGCCGTAGAGGATCTGCACCTGCCCGTCGCTCGACGAGAACTGCGTGCCGGTGACGGTGACCTGCTTGCCGGCGTCCACCGGCCCGCTCACGGTGATGGTCGGGTTCAGCTGCGCCACCTGCGCCTGCACGTCCAGCGTCGCCGTGGCTTGCAGGTTGGGCGTGGCGCCGCAGCTCTTCTGCGGCTCGACGGCGACGACTGCGAGCTTGGTCTCCACCGTGACGGCCGGTGCGTTGAAGGTGGCGGTGAAGGTGCCGTCGTCGGCGACAGCGGCGGTGGCGACGCTGTTGGCGCAGCCGTTGGAGCCGTCGGCGCTGTAGAGCACCTCGACCTGGCCGCCCGACTTGGTGGAGGGGAAGAAGTCCTTGCCGGAGACCTGCACGGCGCCGCCGCTGGCGACGGGGCTGCTGACCGTCAGCGATGGGCTGAGCACCTGGAAGCCGCCGGGGCTTTCCAGCGTCGTGCCGGTGCCGCTGTCGGTGGCGCAGATGGCGTACTTGCCGGGCGCGGTGGAGGGCCAGGCGAAGACGATGGTGATGGTGCCGTCGGCGCCCACCGTTCCCGTCGCGCCGGTGATGGTGATGATCGTGCCGGCGCAGTCGGTGGCGCTGTAGCCGATGACGATGCGCGCGCCGGGGGTGAGGCTGGTGCCTTTGAGGGTGAGCTGCGTGCCGGTCATGCCGTAGCCCGGCGTCACCGAGACGCATTTGCCGGGGTCCGAGGCGCAGAGGGAGCGCGGAATGGCGGGTAGAGCGGGATGCGGCGGGCCGGCGAGAGCGACGCCGGACAGCGTGACCAGCGCGAGTAGCGCGGCCAGGGCGAGCGCCGTGAGCAGCCGGCCTCCGTGGCGCCGCGCGCCCGCCATGCTGGCATCCTCACGATTCGGCGTGTGTGCCGTCGGGTCGTGTCCCATGGTGGCCGGCGCCTCCTTCTCTCTCTTCCACTTCTTCATCAATCCACAGCCAACTGGTTAGGAGTCGTCTGGATGGCTGTTGCCGGAATATTGCCGGAATGTCGTCGGGGCGCGCCGAAGTGTCAGGCCGAACCGACGCGCCGATGGTCACACCATGAGGTGCCGGCGCAAACTCAGCCAGTGTAGCAGTGCGGCGGCGTGCCGTCAAGCGTCGCTCTGCCAAAATGCGCGCGGTGGGCGTGACGCCCCTTAGTCGTTGAAACGAACGAATAGCCCATCGGTATTGCGCGATGCACAGATGGCCGGAGTCTGGGCGAGAGAAGTGCGGGAGAAGCGATCGTTGCGGCGGTACTTCCGGCGTGCGCCATGTGGGGCCGCGCTTTGCGTGGCGCGCGATTCGCTCTATAGTTATGGGAACGGCCATATGCCGGATGGGAGCACGACGAACGACGAGGAACAGCTATGTCTAGGGGGCAGCACGCGGATCGGCGCGACACCGGCACGCCGCACCCACCCGGTGAGCGCGGTGGTAGTGGGCCCATGCCGGGTGGGATGCTCGGTGGCCAGCGCGAGGGCGCGGGCTACACCGGGGCGACGCCGCCCCCCACCTCCGCGCCGGAGTGGCCGCGGCCCCAGCTCATCGCGACCATCGCGGAGCTGGCGGCTGTGGCACCTATCCTCGCCGCCGCGCCCGTGCTGGCGCTGGACGCCGAGTTCTTCCAGGTGCGCGCGCGTGGTCCTGACGACCCGACGCACCGGCTCTCGCTGCTCCAGATCGCGCTGGATCAACCGCGCGTCTCGTACGTGGTGGACGCGCTGCGCATCGCGGACCTCAGCCCACTGGCGGCGCCGCTCGCCGATGGGGGCATTCTCAAGCTGTTCCACGGCATCGGCGCGGACGCGCGTGTGCTGGCGAGCCGCGGGCTGGTCGCGCGCGACACGCTGGACCTGGAGGCGGTGAGTCGCTCGATCTTCGGCCAGCGCGAATCGGGCTTGCAGGCGATGCTCCAGCGCGCGAGCGGCGTGCGGCTGGATAAGAGCCTGCAACGGGCGGACTGGTCGCGCCGGCCGCTGACGGCGGCGATGATCGCCTACGCGGCGCGCGACGCGGAGATGACGCTTGTGCTGTACGCCTGGCTGGCCGAGCGGTATCCCACGGCGGTCGCGCTGCATCGCAGCCCGGCCGAAGAGCCGCCCCCGGCCGTCGCCGCGTGGATTTTGCCGTATCTGGAGGGCGCGCGCCCGCGTCCGGTCGTGCTGGCCGTGGCGGAGGCGGGCCTGGGCGCCGATGTGCCGGCGCAGCAGCGGGCGCTGGGCGCGGCGCTGGGCGCTGTGTGCCACCCGCCGCAGCGCGCGCGCGTGATGCGGCTGATCACGGACCTGGAATTGGTGGGGCTGGCGCCCAATCTGCGGCCATATCTCACCTCGGCGGCGTCTGAGGAGCGCGCGGGCGCGGCGCGGGCGCTGGGCCGCTTGCACGACACGGCGGCGGCGGAGCTGATCGCGCCGCTGCTGGCCGACCCGGTGCAGGACGTGCGCCAGGCGGCGGCGCTGGCGCTGGAGCTGCTGCATGGCGCGCCGCCAGCGCCCCGCCCGCCCTTCCGCCCGCATACCGGCAGCCTGAGCGGCCCAAGCGGGCCGGTGCGCTGGACGAGCGGCGGCACGAGTGGCGACACGCCGGACGACGACGGCGCGGGCTGGCGCTCGAAGCTGCGCGCGCGTTTCGGCGCCACATCATCGCCCCCGCTGGCAGCGGACAGTGCGAGCGAGGAAGGCTGACGCATCGCGGCGGGCCTGATGTGCGCCGGGCACCGGCGCGAGCGGCAGGGACAGCGCCGCGATCTCCTCGGCATCCCCTTGACACGCCGCCGTTGTGACGGTACTATTTGTATACCGACTGGGTAGTATGGAAAAGAGCGTGGGATGAGGCGTCCGGCTTCGCGCCGGACGCATGCGGCGGACGAGCGGCATACGAGAGGAGCGGCGACGATGGCGGTATTGGCGACGGAACAACATGAGTTCGCGGTGACGGGTGCGCCGCGTATCCACCTGCGCAACACCGCGGGCAACGTGACAATTCGAGCGGGCGCGGCGGGGCAGGTAGCGGTGACGGTGACGAAGCGGGCGCGTAACGGCATCTTCGGCACGACGGATGCCGGCGACCTGGAGAAGCTGCATGTGGACGCGCGGCAGGAGGGCGATACGATCTCGATCATCACCGAGCCGCACGACTTCAGCTTCTGGCGCAAGTCGTACACGGTGGATGTGGAGGTGGTCACGCCGGTGGCGACCGACCTGGATCTGCACGTCAACGCCGGCAATGTGCGCGTCGAGGGCATCGCGGGCGTCTTCCACGCCAAGCTGAACGCGGGCAACCTCGATACGGCCGGCGTCACCTTCGGCGAGCGATCCGATCTCTCGCTCAACGCCGGCAACCTGACCTTGGAGGGCGCGCTGGCGGCTGGCGCATCGCTGAGCGCCGCGGTGAACGCGGGCAACGCGCGGCTGCGGCTGCCGCGCGCCACCGCCGTCTTCCTGGATGCGCGCACCCACGCCGGCAATGTGGATGTCTCCGGCTGGCCGGTGAACTCGCGGCGCACCTTCGCCAGCGCATCCGCCAGTGGGGCGCTGGGTGAGGGCGCGAGCGGCACGCTGGCGGTGAAGGTGGACGCCGGCAACGTCGTGATCACGGCCGTGTAGGGCGAGGAGTCCTCACCCCCTAGCCCCCTCGCCTCCGCGGAGGCGAGGGGGGAACTCGTCTCTCCGCCGCGCTCTTGGCTCGCCCGCGCGCCGGGTGGTAGGCTCTCTGATAAGAAGTGGCATCGCCACGGAATGGAGATGCTGGACGCAACGGAGCGCGAGCGCGGGGAGGCAAGGCGAGATGGCGGATCACACGACGAGCTTTGGCATCAAGACGGCGCCACAGTTCACGGCGTACGACGACATGCTGCGCGACTGGCAAGAGGCGGACGGCGAGCCGCTGTTGGAGCACGCCTGGGACTTCGACCAGGTCATGCCGCTCGGCTCCGACCCGACCGGCCCCTGCCTGGAAGGCTGGACACTGCTGGCCGCGCTCGCCGCCCAGACGCGGCGCATCCGTGTCGGCGTGATGGTGACGGGCAACACCTACCGCCATCCCGCCGTGCTCGCCAACATGGGCGCGACGGTGGATATCATCTCGAACGGCCGGCTCGATTTTGGCATCGGCGCCGGCTGGAACGAGCTGGAGCATAGCGCGTATGGCATCCCGCTCTATCCGGCTGGTGAGCGCATCCGCCGGCTGGGCGAGGCGTGCGCGGTCATCCGGCGCATGTGGACGGAGGAGGCGCCCGACTTCGAGGGCCGCTACTACCAGCTCAAAGGCGCGCGCTGCGAGCCCAAGCCCATCCAAAAGCCCTATCCGCCGTTCGTGATCGGTGGCGGCGGGGAGCAACTGACGCTCCGTGTCGTCGCCGAGTACGCGGACATCTGGAACTTCGCGGGCGGGCCGGTGGAGACCTTCACGCACAAGAGCGCGGTGCTAGACGAGCATTGCCGCGCCATCGGCCGCGACCCGGCCAGCATCACGCGCTCGGTGCAGGTGACGGTGACGCCGGCGGACCTGGTCGGCGTGCGTGAGTCGGCGCGGGCCTACATCGCGGCTGGCGCGCGGCACGTCATCCTCAACCTGCGCGCGCCGTACCCAGAGGGCATCTGTCACCGGCTGGTAGGCGAGGTCGTCGAGCCGCTACGGCAAGCGCACGCGGCGGGGTAACGCCGAGCGCGACCGCCACGGCGATGATCGCCATCTCAGACCTGTTCGGTCGGGCGGATCAAGACCTCGTTGATGGCGACGCGGCGTGGGCGTGTCACGATGTACTGGATGGCGTCGGCGATGTCCTCCGCTTGCAGGGACTCAACGCCAGCCAGGAACCGCAAGCTTTGCTCGCGCACCTCCTCCCGTACGTGGCTTCCCAACTCGGTCGCGACGAATCCCGGCTCGATCACCGCGACGCGCACATGTCGTTTCGTCACCTCCTGGCGGAGCGACTCGCTGAAGGCGACCACGCCGAACTTGGTCACGTCGTACACACCCGCGCCGCTGCGCGCGACTCTGCCGGCGACAGAGCTGACGTTGACCAGATCGGCGACCCGGCGTGGCGCGTCCTCTGCCGCCCGCAAGAGGTGTGGCAGGGCGGCGTGCGCCGTGTAGAGCAGGCCCAGCACGTTCAGGCGCACCATCCGCTCCCACTCATCGAGCGGGGCGTTTTCAATGGGGCCGAGCAGCATCACGCCGGCGTTGTTCACCAGAATGTCGAGTCGTCCCAGCTCGGCCACCGTGCGCGCGACGGCGGCCTGCGCCTGGGTCTTGTCGGTCACGTCAGTTTCCATGACGAGCGCGCGGCCGCCCCGCCCCGTCATCTCCCCAGCCAGTTGATCGAGGCGTTCCTTGCGCCGCGCCGCCAGCGCGACTGCCGCGCCGTGGTGGGCCAGCGCTCGCGCCGTCGCCGCGCCGATGCCGCTGCTGGCGCCGGTGATAAGCGCCACCGTGCCATCAAGTTGTCCTGCCATCTATCCGCTCCCCTCTCCTATCCGCTCCTGGTGCGATGTCTTGATAATTGCTAGGTGCGGGCAGTGCCTCACGGTCCGCGCGTCCGCTCTCGGCCAGCACGTCCCGTGCCGTGGGACCGAGCCTGTGGCGCGTGCGCGAGAGCGCGTCAATGCGCTGAACGCGGGGAAGGGGAAGGGAGCCGGGCGATTCGGGCACAGCAGGTGGATGCGCTCGACGTGCGCGGGGGCGCGTTCGACGACCCACGAACTGGCGGTGCTATGATCCCGGCGTGCTGTGAGCGCGAGCGGTGCGCGTGCTCCGCCGCGGGACGGCACAGTGGAAGGAGGGCAGCCGCGTGGCTTCGGTTCAGGTTCGCTACATCGTGCATGATGTGGATGCCGCCATCGCGTTTTACCGCGAGCAGCTCGGCTTTCAGGAGGTGATGCATCCCGCTCCGGCGTTTGCTATGCTCTCCCGCGGCGACCTGCGCCTCGTGCTCAGCGCGCCAAACGCAGCGGGCGGCGGCGGTCAGGCGATGCCCGACGGGACCATACCCGAGCCGGGCGGCTGGAACCGCTTCGCGATTGAAGTCGCCGACCTCGGCGCCGCCGTCGAACGCCTGCGCCAGGCGGGGGCCCGCTTCCGCAGCGGCATCATTACCGGAGTGGGCGGCAAACAGGCTATCCTCGAAGATCCGTCGGGCAATCCCATCGAATTGTTCGAGCCGCTCGTGCCCGAGGCGCGCCTTGGACCGAACACGTAGCCTGGGGGCGGCGCGAGCGCCGGGAAGGGAGCGAGATCATGCACGAAGCGATGAGCGAGACGACCATTTCGCCCACGCGGGCGAGAGAGCGTGTCACCGTCGAGATGCCCGCATTCACGAGCGCGGCGCTGGCGGATAACCCGCTGGGCGATCCGGCGACGCGCAGGCTGCCCATCGTACTGCCGCCGGGCTACGCGGAGTCCGGCCGGCGCTATCCCGTCATCGTCGGACTGACGGGCTTCACCGGCCGGGGCGTGATGCTGCTCAACGACGACGCCTGGCAGCCGAACCTGACAGAGCGGTTGGAGCGACTCTACGCGGCCGGCATGCCGCATGCCATCTTCGTGCTGCCGGACTGCTTCACGCGCTACGGCGGCAGCCAGTATCTCAATTCCAGCGCGACGGGCCGCTACGAGGAGTACGTGATCGCGGAGATCGTGCCGTGGGTGGATGCGCACTATCGCACGATTGCGGCGGCGGAAGGGCGCGGCGTCTTCGGCAAGTCCAGCGGCGGCTACGGCTCGATGATCCTGGGCATGCGCCACCCGGATGTCTTCGGCGCGCTGGCCTGCCACAGCGGCGACATGGCGTTCGAGTTATGCTACGCCAAGGACTTCCCACTGTTCTGCAACGCGGTGAACGCGGCGGGCGGTGTCGCGGCATGGTGGGAACAGTTCGCGGCGCGGGTGAAGAAGCGCGGGGAGGATATGGCCGCGCTCAACATCCTGGCGATGGCGGCGTGCTACTCGCCCGACCCCGCCGCGCCGCTCGGCATCGGCCTGCCGTTCGACCCGCACACCTGCGAGCGTATCGCGGAGGTGTGGGCGCGCTGGCTGGAATGGGACCCCGTCGAGCTGCTGGACCGCTACGGCGAGAACCTGCGCCGGCTGCGGCTGCTCTACATGGATTGCGGCACGCGCGACGAGTTCAGCCTACACTACGGCGCGCGTCAGATGGCAAAGCGGTTGGGCGAGCGCGGCATCGCGCACGAGTACGAGGAGTTCGACGACGGCCACATGAGCGTCCAGTATCGCTACGATGTCTCGCTGCCCAGGCTGGCCGCCGCGCTGGCGCACGAGTAACATGAGTAACGGCTCCCCGGCATGAATGCTGGGGGTAATCCCGTTGCCCTATGCTCCAGTTGCTCCACGGGATTCGCTGTGGCATTCATGCCGGAGAACAACAACACCTTCCCGAAGTGGGCTTACACGATCCAGTCTTTGCGGAGCGTGAAGGCGCGCAGGGCGTCCTCCTGGATCGGCGCGCAGATGGCGCCGGGACAGACGACGCGCACGCGGGCGACAGCCTCCTCGGCGCTCGCGCCGGCGCGGATGAGATAGGCGGCGAGGATGGTGCCGGTGCGGCCCTGGCCCATCAAGCAGTGGACGGCGACGGCGTGGCTGGCGGCGCGCATGCGGTCAATGAAGGCGAGCGCCTCCTCGAACTGGCGCGGCGTGGGGGCGCTCATGTCCATCACGGGGATATGCAGGCTTTCCAGGCCGTTGCGGGCGAGCGCGTCCACCGGCAGTGGCTCCTCGGTGAGGGTGAGCAGCGCGCCGATGCCCTGCTCGCGCAGCCAGGCGAGGTCGTCGTCCAGGCGCGCGGCGCTGGCTCCATTCCCATTCCCGCCTCCGCCGCTCCAGGCAGCGTTTGGCCCGTGCCCGCCGAAGCCGCCGGGGCAGGGACACCCCGCCAGCTCACCCTCGATCAGCCAGTAGAAGCCGCGCATGCGTCCATCGCCTTTCGCAAATCGTATCGTGAAGTGGTGCTGTGGTCAGGCTTCCCGCTCCCGCCGCTCCCAGTCGGCTTTGTTCAGCGCGTACTCGACATCATCGCCGTCCCATATATCCTGAGATGTGGCGTGGAAGGTGCCGGCGGCCGCGAGGTCGGCGGGGGTGAGGCGAAATGTGCGCGCCAGCGTCAGGCCGGCCTTCTCCATCACGCGGCGCGAGGCGCGGTTGTCCTGATAGGTGGTGGCGATCACACGCTCGGCGCCCAGCGCGGTGAAGCCCTTGCGGATGAGCGCACGCGCGCCTTCGGTGGCGTAGCCCTTGCCCCAGGCTGCGCGGCGCAGCCGGTAGCCCAGTGCGATCTCGCCGGGGTTGCCGTCGTCATGGGGATGGAAGCTGAACCATCCCAGGAAGTCGCCGCTGGCCTTCTCGATGGCTGCCCAGACGCCGTAGCCGTCGTAGCGCTCGTAGGAGCTGAGGCAGCGCGGCAGAATCTCGTGCGCGATCACGTCGCGGGGCGTCGGCGTGCCGCCGCTGAGGTAGCGCATCACGGCGGGATCGCTGTCCAGCGCGAACAGGTTGTCCACATCAGCTTGGGTGAGCTGGCGCAGCGTCAGGCGCTCGGTTTCCAGATAGACGTACATCGCGTCCTCCTCTCGTCAGTGATACGATACGTTGGCCATCGGGCGCATCCCGCGTTCCGGCAGGGAGCGCCTGCCGATTCGGCTAGGAGAGATGGGATCGAGAGGGGATGGAGACGAGAGCGCAAGGCGCGGCTATGGAGGCAGCGGCTATGGTGGATCTGTACCCGGAGATCGAGCCGTACGCGCATGGCATGCTGGACGTGGGCGACGGCAATCGCGTCTATTGGGAGACCTGTGGCAATCCGCACGGCAAGCCAGCCGTCGTCGTGCATGGCGGCCCCGGTTCCGGCTGCATTCCGTGGCATCGCCGCCTCTTCGATCCCGCCGCTTACCGCCTCGTGCTCTTCGATCAGCGCAACTGCGGGCGCAGCCGGCCGCACGCCAGCGCGCCGGAGATAGATCTCGCGCGCAACACCACCGCCTATCTGATCGTGGACATGGAGCGGCTGCGGAGTCACCTGGGTATCGAACGCTGGCTGGTGTTCGGCGGCTCCTGGGGCAGCACACTCGCGCTCGCCTACGCCGAAAGCCATCTGGAGCGGGTCACGGAGTTGGTTTTGTTCGGCGTCACCACCGGACGGCACACGGAGTTCGACTGGACCTTCCGTGGCGGGCTGGCGCGCTTCTTCCCAGAGCAATGGGACCGCCTGCGCGCGTCGCTGCCGCCCGCGGAGCGCGACGGCGATGTCGTCGTGGCCTACTCCCGGCTGCTGAACGACGCCGATCCCGCGGTCCGCCAGCGCGCCGCCGAGGCGTGGTGCCTGTGGGAGTCCGCGACGCCGGGCTGGCCGCCGTCGGATAGCCTTTCCCCGCGCTTCACCGATCCCGCCTACGCGCTGGCGTTCGCGCGCATCGTCACTCACTACGTGCGCCACAACGCCTGGCTGGAAGATGGCGTGCTGCTGCGCGGCGCGGGCGCGCTGGCCGAGATTCCCGGCGCGCTCATCAACGGCCGCTTCGACTTTCAAGCGCCTCTTGCCAACGCCTGGGAGCTGCGGCGTGTCTGGCCGCGTGCCGAGCTGGTGATCGTGGATGACGCCGGCCACATCCCCACCGTTCCCGGCGTCACCCAGGCGATCATCCGCGCGACCGACCGCTTCGCCGTGAGTCAGTGATAACAACTCCCGCGATGTTGTAGATACATGTAGATGGTGCCAAGGCTGATGTCATGCGGATTGGCGCCATGGGAAACTACAACAACAGCCACAGAGTTGTTATGAGATAGCGCCGGAGGCATGCCTCGCGGCCTGAAGGCCACGGCTAATCCCCGCGTGTATGAGATGCCTGGGCAACAGGACCGAATCAGGGTGCGGCATGCCAGAGGATGCGTTGGTCGTTGTTTTCGTCTGCGAGGCCGCTGAAGACGGCGGCCCAGGTGTGATCGGCCAACATCGGCTCAACGATGAGGCGCGACGGCAATCCCGAGCCCGCCGGGACATACTCAGTGGCAAGGTCGTCGAGGTTCATGTCGTTGCCGATCGGCAGGATCTGCATGACGGTGGAGTCTGCGCCGAGGTGCCAGACGCCATAGCCGAGCAGAGTCTGCGATTTGCCCGGCGAGACGATGCGATAGTGATACCCCTGATAGCAGTCACCGCCAGTGCTGATTTCCAGCCAGTACATCTCGCCCGAGGTGCTCGGCGCGTTGGGCGGGTTCATCCCGGTGCGCCAGGTACTTCCGCCATTCGCACTGCTGAGCAGGCTGACGTGGTCGGCTTGCCCAGCTATGTGTGCGGCGCAGAGGCGTTCGGGCGCATGTGGCGTCGTAGCGAGTAGCACATCGCGCAGCGGCTCAGTGCCCATTGGTCCGACAACATCCCAGTGGCGCGCATCGTCTCTGGAGTGTTCGAGCATTGGTGGCTGGCCGCTGTGTGAGAGCGCGCGATACCATGCATGCTCACCGCGGTAGTCGGGAAGCGGGTCGGTGTCAACCTGCCAGCCTTGCCGTTCCAGCCCGCTCAGCGCAGATTCGATAGTTGTCCATGTCGCGCCGTCGTCTATACTCATCGCGAACACTGAGGAACTTCCGTCGGGCGAATCGACAGTGCGGTCACCATAGAGCACGCCGTGACGGTAATAGGAGCCGATGTCGACGTGGGGCCAGTGGCCTGCCACAGCTGTGTTCGCAGTGACACGGTGCCAGGTCGTGCCGGCGTCGTGGCTGACCCAGAGCGTTGCGGTCGATGCCGTCGTCGGCGGCGTGAGGCTAAACTTGGGCAGGATGCCGGCAAACAGCGTGCCATTGCCGCCGGGCGGAGCGGCGACCTCACAGTCATCGCCGTTCTCAAATGGTGGATGGAGGAGTTGCCAATGCGTGCCGCCGTCGTGCGTGAGCCAGAAGTGTAGATGCCCAATCAGCCAGGTGCTGGGGTCTGTGGGGGCGATGGTAAACGAAGAGCCGCAGGCCAGCATCAGGCCGGGCATATCCTCGCTGGAGGCGACTCCGTAAAGAACCGTCTTGCCGTGCGGCGTGATGTTGTGCCATCCTGCTGGGGCAAGCGCGGGATAGATGAGTGGCGAGAAAATCGGCGAGAATGCGCCGAAGAACGTCAGGGCAGGGAGCAGCGCGAGAATAAGACGGACCCATCGGTTGCCCAAGAGGCGCCAGATACGGCGCACGAGCGACGGCTCCGCGAGTGCCGATGGGGCGTCCGCGACCATGAAGGAGCGCTCCTCCTCACGAGAGTGAACCCATGCATGCCGATGATAACGTGGCGCTGTGGTGCACGTCAATCGAGCTTGTACAGCACACTTTATGGCGACTCGTTGGCCAGATGGCAGAGGTGCGGAGTATACGAGTGGCATGTCGCCAGGCGAGTACCTGGGCCATGGCCTCCGGGAGGAGGCCATGGCTAATCCCACGGAGCACTTGACGCCTGAGGGCAACTGGCTTCGCCTTGGAATTCATGCCGGGAGATCGGCAAGCCGCAGTTCAGCTGACGCGGCGCGACTTGCCCCTGCCAGTACGGCTCGCGCAGGTCGCGCTTGAGAAGCTTGTGGTGTGACAGGCCGGCGCGCAAGCGGTAGCGGCCCCTCACCTCTCCTTCCCGCGCGTCGCTCGCCGGTGCTACACTGCCGGCATCGCCTATCATCACCCACCATTGTCCGTCAAGCGCATGTGAGCCAGGAGATACAGCCTCATGATTGATTTCACCCTCAGCGACGAGCAGCAGGCCATGCGAGAGCTGGCGCACACCTTCGCCGAGCAGGAGATTCGCCCCGTCGCCGCCGAGCTGGACGAGCGCGAGGAGTTCCCCTGGGAGCTGGTGAAGAAGGCGGGCGAGCTGGGGCTGACCACCTTCGCCTTCCCCGAGGAGATCGGCGGGCTGGGCATCACCGACGAGCTGACCAACTGCATCATCACCGAGGAGCTGGCCTGGGGCTGCGGCGGCGTCGCCACCGTGCTCGGCGGCACGCACCTGGCGAGCATCCCCATCCTGCTGGCGGGAACGGACGAGCAGAAGCGGCGGCTGCTCAAGCCCATCGTCGAGCGCAACGGCCTGTGCGCGATGGCGCTGACGGAGCCGGGCGCTGGCTCGGATGTGGCGGCGATGACCACCACGGCGCGGCGCGAGGGCGACAGCTACATCCTCAACGGCGCCAAGCGCTTCATCACCAACGGCGGTATCGCGGACCTGTACGTCGTCTTCGCCACGGTGGACCGCGCGCTCGGCTATCGCGGCGTGACGGCGTTCATCGTGCCGGGCGAGACGCCGGGCCTGGCGGGCGGCAAGAAGGAGAAGAAGCTGGGCATCCGCTGCTCGCACACCGGCGAGGTGCTGCTAGACGACGTGCGCGTGCCGGTGGAGAACCGGCTGGGCGCGGAGGGCAGCGGCTTCAAACTGGCGATGACGATGCTGGATCGCTCGCGGCCGATGGTGGCGGCGATTGCGCTGGGCATCGCGCGGGCGGCGTACGAATACGCGCGCGACTACGCGAAGGAGCGCGTGCAGTTCGGCCAGCCCATCGCGGCGAACCAGGGCATCCAGTTCATGCTGGCCGACATGGCGACCAAGGTGCAGGCGGCGCGGCTGATGACGTGGTGGTCGGCGCGGGTGACGGAGACGGGGCGGCCGTTCCTGTACGAGAGTAGCATGGCGAAGAACTTCGCGTCGGATGTGGCGATGGAGGTGACGACGGACGCCGTGCAGATCTTCGGCGGCTATGGCTACATCCGTGAATATCCAGTGGAAAAACTCTTCCGTGATGCCAAGATCACGCAGATTTACGAGGGCACGAACCAGATTCAGAAGATGGTGGTGGCGAGCCAGATATTGAAGTAGCCGAGGAAGCGCCGCCGGAGGTACTATCCGCTTCACGTCCGGCGCGGCCACATCGTTTCAGCACATGGTAGACGGGCGGCTGGACGAGCGCCCGGCGCCACGTGACGCCCTGGACGGC
Organism: Ktedonobacterales bacterium; assembly: GCA_025935195.1. Lineage (GTDB taxonomy): Bacteria > Chloroflexota > Ktedonobacteria > Ktedonobacterales > JADMIN01 > JAICVS01. The sequence continues at coordinate 59,891 of JAICVS010000003.1, forward strand.
GCATGCGGCCAGGTTTCGCGCGTATGCCCGATTGGCTCGGCATGGCGCGTGCGTAGTACCCATGCGCGGCGCACGCTGGCAGCCGGGAGCAAGTATCCAGCCGACATATTGACGGCTGAGCCGCGGGGGCGTACGCTGCCGGCCGTATCCGCGAACGAGCGAGTGACGAATTGGCGAGGAGTGAGATGATGGCGGGCGGGGGCGGGAAGCAGCGCGAGCGGCGAGGGGCCGCACGCCGTGAGGCGGCGACGGAGCGGGCGGCCGGGACGGCGGCGCGGGCGGATGTGTCCGTGGCCGTCGCGGCGGCTCCCGCACGGCGGCGCGCACCCGCGGCCCACGCTGGCAAGAACGCGCAGCGCATACCCCTTTCGGCGGTGGCTCCCTGCGCCGACTTCGATACGCTGCGCTCGCTCTCGCCCGCGGATGCGCGCATGCATGTGGACGCCTACCTGCACGCGGTGATGCCGGCAGAGGAGGCGGACGCCTTCGAGGCGATGCGCTATCGCTGGGAGCTGCATTTGGTGGAACTGGATCAGCTTTGCCTGCTGCGCAGTGTGGATCTCGCCTCGGCCAAACTGCGCCGCTACCGCGCGGCCGTGCGTCGCGGCGGCCACTTTCCGCCGCTGGTGGGCCTGGGCGGCGACGGCCGGCGTGTGACCGACGGCGTGCTGCTCTGCGACGGCTACCACCGTGCCATCGCCATGCGCGACGCCGGGGTGCATTACGTCTGGGTCTGGCTGGCCGCCGGCATGTGGGAAGCGAAGTCGCGGCGGAGCGCGTGACCTGCCGCGTTGCGAGGCACGGAGACGTCAACAGACGAGACAGGTTACCCGACGGATGCCGGAGATGAGGGCAGGGGCGCCTGATGGATGCAATTGACCAAGTGTGGCAGCGAATTGAAGCCGGCTTGCGCCTACATGCGTCTTCGACCGGGCCGCAACTCGCTCCCGGAGCCTCCGAGCGAGCGATTGAACAACTGGAAGGTGTGCTGGAGGTCACCCTGCCCGAGGACTTCCGAGCATCGTATCGCCTGCACGATGGGGGCTTTACGATGCAACTGGTCACCGACATGGAGATACTGCCACTCGAGGACATAGCCAAGACTTGGCGAATTCTGGAGGAGTTACCGCACGACGATGAGTGGGCACGGCAGCCCCCCCACTATTTCACGGAGGAGGTCGTGCGCTCTGGCTGGAAGACTGGTCCTATCCAGCCCGTCTGGTGGCACCGCCGCTGGGTTCCCTTCGGCTCCGATAGCGCAGGCAATCTTACGTGTCTAGATCTGGCCCCGGCATTGGATGGTACGATGGGGCAGATCATTGATTGGGATCATGAGTGTGGCCCTTCGCGTATGCTCTTCCCCGATTTTGGGCATTTCCTCGCCGCCTTGGCAGATCAGGTAGAGCGCGGCACCAACAAGTAGGGAGCCAATAGATGATAGATGAACTGAGCACTGTTGTGTTGACGACGAATCTGCCCTAGCATGATCTGCGCGCCCGCGACCTGGGTACAGTGGTGATGGTGCATCAAGGCGGCAAGGGATATACTGTCGAGTTCATGATACTGAGCGGCGAGACGATTGCCGTGGCGACGCTCTCTGCCGATCAGGTGCGGCCAACGCGCGCGAATGACATCGCTCACGCGCGTGAGCTGGCAACGACAATACTCTAGCCTACACTGGCATGAGCCGCCATCCGAGCGGCCGATGCGCGGCAGGGCTATGTGTTTGTTCGGTTATTTGGCCGCGGCGGCTTTGCGCAGCGATTCGAGGTCGCGCACCATGTAGGCCAGCTCCTGAGCCAGCCGCGAGACCTCGTCTTGGTTGTTGAAATAGGTCATCTGCATGTCAATGCCCATCAGCGCGCCGAGCAGCAGCGCCTCGGGGACCGCCTCGCGCTCTAGGATGGAGAGCGGGCGCACGCGGCTGTAGGTGGCGATGCTGGCACGTAGCAGCGGCGGACGGCGGTCGCCCAGGCCCCAGGCGAAATCGAAGAGCGCCGTGTCACGATGCACCTTCTCGAAGTCGAGGATGCCGCTCACGGCCAGGCTCATGGCGTCGCCACGCCAGAGCACGTTGGCGGCGACGTAGTCGCCATGCACGATCAGCTTGGGCAGCGCGGGATAGAGATTCTCGAAATAGCGCGTCGCCAGCCGGTCGCGGATGTGCGCCAGCAGCTCCGGCGCGAGGTCGGGGTGCGGCTGCCAGCTCTCGAGGACGCGATCCACCGTCTCGATGGTCCAGGCGCTCCAGGGGGCGAACTCCTCGCCCTCCGGCACGAAGCCTTCGATGCGGCGATGCAGCGTGGCGAGCATCTCCGCGGCCTTGGGCCGGCCCCACATCCACTCCTGCGGGCTGGCGATGTGGCCGTCGAGGGCGCGGTAGAGCGCCCAGCAGGTGCCGGCGGCCTGGGTGTAGCTCTGGCCGGAGCCGGCCTCAGGCACTACGCGCGGGACGGGCAGCGGGTCCGGGCCGGAGGCCAGGTGCGCCAACACGCTGTGCATGTGCTGGATCGCCGACGCGGGATACCAGGAGTAGAAACGGCGCAGGAAATAGCGCGCGTCGTCGCTGATGACCTCCCAGTAGTGGGCGCGGGGACGATCCGTCCCCGTGGTCGTGGGCTTGCCCGCCTGCGCATGCTTCAGGCCAAAGCGGGCCAGCACCTCCTCCACCGCGGCGGGGGCGTTCCACTCGTCGAGCGTGAGCACCTCGCCGGCCAGACCGCGCTCCTCCGCGCAGTCCTCGCAGCCGATCAGCTCGCCAGCGGGGTTGACGACGACCACCTCAAGCGGCCGCTGGCAGAAGGGACACAGGAGCGGCATGGACATCGAGGTCTCCTTAGTGGAGCTTGCGCTTCCAATACTATGCACCTTGCACCTCAGTCGTTCTGGCTCGCCTTCCTGTTCACCATCAGTGTACCCAATGATGGCGCACAGGTGGTGGCAGTGCGGATGCCATAGCACAGGCGGGCTAAGATGAACGGGTAGGCAAGAAGCGTGCAAGTGGGAGGTCGAACGACGTCCTGTGTTGCCCCACCATACCTGCAGCATACACCGTCGCCAGCAGCGGGCGCCGACAGCCCAAACCGGCCTGAAGCATAGCACATCCGTAACGGCTTTGCACAATCGTCGCGCCGTGACGGACGGCATACGCTTCCTTTGCATTCTACCATGAAGCACAAAGAACGCAACTGATAAATTGTTAAATACATCACAACTGAGACGGATGTGGGCGAGGGGAGCGCCGCCCGGCATCAATGCCGGGGAGCCAACGCATGACACCGCCCCAACGCAAAGCGGTATCACGACCGACAGAAGGATGCGGAGCGCGTCGGATGCGCCCTCCATCGTCGCCATTCAGTCCGCGTGACAACGCCCGCTCACTCGCCGGACGTCGCGACCGCTCGCGTCTTGCCATCTCCGCGCTTCGCGGATGCGGTTTTGCCGGTCTTGCTGGCCTTGCCATTGGCGCTCGCTTTGGTCCCCGCTTTGGTCCCCGCCGTGCGCCGCCCGTTCGCGCGCGCGGCCGTAGCGGCCGCCACTGGATGCGCGTGCGCCGCCAGCGTGCGCTTGATGCTCGCCAGCGCCTTCTCGATGTTCTCAATGGAGTTGGCGTAGGAGAGGCGGATGTAGCCCTCGCCGTAGGCGCCGAAGGCCGTGCCGGCGAGCGCGGCGACGCCGCCTTCGTAGAGCAGCAGGTCGGCCACCTCACGCGAGCTCATGCCGGTGGCGGTGATGTTGGGGAAGACGTAGAAGGCACCGCGCGGCGTGCGGCAGGTGAGGCCGGGGATGTCGTTCAGGCCGGCCACGATCACGTCACGCCGCCGCCGGAACTCGGCCACCATCTCGTCACAGGGCGCCTGCGAGCCAGTGAGCGCGGCGACGCCGGCCATCTGTGTAAAGGTCGCCGTGCAGGAGTTGCTGTTGCTCATCAGCTTGGCGACGGCGGGCGCCAGCTCGCGCGGGAAGAGGCCGTAACCCAGGCGCCAGCCGGTCATGGCGTAGATCTTCGAGAAGCCATCCAGCACGATGGTGCGCTCGCGCATGCCTGGCAGCGCGGCGATGCTCGTATGCTCGCCTTCGTAGATCATGCGGCTGTAGATCTCGTCGGAGAGCACGATCAGGTCGGGATGCCGGCGCACCGTCTCGGCGAGCAGCTCCAGGTCGGCGCGCGAGAGCATGCCGCCGGTGGGGTTGTGCGGCGAGTTGAGGATGACCATGCGTGTGCGCGGGCCAATCGCGGCGCACAGCTTCTCCACGTCCAGCGAGAAGTCGCGTGCCTCCTCCAGTTGGATCGGCACGGCGCGGGCGCCGACGAACTCGATCATGGATTCGTAGATCGGGAAGCCGGGGTTGGGGTAGACCACCTCGTCGCCCGCATCCACCAGCGCGAGGATGGAGAAGAACATGATCGGCTTGCCGCCGGGCGTCACCACTACGTCGTCGGCGCTGAAGGTGACGCCGCGCCGCGCCGTCGCGTCGGCGGCGATGGCCTCACGCAACTCTGGCATGCCGGGCGCGGGCGTGTAGTGCGTGTAGCCGGCGCGCAGGGCGTCGCAGGCGGCCTGGGTGATGGCGGCGGGCGTGTCGAAGTCCGGCTCGCCGATCTCCAGGTGGACGACCTCGCGGCCCTGCGCTTCGAGCGCCTTGGCGCGCACCAGCACCTCGAACGCGGTCTCGGTGCCCAGCTGGCCCATGCGTTGCGCGAATTTCATGCTCTTCTCCTCGCTCGCCATTGAGCGGAACGGGTACGGAATTTCACCACAGAGGATACGGAGGGAC